>NZ_JAMQOL010000049.1:0-156908 GCF_023717965.1 Paractinoplanes hotanensis | reverse complement strand
ACATCCCCGCCATCGCCGCCTCGGTCGTGCTCACGACCGTACCGATCGTCCTGCTCTACGCCATCGGCCGCCGCCAGCTGCTGAGTGGTCTAACGGCGGGATTCGGCAAGTAGGACGGTGCTTTCCCGGACCACGAGCTCGGTCGCCAGCTCCACCCGGGGGGTTTCAATGGGCTCGCCGCGAGACAGTCGCAAGACGGTTCGCGCGGCGAGCCCGCCCATGTCGGCCAGCGGCTGACGGACGGTCGTCAGCGGCGGCGACGACCAGCGGGCCTCGGGCAGATCGTCGAAGCCGACCACGCTCAGGTCGTTGGGCACCCGGATGCCCTTGAGCCGGGCCGCCTCGTAGACGCCCAGCGCCATCTGGTCGCTCGACGCGAAGATCGCGGTTGGCGGGTCGTCGCGGTCGAGCAGCCGCTGGGCGGCCGCGAAACCGCCCTCGTGGCTGAAGTCGCCCGGCTCGATCAGCCGCCGGTCGACCCGCAGGCCTGCCGACTCGAGAGCGGCGCGGTAGCCGTCGAGACGAGCACGGCTGCACAACAGGTTGCGCGGCCCCTCGACCAGGCCGATGCGGCGGTGGCCGAGCGAAATCAGATGCTCGGTGGCGCTGCGACCGCCCGACCAGTTCGTGGCGCCGATCGTCGGCACGTCGGACGCGGCTCCGCCGGCCGGGTCGATGATCACCATCGGGACGTTCAGCCGGTGCAGCTCGGTGTAGACCGGGCCGGCCCCGTCCGAGATGACCAGGACCACGCCGTCGGACTGGCGCGACCGCAGATTCTGCAGCCACTGCCGGGTAGACGCGGTGCGCCGGTGCACGGCTGACACCACGGTGCCGACCCCGGCGGCGTGGGTGACCTCTTCGACGCCGCGGATCAGCTCGACCGCCCACGGGCTGTCGAGATCGTGAAAAACGAGGTCGATCAATCCGGCGCGCAGTGGCTGCCGAGAGTTACGAGGCCGATAATCGTGTTCCCGCAGCAGATGCTCGATGCGGTCGCGCGTCTCCGGGGAGACATCCGTACGCCCATTGAGCACCCGCGACACCGTAGGCACACTCACCCCGGCGGCCTCGGCAATGGTCGCGATAGTGACGCGTCTTCCGGTCGCGGCCATGGACTCTCCTCGCCTGCCCCACGAACTCCGGCGAAACTTTCGATTCGGAGTTCCGGAAGTATTGCACATTCCGCGACCGATAAGGACACGTGCACAGGTCTGATCTCGGCCACAGCCGGGTAAGGGGCCTCACATGCCTCTCATCGCCGGTCGTTACCGCTTGGGCGAAACCCTGGGCGTGGGTGGCATGGGCAAGGTCTGGCAGGCCCGTGACGAGGTGCTGCAACGCGAAGTGGCGATCAAAGAGGTGCTGCTCCCCGCCGACCTGCAGGCCTCGGACCGCAACGCCGTCCACCGCCGCACCCTCCGCGAGGCCCGCGCCGCCGCCCGGCTCGGCCACCCCAACGTGGTACAGGTCTTCGACGTGCTCGATGTGGACGGCCGCGCCTGGATCGTCATGGCGTACGTGCCGTCCAGCTCGCTGCAGGAGGTGCTGCGCACCGCGGGCCCGCTCGACCCGCGCCGCGCCGCCCGGGTCGGCCTGGACTTGCTGGCCGCGCTCCGAGCCGCCCACGCCGCCGGCGTGGACCACCGCGACGTGAAGCCGGCCAACGTTCTGCTCGCCGACGACGGCCGGGTGCTGCTGACCGACTTCGGCATCGCCACCATCGAGGGCGACAGCCAGATCAGCAGCTCGGACATGCTGATCGGATCCCCCGAATACATGTCACCGGAACGGGCCCGCGACGGGACGGCCGGGATGGCCTCGGACCTGTGGTCGCTCGGGGCGACGCTGTACGCCGCCGTCGAGGGCCATTCCCCGTTCCACCGTGCGTCGGCGCTGGCCAGCCTGACCGCGCTGGCCGCCGACGAACCCGACCCGCCGCGCCAAGCCGGGCCGCTGGAGCCGGTGCTGAAAGGTCTGCTGCGCAAGAACCCCGCCGAGCGCATCAACGCCGCCGAGGCCGAGCACCTGCTACGCAAGGCAGCCTCCGGCGCGTACGGGCACGCGCTGGTTCCCGCCCACCCCGAGGCCGCCACCACCGACGACCTCCCGGCCGTCCTCAGCCCCCGCCCCGCAACCGACGACCCGGCGCCGCCCTCCGAGAATCCGGCCGCCCGTCGCATCCCAGCTCAGCGGCCTGCCCCCGGCGCTGATCCCGCCAGCAGCGCCGCAACGCCATCCGGCGCTCTCGCCACCGCCCCTGCCGCGATGCGCGCCGACGCAGCGCCGGCAGGAATCCCCACCGACGTCCCCACAAGCCACGACGGCGCAGCCCCGGCGGACGCCCCCGCCTCAACGGGCGACGGTGCGGCGTCGCCTGACGCCTCTGCCGCAACACGTGACGGCACAGCGCCGCCCGACGCGTCCGCGTCAACGGGCGACAGTGTGGTGTCGGCTGACGACTCTGCCGGTACTGCCGCAGAGCGTGACGGGATTGGGCGGTCCGGCGTCCCCGGGTCAACGGGTGACCCTGTGGTGTCGGCTGACGACTCTGCCGGTACTGCCGCAGAGCGTGACGGGATTGGGCGGTCCGGCGTCCCCGGGTCAACGGGTGACCCTGTGGTGTCGGCTGACGACTCTGCCGGTACTGCCGCAGAGCGTGACGGCGTTGGGCGGTCCGGCGTCCCCGCGTCAACGGGCGACTGCGCAGCCCCGGCCGGCGCCGCCGGGTCAACGGGCGACGGTGCGGGGTCGGCTGACATCTCAGCGGGTACTGCCTCAACGCGCGACGGCACAGCGCCCGCCGGCGCCCCCGGGTCAACGCGTGACGGTGCGGCGTCCGCCGACCACACAGCGCAGTCCGGCATCCCCTCGTCAACGGGTGACGATGCAGCGCGGGCCAGCGCCTCCGAGTCAACGCGTGACGCTCCACCAGTGGCCGGCGTTTCTGGCGGCATCGCCGCGACGCGCGACGACGCAGCGTCGCCCGCCGCTCCCTCCACGCCGACCCACGTCACGCCGGCGACTGACGCCGCCCCGCCCGGCGGCCGCGTCGGGCAGCGTTCGCCGTCCGAGGCCGGTTCAGCGGTACCCGGGCTCGGCCCGGCTTACCGCGGCCGAGCAACTCCGGTCCCGCTCGATTCCGACGCACGCCCGGACAGTTCGCCGACCCGGCGCTGGTTCCTGGCTGCCGCGGCGGCTGTGGTCGCCATGATCGCGGGCGTGGTCGTCTGGAACGTCACAAGGTCCGGCCCGGACGGCGAAGCGAACACCCGCGCCGGCGTGCCGGCCGTCTCGGCGCCCGGTCAGCCGTCGTCCTCACCCAGCACCTCGGACCCCGCCGGCGCCCCCGCCGCCTCCGCGTCCTCCCGGGCCTCAGCGACGCCGTCGCCCACCGTCGCCGACGACAGCGGCGCCGGCTCGGGATCCGGCCTGCCCGAACTGCCCGCCGGGTGGCGCGACTACCAGGACCGGACCGGTTTCGCCGTCTACGTCCCCGAGGGCTGGACCCGTTCGCGGGAGGGGACGATGGTGTACTTCCGGGACAGCAGGACGGGCCGCGTCCTCGGCATCGACCAGACGAGGAAGCCCGCGCCCAACCCCGTGGCCGACTGGCGAGGCAAGGCCGACTACCGCGTGGCCCGCGGCGACTTCCCCTCCTACCGCGAGATCCACATCCGCGAGGTCGACTACTTCCAGAAGGCCGCCGACTGGGAGTTCACCTTCACCCGCAACGGCACCCGCCAGCACGTCAACAACCGTGGCGTCATCACCTCCAAGACTCAGGCCTACGGCTTCTATTGGCAGACCCCGGACAGTTCCTGGGCGCGCTACCGGGACGACCTGCAGCTCGTCTTCGACAGCTTCCGCCCCCGCTCCTGAGCGAGGGCAGAACCCGACGCTACTGCCTCGGGACGGCCCACATCCGGTTGTCCACAAGGCTCTGCCGGAGGGTGCCCGGGCTATCCACAGGCAGCTCGATGAGGCGTCCGCGAGTGGCAGACTTCGGCCCCTCATCGGTTGTCCTGCGAGGTGGTTGCCGTGCGGTTGCCCCGTTTCCTGCTGGCCGGCATCCTGCTGGCCGGCACGGTCCTGCTGCTCACCGAGCTGTTCGCCCACGAGGCGCCCGGCGCGGTCACGTTCGGCGTCTTCGCCCCGCTGTGGCTTGTGCTGTCGGTGGTCAACGCCGGCATAGGCGTCTTCTCCGCCGGCTACCGGCCGTCCGAGGAAGCGATGGCTCTGCTGCCGGTCTTCGGCGTCCCCACCGCCGTGGCCGGCGCCGCGTGGTGGGCCTGGCCCGACGGCCCGTCGCTGGGCGGCATCCGCCTGTTCTGGTTCCTCGTGGCCGGCGTGGCCCTGTGGGCCGCGATCGCCTTGCTGGCCGGCTTGTTGATTCCGCATGCCAGCCGGGAGACCGCCCTCCGCACGGCCGCCGCCGTCTTCGTCCCGCTCTGGCTGGCCCTCCAGGTCGTCAACCTGCTCGTGGGCGTCCTCGTCGAGCACTACCCGGTGGCCGAGGAGCTACTGGTCCTGCTGCTCAACTTCGTGCTCCCGGCCGCCGCGTCCGTAGCAGCGTCTCGAGCAGCGCAGAGGGGGTGATTTTCTCCGGTCTTCCGAGGGTGGCGACCCCGACTCGAGTCCCGAGTGTCGGCAGAGGGCAATGGCCCGGTTCCCCTCGGCCTCTGGGGTGAGGACCCATGAACCAGGATGAGGTGCTGAGATGAGCCGACCGACCGACCGATTCGGCTTCGGGGGCGAGCGGCCGTGGCCTGGGCTGAGCGGTCGACTTGATCAGACTGATGGATCGGCTTTGCGGGCCGCGGAGGCTTGGCCGGCGATAGGTCGACGGGGCGCAGTCACCACTGGCGCCTTCGCTGGCTTTGGTGGAGGCGGATGGGCCGACTTGCGCCTTGGTGCCGCTGTCGGGTGGGCCGACTTGCGCCTTGATGCCGCTGTCGGTGGGATCCGCTCTCGGGGGTCGTGGTCAGAACACGACCAGGTCGGTGGTTCGGATGCGGAACGGAAACGGCTCTTTGGCGACCAGGATCTGGCCGGGGGAGGCCGACGTGTGTTCGAGATAACGGCCGCGGCTGAGGTGGAAGAGCCGGAGGCTGACGGCCTTGTGCTCGGCCGATTCGGGCTGTGCCAACAGAAACCACGGGATGCCGGCCGCCGCATAGTGCTCGATCCGGTTCGGGGTTCCGGTGGGGTCGGCGCCGGGTCGGGTGATCTCACCGACGAGAGTCGTGTCGGCGGCCTCGGCGAAGGCGGCGAGCCGGTCGACCCGGGCGACGGCGAGGTCGGGCACGAGCAGGCTTCCGGGGCCGAGCCGCAACAGCACCCCGCCGTGCGCGCCCAGCCCAGCCCGGCGAGCAGAGGTGCGGAGGGACCGCACCAGCAAGTGAGCCACGCTCTGGTGAGGCACGGTCGGCGTGAGGCTGGGCAGCACGTCGCCCTCGACCCCGTCCAACCGGTAGCCCACGTCGCCCGGAGTCATTGAACCCAGGTCTTCCCAGGGCTCACCACGTCGCTGCAGCCTTCCCTCCGTCACCCGTAGATTGTCGGACGACTAGATGACGCATGTCAACCTCTGTGGGTCGGCCGGTCCGGGCTCTCAGGGAGGCTGATGTTCGCGGTGATCCGGCACGCCTCGGTGACGGCGGTGATGGCCCGGGGCGCGTCGGCCGGCAGGACCGGCTGGATCGCAGCCTGGCCGACTGCCCGAGGAGGTCTGGGCATAACAACGCCGGGCATGCGGAGCGATTCGCCCGCATGCCCGGAGCCGTAAGCAGAGCTGCGCGCCCCACCCGTTGTCGCGGATCCGCCGCGACCGCGCCGGCCGGTATCAGGGCGGGCCGCAGTGGGGATCAGAAGTTCACCAGTTCATTCGTGTCGAGCTCGATGCGGAAGGGTGAATCCGCGATCAGGACCTCGCCCGGCTTCGCCGTGGCTACCTCGACGTAGCGGTTACGCCGCTGACGGAACAGGCGAAGCGTGACCTCGTCGTAGTCGGGCATGTTCGGCTCGATCAGCAGGTAGGAGTCGATCTTCGCGGCCTCGTAGAACTCCCACTTCTGGCCGCTGTCCATCGCTTTGCTGCTCGGCGAGGCGACCTCCCCGACAAGGGTGACGTCGGCGGCCTCGACCACTGTCGTGACCCTGATCTCCGGGCTCACCACCGCGAGGTCGGGGATCAGCAGCCGGTTCGGGCCTAGTCGAACGTTGATGCCCTTGAAGACCTTCAGGTTCGCGGCGCGCGCAGTGGGGCGCAGCGCTGCGTGAACGACGTGCAATATGCCCTGGTGGGCCACGCTCGGTCCCGAGCTTACCCAGAGGCCTCCGTCGATCAGCTCGATTCGATTCGTCGTCTCGCCAAGCGCAAGATACTCCTCCTCGGCCCATGGGCCCGGGCGGTCGAAGTTCGCCTCGGTCGTCGGCAAGTTGTCGTGTGCGCCCATATCCTGAATGGTCGCATGCCCAGTTGCCACACATCAAGATGACGACCGTCAACGAGTTGCGGGCAGGGTGGGGGGAGTGCGCTGCTTCGGCCAGGTTGGTGGCTCTGTCCTCGTGATCGGCGGTGATCAGGCCTACGGTCGCGCGCAGGTGGGGGTTCCTGTGAAGGCGGTGCCGGCCGCGGACGCTATACCGTTGCCGGTCAGGGAGATCGGGGCGGCCGGCTCGCGCGGGGAGTCACAGGTTCAGGCCACCGCCGGCGGGGTGGGGCAGGCCGTGGCCGGGGCGAGGGTGTGCGGATCGCCCGCGCCGGCAGCTGGAGCGAAGCTTTGATGCGGCACAGTCAGGCGCTGAAGGGCAGGCGGCGCTGCCTGCGCGCCCTGGTCGTCAGCGGGGTGCTGCCAGGGCGGGGGAGTGGGCTGCTTCGGCCAGGTGGGTGGCTATGGCTTCGTGGTCGGTGGTGATCAGGCCTACGGTGACGCGCAGGTGGGGGCCGGTGGGGGTGAGCGTGAAGGCGGCGCCGGCGGCGGCCGCTATGCCGTTGCTGGCCAGCGAGATCAGGGCGGCCGGCTCGTCGCGCACGGGCAGCCACAGGTTCAGGCCGTCGCCGGCGGGCTGGGGGAGGCCGTGGCGGCGCAGGCCGGACACGATCAGGTGGCGGCGGCGGGCGTACTCGTCGCGGGCGGTCCGGACGGCGGCTACCGAGGCGGGGTCGGTCAGCAGGGTCAGCAGCAGGTGTTGTAGCAGGCGGCTCGTCCAGCCCTGGCCCAGCAGGCGGCGCTCGAGGATGGGGTCCAGCACCGCGGCGGGGCCCGCGACCGCGGCCAGGCGCAGGTCGGGGCCGTGGGACTTGGCGAAGCTTCGCACGTGGATCGTCTGCCGGGGCAGGTGGGCGCCCAGCGAGTGCAGGCGAGCCGAGGAGACGTCGCCGGCTGAGTCGTCCTCCACGGCGTATACCTGGGGGCTCGCGGCCAGCACGGCGGCCAGAGCGGCGGCCCGGGGCGCGGACCACGACGCGCCGGTGGGATTGAGCGCGCGTGGCTGCAGGAAGATCGCGGCGGGGCGGTGGGCCAGCGCGGCTGCCAGGGAGCCGGGGAGCATGCCCTCGGCGTCGGTGGCGGCCGCGATCGGCTGGACGCCCAGGAACTCGAGCAGATCGAGCAGCGGTGGGAAGCACGGGTTCTCGACCACGGCCCGGTCGCCGATGCGGAGCAGGGAGGACGCGACGTGGTCGACGGCGTCCATCGCGCCGTCGAAGACGGCCAGGCGGTCGGGGAGGTAGGGCCACCGGTCGCGCAGCAGCGCCGCGAGTTCGGGGAGCACGGGCTCGTCCAGATAGCTGGTCGGTGCCGGGGAGGGGCCTGCCAGCGCAGGCAGGGCGGGCAGCAACTGCGGGTCCGGTACGCCGGTCGACAGGTCCAGCGCGAAGCCGGAGCGCCCGCGGAGGGCCGCCCGATAGCGGCCCGGCCCGTCGGCCCGCGACGTGGCGACGATGGTGCCGCGACGTCCGTCGGTCTGGATGGTTCCCGAGCGGCGCAACAGCTGCCAGGCTGCGCTGACCGTGGTGGGCGACATGTGCAGCTCGGCGGCCACCCGGCGTACCGGCGGAAGCTTGCTGCCCGGCGGCAGCGCGCCGTCGCCCACCGCCCGGCCCACGGCCTCGGCCAGGCCGCGGGCCGAGACATCGCCCAATCGGGATCTCACCTCGGCGAGCATTTTGTGACAGTACGTTTCCTGCATTGTTCGGTCCAGAGGTGGTACGTAATCTCGGGCCATGAATCGAATCGCGCACTGGATCGGCGGCTCTGAGCGCGCCGGCGCCTCGGGCCGCGTCGGCCCCGTCTTCAACCCCGCGACCGGCGAGCAGACCGCGGAAGTGGACCTCGCCTCGGCCGAGGAGGTCGGCCAGGCTGTCGCCGTAGCGAAGGAGGCCGCGAAGTCGTGGCGTTCCGCGTCGCTGTCGAAGCGGGCCGCCGTGCTGTTCACGTTCCGCGAGCTGCTGGCCGCGAAGAGCGGTGAGCTCGCCGCGATCATCACCAGCGAGCACGGCAAGGTGCTGTCGGACGCGGCGGGCGAGGTGGCCCGCGGCGTCGAGAACGCCGAGTTCGCCACCGGCATCCCGCACCTGATGAAGGGCGGCTTCTCGGAGCAGGCGGCCACCGGGGTCGACGTCTATTCGATCAAGCAGCCGCTGGGTGTGGTCGCCGGCATCACCCCGTTCAACTTCCCGGCGATGGTGCCGCTGTGGATGTGCACGACGGCCATCGCGGCCGGCAACGCCTTCGTCCTCAAGCCCAGCGAGAAGGACCCGTCGCCGGCGCTCTTCCTGGCTCGGCTCTGGCAGGAGGCCGGTCTGCCCGAGGGTGTGTTCACCGTGGTCAACGGCGACAAGGAGGCGGTCGACGCGCTGCTGACCCACCCGGACATCGCCGCGGTCAGCTTCGTCGGCTCGACCCCGATCGCCCGGTACATCTACGAGACGGGCACCGCGCACGGCAAGCGCGTGCAGGCCCTCGGCGGCGCCAAGAACCACATGGTCGTGCTGCCCGACGCCGAGCTCGACGCGGCCGCCGACGCCGCGGTCAGCGCCGCCTACGGCTCGGCCGGCGAGCGCTGCATGGCCGTCTCGGTCGTGGTGGCCGTGGGCGACGTGGCCGACCCGCTGGTCGACGCGATCGCGGCCCGCCTGCCCAAGCTGAAGATCGGCGACGGCGCCGACCCCGAGTCGCAGATGGGCCCGCTGATCACCGCCCAGCACCGCGAGAAGGTCGCCGGCTACATCGCCAAGGGCGCCGCGGAAGGCGCCACGGTCGTCGCCGACGGCCGCGAGGCCGACCTGCCCGGCAACGGCTACTTCCTCGGCGTCACGCTGCTCGACAACGTCAAGCCGGACATGGACGTCTACGTCGACGAGATCTTCGGGCCCGTGCTGTGCGTGGTGCGTGCCCGGACGTACGCCGAAGCCCTGCAGCTCGTCAACGACAACGAGTACGGCAACGGCACCGCCATCTTCACCCGCGACGGCGGCGCGGCCCGGCAGTTCCAGTTCGACGTGAACGCGGGCATGGTCGGCGTCAACGTGCCGATCCCGGTGCCGGTCGCCTACTACTCGTTCGGCGGCTGGAAGTCCTCGCTGTTCGGCGACACCCACATGTACGGGCCGGACGGCATCCACTTCTTCACGCGCTCCAAGGTCGTCACCTCGCGCTGGCCCGACCCGGGCACCTCGTCGGTGGACCTCGGCTTCCCGACGAACCGATGACGGCCGCAGAAGTCAGCGCGGACGACCGCGCCCACGTCTTCCACAGCTGGTCGGCCCAGGGTCTGATCAACCCGCTTCCCGTCAAAGGGGCGAGCGGAAGCTACTTCTGGGACTACGAAGATACGAAATACCTCGACTTCGCAAGCCAGCTGGTCAACGTCAACATCGGACACCAGCACCCGCGGCTGGTGGCGGCGATCCAGGAGCAGGCGGCCCAGCTCTGCACCATTCAGCCCGCCTTCGCCAACGACAAGCGCGGCGAAGCGGCCCGCCTCATCAGCGAGCTCGCCCCGGAGAACCTGAACAAGGTGTTCTTCACCAACGGCGGCGCCGAGGCCAACGAGAACGCGATCCGGATGGCGCGCGGCCACACCGGCCGCCACAAGGTGCTCGCCACCTATCGGAGCTACCACGGCTCGACGTCGACCGCGATCACCGCGACCGGCGATCCGCGCCGCTGGGCCAACGAGCCCACCGCGGTCGGCGTGGTGCACTTCTGGGGTCCGTACCCGTACCGCTCGCCCTTCTATTCGCAGACGCCCGAGCAGGAGACCGAGCGGGCCCTGCGGCACCTGCGCGACACGATCGTCTTCGAGGGCGCCGGCACGATCGCCGCCGTGCTGATCGAGACCGTCGTGGGCACCAACGGCATCCTCGTCCCGCCGCCGGGCTATCTGCGGGGCGTGCGGGAGATCTGCGACGCGTACGGCATCGTGTTCATCGCCGACGAGGTGATGGCCGGCTTCGGGCGGTGCGGGGAGTGGTTCGCCGTCGACCGCTGGGGCGTGGCCCCCGACCTGATCACGTTCGCCAAGGGCGTCAACTCGGGGTACCTGCCGCTAGGCGGCGTGATCATCTCGGACGAGATCGCGGAGACGTTCCGGGAGCGGCCGTTCCCGGGCGGCCTCACCTACTCGGGCCACCCGCTCGCGTGCGCCTCGGCCGTCGCCTCCATCGAGATCTTCAAGGAGGAGGGGATCGTGGAGCACGCCCGCATGATCGGCGACGACGTGATCGCACCCGGCCTGGCCGAACTGGCAGACCGGCACCCGAGCGTCGGCGAGGTGCGGGGCCTCGGCGTCTTCTGGGCTCTCGAACTCGTGCGCGATCGGGCCACCCGCGAGCCGTTGGTACCGTTCAACGCCTCCGGCAGCGCCGCCGGGCCGATGAACGAGCTGGCCGCGGCGTGCAGGGAGCGGGGTCTCTGGCCCTTCACCCACTTCAACCGGGTGCACGTCGCGCCGCCCTGCACGGTCGCCGCCGACGAGGTGCGCGAGGGGCTCGCCGTCCTCGATCGGGCGCTGGACGTGGCCGACAGGTATTACACAGGCGAACGCGGGATTGCGTAGCTCCGACGCCTCCTGAGCGCCGATTCCGTTTCAGGTTTGGAAATTAGTTTCGGATTCCCTTGTCTTCTGTCCTTCGTCTGTGTCAAGGTCTCGCAGTCGTTCGTGTGGGAGCTGTCACAGCCCGCTACGGGAGGTCTTATTTCGTGAGCACCGCGCTGCCCGTTCTGCGCAACTTCGTCGGTGGGGACTACACCGGCACGGTCGACGGGGTCACCTCCGAGGTGATCGACCCCAGCACCGGGGAGGCCTACGCGCTGGCCCCGGTCTCGTCCGAGCAGGACGTGGACGCGGCGATGGCCGCGGCCGACGCCGGCTTCGAGGCTTGGCGCGACGCCACCCCGGCCGAGCGGCAGCGGGCCCTGTTGCGGCTGGCCGACGCGGTCGAGGCGCGGGCCGACGAGATCATCGACGCCGAGTGCCGCAACACGGGCAAGCCGGTCGGGGCCACGCGGGCCGAGGAGATGGGTCCGCTCCTCGACGAGCTGCGTTTCTTCGCGGGCGCGGCGCGCATCCTGGAAGGCAAGTCGGCGGGGGAGTACCTGCGCGACCACACGTCGTACGTGCGGCGCGAGCCGATCGGGGTCTGCGCGCAGATCACCCCGTGGAACTATCCGATGGTCATGGCGGTCTGGAAGTTCGCCCCCGCCGTCGCGGCCGGCAACGCGGTCGTCCTCAAGCCGTCCGACACCACCCCGGTCTCCACCCTGCTGCTGGCCGAGATCGCCGCCGAGTTCCTGCCGCCGGGCGTCCTCAACGTCGTCTGCGGCAACCGCGACACCGGCCGGGCCCTGGTCGCCCACCCGGCGCCGCAGCTCGTCTCGATCACCGGGTCGACCCGGGCCGGCGTGGAGGTGGCGGTCTCGGCCGCCGCCGACCTCAAGCGGGCCCACCTCGAGCTGGGCGGCAAGGCGCCGGTGATCGTCTTCGACGACGCCGACATCGCCGCCACGGCCGAGGCTATCGCGGGCGCCGGCTACTTCAATGCCGGTCAGGACTGCACGGCGGCGACCCGGGTGCTGGTGCACGGCCGGGTGGCCGCCGACTTCACCGAGGCCCTGGCCGAGGCGGCCCGGAACACCAGGGTCGGTGCGCCGGCCGACACCGATGCCTACTTCGGACCGGTCAACAACGCCGCCCAGCTCGCCCGGGTGCAGGGCTTCCTCGACCGCACGCCCGACCACGCGAGCATCGTGGCCGGCGGCAAGCGGATCGGCGAGCGCGGCTACTTCCTCGAGCCGACCGTCGTGGCCGGTCTCCAGCAGCGCGACGAGATGGTCCAGGACGAGGTGTTCGGGCCGGTCATCACCGTGCAGCGGTTCGACGACGAGGCCGAGGCGGTCCGCTGGGCCAATGACGTCCGCTTCGGACTGAGCGCGAGCGTATGGACCCAGAACCACGGGCGCGCGATGCGGGTCTCCCGGCGGCTCGACTTCGGGGCCGTCTGGATCAATACTCATCTGCCGTTCGTGTCGGAAATGCCGCATGGCGGCTTCGGCCACTCCGGGTACGGCAAGGACCTTTCGATGTACGGGTTCGAGGAGTACACCCGGATCAAGCACGTCATGAGCTACCTCGGCTGACGTATACACCCCCCACCGCGAAGAGGAAGCCCTGGATGAGCACCCCCCAGCACAGCGCGGTACGCGCCCGGCCGACGCCGGCCGGCGGCACCCCGGCGATCGAGTTCGTCGGCGTGAACAAGAACTACCTGTCGCACGGCGAGACGGTGCCCGCCGTCAAGCGCACCGACCTGGCGATCGGGCAGGGCGAGTTCTTCTCGCTGCTGGGCCCGTCGGGCTGCGGCAAGACCACGACCATGCGGATGATCGCGGGCTTCGAGGAGCCCACCGCGGGCAAGGTCTTCCTGGACGGCAACGACGTCACCGGCGTCTCGGCCAACAAGCGCGACGTCAACATGGTGTTCCAGTCGTACGCGTTGTTCCCCCACCTCAACACGTACCAGAACGTCGCCTTCGGCCTGGAGCGCAAGAGGGTCGCCAAGAGCGAGATCAGCCGCCGGGTCGGCGAGATCCTCGAGATCGTGTCGCTGACCGGCATGGAGAAGCGCTCGCCGCGGGAGATGTCGGGCGGTCAGCAGCAGCGGGTCGCGCTGGCCCGGGCACTGGTCAACCGCCCGCGGGCGCTGCTGCTGGACGAGCCGCTGGGTGCGCTCGACCTCAAGCTGCGTCAGCAGATGCAGATCGAGCTCAAGCGCATCCAGCGCGAGGTCGGGATCACGTTCGTCTACGTCACCCACGACCAGGGCGAGGCGCTGACGATGTCGGACCGGATCGCGGTCATGAACGCCGGCGTGATCGAGCAGCTGGGCTCGCCGCGCGAGATCTACGAGCGCCCGGCGTCGCGGTTCGTGGCCGGCTTCATCGGCACGTCGAACATCGTCGACGGCCACGTGGACCGGGTCGAGGGCGGGCTGGCCGTGCTCAGCTACACCACACAGGACAGGGTGGTGGTGCCGGCGGCCCCGTCGGTGTGCCAGGGGGACAGGCTCGAGGTGTCGATCCGTCCCGAGAAGATCGATATGCACCGCGGCGTTCCCCCCGTGCAGGCGACCGGCGGCAGTGTCCTCTCCGGAACAGTGACGGAGGTCGTTTATCACGGAACCTCAACGAATTACACGGTGGCGACGGCGGCAGGCGCGGATTTCACAGTCTTCGATCAAAATGCTTCGAACGCCGACGATCTTGCGGATCGCGGCGACCGGGTGTACCTGACCTGGGCTCCCCAGCACTCATACATGATCGGAGACTGAGATGTCTGCGTCGAACATGTCCGACCCCACCCTGCTCCGCGGCCTGACCCAGCGCCGCTTCGGCCGTCGGGACGCGCTCCGGCTCTCCGGCCTGGCCGGCATGGGCGCCGCCCTGGCCGCCTGCGGCGTGCAGGGTCAGGGCACGGAGGCGCCGGCCAGCGCCGAGCCCGACGCCGTGGCCAAGTTCTGGAACGGCAAGGTCAAGAACGGCACGCTGAACTTCGCCGGCTGGCCGCTCTACATGGATCCGAAGCGGCCCGAGCTCAAGAAGTTCACCGCCAAGACCGGCATCAAGGTGAACTACCAGGAAGTCATCCAGGAGATGGGCCCCTGGTTCGCCAAGGTGCAGCCGCAGCTGTCGGCCGGTCAGTCCATCGGGTACGACCTCATGGTCATCACCAACAGCTTCCAGTTCACGCAGTTCCGCGACTCGGGCTTCCTGGCCCCGCTCGACCACTCGAAGCTGCCGAACTACGCCAAGAACGCCGGCGAGGCGTACAAGAAGGAGGCCTTCGACCCGGGCAACGCCTACAGCATCCCGTACGCCTCGGGCATGACCGGCATCGCGTACGACGAGAGCAAGACCGGCCCGATCACCGGCCTGGCCGACCTGTGGACCAACCCGAAGCTCAAGGGCAAGGTCGGCATGTTCTCCGACATCCAGGAGCTGGCCAACTTCGGCCTGCTGAAGAGCGGTGTCAAGCCGGCCGACTCCACCGAGGACGACTGGGAGAAGGCGGCCCAGGAGCTCAAGAAGCAGAAGGCCGACGGCTTCGTCCGCAACTACTACGACCAGAGCTACATCGAGGCGCTCGGCAGCGGTGAGGTGTGGGCGACCCAGGCCTGGTCGGGAGACATCTTCCAGAAGAACCTCTCCGACAACACGAACTTCAAGTTCATCATCCCGGCCGAGGGCGGGACGATCTGGACCGACAACTTCACGATCCCGGTCACGGCCAAGAACCCGGTCGACGCCATCATGGCGATGGACTTCTTCTACGAGGTCGCGAACGCGTCGACGCTCGCCGAGTACATCAACTACGTGTGCCCCGTGCCCGCGGCCCAGGCCGACATGCGCGCGCGAGCGGCCAAGCTGAGCGGCGACGACAAGGACGCGCTGCTCGACGTCGCGGACAGCAAGCTCGTCTACCCGACCGCCGCCGAGTACGCCAAGCTGCACTACTACGTGTCGTTCGAGGCCACGAGCGAGCAGCAGAAGTTCCAGAAGACCTTCGAACCTATCGTGCTGGGATGATATGAGCCGCGTCAGACGAAAGATCGCTCCCTACCTGCTGGTTCTGCCCGGCGGGATCTGGTTGCTGATCTTCTTCGCGGTGCCGATGTTCACGATGCTGTCGCTCTCCCTCCAGGAGGGCGACATCGTCCACGGCTACCGCTTCACCGGGCACTGGCAGACGTACACGGAAGCGATCTCGGCCTATCAGACGCAGCTCATCCGGTCGCTGATCTACGGCGTGATCGCCACGATCCTGCTGATCGCCATCGCGTTCCCCATGGCCTACTGGATCGCCTTCTACGGCGGGCGCCGCAAGCCGACGTACCTCTTCCTGGTTCTGCTGCCGTTCTTCGTCTCGTTCGTGCTGCGGACGATCTCGTGGAAGCAGATCCTCACCGACGAGGGCCCGCTGCTGCAGCCGCTGCGGGACGCCGGCCTGATCTCGCAGGCGTTCCACATCCTCGGCACGCCGTACGCGGTGATCCTCGGGCTGGTCTACAACTTCCTGCCTTTCATGGTGCTGCCGATCTACGTGGCGCTCGAGCGCATCGACCCGCGCGTGGTCGAGGCGGCGCGGGACCTGTACGCCAACCCGGCCACCACGTTCCGCCGGGTGATCTTCCCGCTGGCCCTGCCCGGTGTGTTCGCCGGCGTGCTGATGACCTTCATCCCGGCCAGCTCCGACTTCGTCAACTCCGAGGTGCTGGGCAGTTCGGACACGACCATGATCGGCCAGGTCATCCAGACGCAGTTCCTCGAGAACTCCGACTACCCGACGGCCTCGGCGCTCTCGTTCGTGCTGATGGCCGTGCTCCTGGTCGGCGTGTTCTCGTACGCCCGGATCCTCGGCACCGAGGACGTCATGAAGGTGGCCGCGCGATGACAGCGTCGACCCTGCAGCGGCCGCCCGCCTCCGCCGAGGACCCGGCCGCGCTCAAGCCCAAGCGGCGGATCACCGGCGCCGGCCTGCTCCACGTGTACACCTGGATGATCATCGGCTGGCTCATCCTGCCGATCGCCGTCATGATCGCGTTCGGCTTCAACGACACGCCGGGCCGCTACAACCAGACCTGGAACGGCTTCACCCTCAAGTGGTACGGGCGCCTGTTCGAATACCCGGATCTGACCAGCGCCCTGCTCACGTCGATCGTGATCGCCATCGTGTCCAGCCTGCTGGCGGCCGCGCTCGGCACCGGCATCGGCTACGCGCTGGGCCGTTATCGGTTCACCGGTTCCGGCTCGCTCAACCTGGTCATGTTCGCGACGATGTCCTCGCCCGAACTGATCATGGGCGCGTCGCTGCTGAGTCTGTTCGTCTCGGCCGGCACGGGTCTGGGCCCGGTGACGATCACGATCGCGCACGTCATGTTCTCGATCTCGTTCGTCGCCGTCGTCGTGCGGTCACGGGTGCTCACCCTGGACCGTTCGATCGAGGAGGCCGCGTACGACCTGGGCGCGACCGCGTGGACCACGTTCTGGAAGGTCACCTTCCCGATCATCCTGCCCGCCGTCTTCTCCGGCGTGCTGCTCGCGTTCGCGCTCTCCATCGACGACTTCATCGTCACCGCCTTCACGGCGGGCACCACCAAGACGTTCCCGCTGTGGATCTGGGGAGCGACCCGCGTCGGCATTCCGCCGCAGGTCAACGTCATGGGCACGCTCATCTTCGCGGTCGGCGTCCTGGGCGCCGTCATCGCGAACGTCCGATCGAGACAGCGTAAGCGGGACTGATAACTCGTGCGTTCTTCGCTGAAGGATGCTGTTTCCGAACCGTACTGGCTGACCCAGGCGGGGGCTCCGGCTCCCTGTGAACCGCTCGACGGCGTCGACACCGCGGATCTCGCGGTGGTCGGCGCCGGGTACAGCGGGCTGTGGACGGCACTGATGGCCAAGGAGCGCGACCCCGCCCGCGACGTGGTGGTGGTCGAGGCGGGCACGGCGGGCTGGGCCGCGTCCGGTCGCAACGGCGGGTTCTGCGCCGCCTCGCTCACCCACGGCCACGAGAACGGCCTGAGCCGCTTCCCGGACGAGATGCCCCGCCTGGTCAAGATGGGCCTGGACAACCTGGACGGCATCGAGGCCACGGTCGCGCGCTACGGCATCGACTGCGACTTCTCCCGTACGGGCGAATTGCAGGTCGCCACGGCCGAGTGGCAGCTTCGTGAGCTCCAGCGGGGCCCCGGCTTCCTGGACCGCGAGCAGGTCCGGGCCGAGGTCGACTCGCCCACGTACCTCGGTGGGGTGTGGGACCGCGACGGCTGCGCGATGGTCGACCCGGCCCGCCTGGTGTGGGGTCTGCGCGAGGCCTGTCTGTCGCTGGGCGTGCGCTTCTACGAGCAGTCCCCGGTCGAGCGGATCAAACCGCACGGCGCCGGCCTGCGGCTGCACACGTGGCGCGGGCGGATCGACGCGGCCCGGGTCGCGCTGGCGACCGGCGCGCACGGCAAGCTGCTGCGACGGCTCGGGCACTTCGTGGTTCCCGTGTACGACTACGTGCTCATGACCGAGCCGTTGTCCCCGGCCCAGCTGGCCTCGATCGGCTGGTGCAACCGGCAGGGCATCGGCGACGCCGGCAACCAGTTCCACTACTACCGCCTCACTGCGGACAATCGAATCCTGTGGGGCGGGTACGACGCCGTCTACTACAACGGCGGACGGATCGACCCCGCGCACGATCAGCGCGAGGCGACGTTCGCGGTGCTGGCCGACCATTTCGCCGAGACGTTCCCGCAGCTGTCCGAGGTGCGCTTCACCCACAAGTGGGGCGGCGTGATCGACACCTGCAGCCGTTTCAGCAGCTTCTTCGGCACGGCCTACGGCGGCCGGCTGGCGTACGCGGTCGGCTACACCGGACTCGGTGTCGGCGCGACCCGCTTCGGCGCCGACGTGATGCTCGACCTGCTCAGCGGCGCCCGGACCGAGCGCACCGCGCTGAAGATGGTGCGCAGCAAGCCGATCCCGTTCCCGCCCGAACCGGTGCGTTCCGGTGTCATTCAGCTCACCCGCTGGTCCATCGCGCAGGCGGATCGCAACGAGGGCCGTCGCAACCTGTGGCTGCGCTCCCTCGACAAGGTCGGGCTGGGCTTCGACTCCTGACCCGTCGCGATGCGGAAGCTCCTGGCTCGGCACGAGACGGAAGACCCGTCGCGATGCGGAAGCTCCTGGCTCGGTACGAGACGGAAGACCCGTCGCGATGCGGAAATAGTTGTCGGGCCTCTTGCGTGCGACGGAATCAGTGAAATGATCGGGTCCTGGAGCCTGAAGGAGTTGAGTGATGGCCTCGTCGGCCGAGTTGCACCAGCGTCGGTCCGCGGCCGTCGCGCGCGGGGTCAGCAGCATGATCCCGTCCTACGTGAGCACCGCCGGCGGCGGCACGATGACCGATGTGGACGGCCGCGAGTGGATCGACTTCGCCGCCGGCATCGCCGTCACCAACGTCGGCAACGCCGCGCCCCGGGTCGTCGAGGCGGTGCAGGCGCAGGTCGAGCGGTTCACCCACACCTGCTTCATGATCGCCCCGTACGAGCAGTACGTGGCGGTCTGCGAGGAGCTGGCCGCGCTCACCCCGGGCGACTTCGACAAGCGGTCGGCGCTGTTCAGCTCGGGCGCCGAGGCGGTCGAGAACGCCGTGAAGATCGCCCGGCACGCCACCGGGCGGCCCGCCGTCGTCGTGTTCGACCACGCCTACCACGGCCGCACCAACCTGACGATGGCGCTGACGGCCAAGGTCATGCCGTACAAGCAGGGCTTCGGCCCGTTCGCCGGCGAGATCTACCGCGTCGCGATGTCCTACCCGTTGCGCGACGGCCGCAGCGGGGCCGCGGCCGCCGCGTACGCCATCGGCCAGATCGAGAAGACCGTCGGCGCGGTCAACGTGGCGGCCGTGCTGATCGAGCCGATCCAGGGCGAGGGCGGATTCGTCGTGCCCGCCGAGGGCTTCCTGCCGGCCATCGCGGCCTGGAGCCGGGCGGCCGGTGCGGTGTTCATCGCCGACGAGATCCAGACCGGATTCTGCCGCACCGGTGAGTGGTTCGCCTCCACCCACGAGGGCATCGAGCCCGACCTCATCACCACGGCCAAGGGCATCGCCGGCGGGCTGCCGCTGGCCGCGGTCACCGGCCGGGCCGAGATCATGGACTCCGTCCACCCCGGTGGCCTCGGCGGAACGTACGGCGGAAACCCGATCGCGTGTGCCGCCGCGCTGGCCACCATCGAGACGATGCGGGAGCTCGACCTCGCGGCGGCCGCCCGCCACATCGAGTCGGTGGCCCGGCCCCGGCTCGAGGCGCTGGCCGCCAAGCACCCGGCGATCGGCGAGGTCCGGGGCCGCGGCGCGATGCTGGCCCTCGAGGTCGTGATACCCGGCGAAGACACGGCGGCCGGCCCCGCGCCCGACGCCGTGCTCACCGCAGCGGTGGCCAAGGCGGCGCACGAGCTGGGTCTGCTGCTTCTCACCTGCGGCACCTACGGCAACGTGATCCGGCTGCTGCCGCCGCTGATCATCTCGGACGACGAGCTGGATCGCGGCCTCAGCCTCCTCGAACAAGCCTTCGCCTCTTCTCTGTAACGGAGCCCCCCTTGAGCGACCTCCAGTCACCCGACTACGAAAAGCTGGCCGGCGACGCCCGCGACCACCTGTGGATGCACTTCACCCGGCTGTCGTCCTACCAGAAGGCCGACATCCCGATGATCGTGCGCGGCGACGGCTGCTACATCTGGGATTCCACCGGCCGGCGCTACCTCGACGGCCTGTCCGCGCTGTTCGTCGTGCAGACCGGCCACGGCCGCCAGGAGCTGGCCGAGGCCGCCGCCAAGCAGGCCGGCGAGCTGGCGTACTTCCCGATCTGGTCGTACGCCCACCCCAAGGCCGTCGAGCTGGCCGACCGCCTGGCCGACCTGACCCCGGGCGACCTCAACCGGGTCTTCTTCACCACCGGCGGCTCCGAGGCCGTCGAGTCGGCCTGGAAGCTGGCCCGCTCCTACTTCAAGCACACGGGCAAGCCCACCAAGACCAAGGTGCTGTCCCGCTCGATCGCCTACCACGGCACCTCGATGGGCGCCCTGTCGATCACCGGCATCCCCGCCCTCAAGCAGGACTTCGAGCCGTTGGTCCCGTCGACGTTCCGGGTGCCCAACACCAACTACTACCGCCGCCCCGACGAGCGCATGTCGCTCGAGGAGTTCGGCGTGTGGGCCGCCGACCGCATCGCCGAGGCCATCGAGTTCGAGGGCCCGGAAACGGTAGCCGCGGTCTTCCTCGAGCCCGTGCAGAACGCGGGCGGCTGCTTCCCGCCCCCGCCCGGCTACTTCCAGCGGGTCCGCGAGATCTGCGACCGCTACGACGTGCTCATGGTCTCGGACGACGTGATCAGCGGCTTCGGCCGCCTCGGCGAGTACTTCGGCGGCCAGCGCTACGGCTACACGCCCGACATCATCACCGTCGCCAAGGGCCTGACCAGCGGCTACGTGCCGCTCGGCGCGATGATCGCGTCGGAGCGCCTGGCCGAGCCGTTCCTCGAGGGCACCAACTGGTTCGCCCACGGCATCACCTACGGCGGCCACCCGGTCGGCTCGGCGGTGGCCCTGGCCAACCTCGACATCATGGAGCGGGAAGACCTCAACAAGCACGTCCGGGACAACAGCGACCTGTTCCGCTCGTACCTCGACCGCCTGTCGGACCTGCCCATCGTGGGCGACGTCCGCGGCGACGGCTACTTCTTCGGCATCGAGCTCGTCAAGGACAAGGCCACCAAGGAGACCTTCAACGAGGACGAGTCGGAGCGCCTGCTGCGCGGCTTCCTCTCCAGCGCCCTGTTCGAGGCCGGCCTCTACTGCCGCGCCGACGACCGCGGCGACCCGGTCATCCAGCTCGCGCCGCCGCTGATCGCAGGCGAGGAGCAGTTCATCGAGATCGAGCAGATCCTGCGCTCGGTCCTTACCGAGGCCTCCAACCGCCTCTGACCGGAACCGCCCGGCGCCCGCCCAGGGGCGCCGGGCGGATCCTCACCGCGCTCCGGCCGTTCCCGCCGGACACCGCGGACACCGGCCTCGCCCGAGTGGGGCGACGCGAACACGTCTGATGTCACGACGGCCGGCTACGAGCTGGTCGAGGCGTGATGGGCCACCCGGGCCGGTGGGGGTAGCGCTCCGGTCGTGGGGGAGGCGCGGAGCGAGTCGAGGATGAGGGCAGCGAACCGCCGGGCCGCTGCCACCCGCAGGGCGGGCGGGTCCGGCGGCAGTCCGCGGCCTGCCATGATCATGAGGATGAGGTCGTCGACGACGGTGTCGGGGCGCAGGGCGCCGGCCTGTTGGGCGCGGCGCCACAGGCCGGTCAGCGCGCGCAGCATGCCGGCGCGATGAGCTGTGAAGTCGACCGCGCCCGGGTACGACGAGACGAAGGCGTCCACGAAGCCCTGGTTGGTCGCGTTCAGTTCGGTGATGTCGCGGACGATCGTGCTGAGGCCGCGCCACGGGTCGGGGTCGGCGCAGCCGTCGCGCACGATGCCGCTGCAGGCGCGCAGCTCGTCGGTGAACGCGGCGTCGACCAGGGCCTGCTTCGTCGGGAAGCGGCGGTAGAGCGTGGCCGGCCCCACCTCGGCCCCGCGGGCGATCTCGCGCATCGGCACGCCGAGGCCCCGTTCGGAGAACAGACGGCGCGCGGCCGCGAGCACCCGGTCGCGGTTGTCGCGGGCGTCCGAGCGCAGCATCTGAGGCAATGGGTCGTCCATGACCTCTCACTTTAGCGAAGTGGACGGGGGCGTCCGTTAACGTCGCCGGCATGAAGGCAATCAGCATCCAGGCGTACGGCGACCCCAGCGGCATGAAGGTGATCGACGCGCCCGAGCCCGAGCCGGCGCCGGGCCAACTGCTCATCGCGACCGAGGCGATCGGGGTCGGCGGCGTCGACGCGGTCATCCGGCGCGGCACCATCGGCAGCCTCGGTCTTCCCGAGGGGCACGTTCCGGGCAGCGAGGTCGCGGGGCGCGTCATCGCGGCGGGCGACCCGGCCGACGAGTCGTGGGTCGGGCGGAGCGTGTGGGCCTTCACCGGGATCGGCGGCGGCTACGCCGAACGCGCGATCGCCGGGCTCGACGACGTGACCCCGTTGCCCGCGGGGCTCACGCCGGTGGACGCGGTGACGATCGGCAGTTCCGGGCCGGTCGCGCACTTCGGCCTGGCCCACGCCCGCTTCGCCCGCGGTGAGTCGGTGCTGGTGCGGGGCGCGGCGGGCAGCATCGGCATCCTGGCTGTGCAAACGGCGGCGCTCGGCGGCGCTCGGCAGATCGCGGTGACGACGTCGTCGCCGGAGCGCGGCAAACGGCTGCGGGAGCTGGGGGCCACGGTCGTGCTCGACCGTGCCGGCGAGGGCGACGGCACCGACGGGTTCGACGTCATCCTCGACCTCGTGGGCGGGGCCGGGATGCCGTCGTTCCTCGAGCGGCTCGCCGACAACGGCCGCATGGTGTCGCTCGGCGTCGTCGGTGGCTTTCCGCCCGCTGACTTCGGCTCGGCGCTGCTGCGCTCGTTCCGGCGGTCCCTCTCGTACGGAACCCTGAGCCTCGACACTGTGCCGGTCGAACAGCGGAATCGCGTACGGGCGGAGAACCTGGCCGCCACCGCCCACGGGACACTGAAGGCGGTGGTGCACGACGTGCTCACCCTGGACGAGGCGGCCGGCGCGCATCGGCGGATGGACGCCGGCGAGGTCTTCGGCCGCATCGTGCTGACCGTCGGCTGATCAGGCCTCGGTCGTGCGCAAGGCTCCCCGGCGCTGAGCGCGGATGCCGGCCAGCACCGTGGCCACCAGGATCACCGTGAGGAGGATGACCGACACCATGGGCGCCAGGAATTGCGGCAGTCCCAGCAACGCGACCAGCGGGATGACGACGGCCGGCCACGGCCAGGCCGAGCGCCACCGGCCCGAGGTGCCCATCATGACCATCGCCACGCCGGCCAGATAGAGGGCCGTCCCGCCGTGCAGGGCCCAGCGGGCGGTGTCACCCAGTTCGCCCGCCGGGTGCACGACGAACTGTTCGACGCCGACCGCCGCGATGGCCAGGCCGACCACGAGCGGCAGGTGGCCGTAGATGTAGGCGTCCGCCACCCCCGTCTCGGGGTCGTCGCCGTCCTCGACCAGTTTTCGTTTGCCGGCGGCGCCGCCCAGGTCGAAGTAGATCCAGAACATGGCGGCGACGGCGGCGAAGGCGACCCCGGCTGAGACTACGGACGCGGCGACCCAGTGCTGCTCGTGCACGCCGACGGCGATCGACCGCACCGACTCGCCCAGCACCAGGATGACGAAGAGCCCGAACCGTTCGGGCAGGTGGTCGAGGTGCAGCGGGGTCCTGTCGCCGAACAGGGTGGCCAGGACGGGAGCGGCCGCCTCGACCAGGATGCCGGCGCCCCAGAGCACGTACCGGGCCGTGCCGTGCACCGGAAGGGAAGCCGTCCAGAGCAGCGTCGCAGCCACGGCGCCACCGATGTAGATGCCGACAGTGTGCCGCGCCTCGGGGACGTGGCGCCACGCCCGCACATAGAGCAGAAGCAGGATGACGCGGGTGGCCAGATAGCAGAGGGCGAACTGCGTGCCCTCGCTGCCGGTGGCGCCCAGCGCCGCGGCCGCCAGGCCGATGACCGAGCCCGTGGCGGCCAGTTTGGCCAGGCGGTAGAGCACGTCGTTGGTGTCGAACCGGTTGGCGTACAGGGTGATCGTCACCCACGACCACCACGTCACGATGATGAGACCGACGAAAGTGAGGGCGCCGCCCAGATTCAGGTGCTCGGCGAAACCGATGGCCAGTTGGTCGATGACCAGGACGTAGGCCAGGTCGAAGAAGAGCTCCAGCCGCGATGCGCCGCGATCTTCCTTCGTGCGCAGGCGCGGAGGCCGGATGAGCGGAGCGGGCCGTTCGTCTGTGGTCACCGGCCCGCTGTTCCCGTTTGCGCGACGGGCCACACCCCTGGCAGGAGTGTGGCCCGTCGGGAACTCAGGTCAGCGGCGGAAGATGATCGTGTTGCTCCCGCCGCGGTACCAGCCGTAGTCGCCACCCCGGTAGCCGTTGTACCAACCGCCGTACCAGTTGTGGTTGTCCCAGTCGTTGTTCCAGTCGTCGACCCGCAGGACGTAACCACGACGGTGGTGGCCGAAGCCGACCCGGTCGCAGTCGTAGTCGTCCCAGCGGTCCCGCCACTCGCCCATGCGGCCGACGCGCTCGCAGGCGCCGCGCGTGCGGAAGTAGCCGACAACCTCGTCGTCGTCGTACCCGTAGTAACCGCCCGTGGCGGTCTGCGCGGCACCCTGCGTGGTGGCGGGGGCGGCCTGGGCCGGACCCGCCCCGATCGCGACAGCGGTGCCGAGCCCGAGGCCGGCGACGGCGAGAAGCCGAGTAATGCGGTTCACAACAAACCCCTTTCGTCATGACGTCTTGCGGAATGAGTTGATCATCCCGGTCCGGGGGCCGATGGGGCTTTCGCTTTTGGTAACCCGTTAGTGTCACGGTGGGTCGTCGAGAGGTGGGAAGATGCGGCTGCACGTGGGCTGTGCGATGTGGACACACAAGGCCTGGTCGGGCCGGGTCGCCGGGCCGGGGCAGCCGAAACTGCAGGCGTACGCGGGCTGGTGCAACGCCGTCGAGGGCAACACGACGTTCTATGCGACGCCGTCCCGTGACACGGTCGCCGGCTGGGCCGGGCAGACGCCGCCCGACTTCCGCTTCGTGCTGAAGCTCCCGCGGGTGGTCACCCACGACCAGCGCCTCACCGGCGGTGACGAGGCTCTGCGGGTGTTCCTCGACGCCATCGAGCCGCTCGGGCCCCGCGTGCACGCGCTGTGGATCCAGCTGCCCCCGTCGTTCGGCCCCGCCGACCTGCCGGCGCTGGCCGGCTTCCTGCGCCGCCGCCCCACGGGCTACCGCTACGCGGTCGAGGTTCGTCATCCGTCCTTCGCCGAGGACCCGGCCCCGCTGGAGTCGATCCTGGCCGGAGCCGGCGCCGAACTGGTGCCGTTCGACACGAGCGTCATGTTCGCCGCCCCGCCCACCAGCGACGCCGAGCGCGACGCCTGGGCCAGGAAACCCCGGCTTCCCGTACGCCCGCACGCGCTCACCGATCGACCGGTGATCCGCTACCTGGGCCGCGACGACCCGGCCCGCACCGCCGAGGGCTGGCAGCGCTGGCTGCCGGTGGTGGCCCGCTGGCTGCGCGAGGGCCGCTCACCCACGGTCTTCATCCACACCCCCGACAACGCCGACGCTCCCGCCCTGGCCCGCCGCTTCCACGTTGAGGTGGCTGCCCTGGCGCCCGGCCTCGACCCCCTGCCCGAACCCGAGCCGGTCGGCCCGCTCACCCTGTTCTGATCGGATCCGGCCACAACGATCGGGCGGCGGCACGGCACACCCCGGCAGAGTGGGCGCCGAAGGAGGTCCTGTGATTTCGGCGCTCAACCGGCTCGTCGACCTCGTCGAGCAGCACGTCGGCGAGGACGTGGACGTGGCCGCGGTGGCCCGGGCCGCGGGCAGCAGCGAGTACCACCTGCGGCGGATGTTCTCGTCGCTGGCCGGGATGCCGCTGTCGGAGTACGTGCGACGGCGGCGGATGACCGTGGCGGCGGCCGAGGTCGTCCGGGGCGAGGGCGACCTGCTCGGGATCGCGGTGCGGTACGGGTACGGGTCGGCCGAGGCCTTCGGGCGGGCGTTCAGGGCCGTGCACGGGGCCGGGCCGGGCGACGTGCGCCGGGACGGAGGCCCCCTTCGGACACAACCGCAGATCAGGTTCCGCCTGACCGTCGAAGGGAGCGAGCCGATGGACACCCGCATCGTCGAACGGCCGGAGTTCCGGTTGGTGGGACACGCGGCCCGAGTGCCGATGATCTACGAGGGGGTCAATCCGCACATCCAGGCGCACGTGGCGCGGCTGCCGGTGGAGGAGCACGCGCGGCTGAAGGAGCTGGCCGGCACCGAGCCGGGCGGGCTGCTGGCCGTCAGCGACTCCGAACCGGAGGCCGCGGAGGGCAGCGAGCTGACCTACCTGCACGGCGTGGCCGCCACCGCGGACAGCCCGGTGCCGGGGGATCTCGACAGCATCCCGGTGCCGGCCGGAACGTGGGCTGTCTTCCGCAGCAGCGGAAACTACCCGGACGCGTTGCAGAGGACGTGGGCCGCCACGGCCGCCGAGTGGTTCCCGTCGAACCCGTGGCGGCTGCGGCCGGGTCCGTCGATCGTGTCGGTGGTGGACCGGGCGGACGACTTCAGCACGGCCGTCACCGACCTGTGGCTGCCGATCGAGGCTCAGTAGATCAGGGTCTCGCGCGGGGACCGGCCGTACGCGGCACGGTAGTCGGCCGCGAACCGGCTCAGGCTGAGGTAGCCCCAGCGACGGGCGATGGCGGCCACCGTGTCGCCGCGGGTCGGGTCGGCGTCCACCAGGTCGCGGTGGGCCCGGCTCAACCGCACCCTTCGCAGATAGGCCATCGGTGTGGTGTCCAGATGCCGCCGGAAGGCCGCCTGCAACCCGCGCGGGGATATCCGGGCGGCCTCGGCGATCCAGGCGGCCGTGATCGGTTCGCCGGCGTGCGACTCGATGTACGCGACGGCCCGGCGCACCGAGGCCGGCGCGGGCGGCCCGGTGGCGGGACGGCCGGGGGCTGCCATCGCCGTGTTCGGGAAGACGACAAGGGCGGCCGCGGCGGCGAGGTCGGCGGCGGCCCTGATCGCCAGCGGACTCCGTACCGGCTCCGGCGGGCCGGTGAGAAAGCGGTGCAGGTACGCCATGGTGTCCCACCAGTAGCGGCCGAGTTCGGCCGAGACGGGCGCCGGCCCGTCGAACCGGAAGTCGTGCGGCGCGATGCCCGTCCGGGCGCCGGCCAGGTCGGCCGCCACGGCCGGGTCCAGGTTGATGCTGAACATGTCGAAGTCGCGGCAGTGGTTGGTCAGCTGCCGCCCGGTCCGGTGCAACCGCACGTCGCCCGGCCCGGTGCGGGCCACGTCGCGCCCGTCGTGGGTGTCGACGCGGCCGCCGGCCAGCGCCACGAAGATCAGGCTGTCGAGCGGCTGGAACCGCACGGTCACGTCCATCGTGTACGTGACCCGGACCGCCTGGATCGGGCCGACGTCCACGGCCAGGTGCCGATAGCTGAAGTCGCGCGCCACCCGGTGGATCTCGAACGCGTACCCGGCGTAGATCCGCCGCAGCACGTCGTGAGCCGCCCCCACATCGCGGGTGGCGAACTCGAATCGGGAGAGCGGGCCTGGCGTCTGCTCCGGCCGCATTGCGTCCCTTCTGACCGTAAACGGAAGTGACTATCCGGAAACCGTAACCCGCCCCACGCGGGCCAGCGGCGACAAGAGCATCAGGACGGGGGACAGCAGCAGGCCGGCGGCGGCCACCATCAGGGCCGGGCGGAGTCCCAGCTGCCCACCGAGAAGTCCGCCCACCAGAGACCCGACTGGCGCCAGACCCATGCCGGCGAACGTGATGGTCGCGGCGACCCGGCCCTGCAGGCTGTCCGGCGTGACGGACTGCCGCACCGCCATGACAGTGATGTTGACTACCTGCCCGAACGTCCCGAACACCAGGTTGACGGCGATGAGGGCTGCCACGGTCGCACCTCCGCCGCCGGGCAGAGCGGGGACGACGAGCATGACGCCGTCGCCGGCGAACGCGGCGACGACGATCACCGGGCCGTACCCGAAACGCCGGGGCAGGCGGGCCGCCAGCACCGACCCGAGCAGCGCGCCCGGGCCGGTCGCGGCCAGCACCAGGCCGATCGAGGCGGCGGACAGGCCCAGGGTCCGCGGCAGGTAGAGCAGGTAGAGGGTCATCGCGGCGGCCAGGGAGAGGTGGAACGCCCCGGAGACGACACAGATCGTCCGAAGGAGAGGGTCGCGGGCCACGAAGGCGACTCCGTCGCGGATGCGGGTGCGTCCGGCCGGGGCGGCGAACCGGTTGCCGATGCGTGTCAGGGAAACGGCCGAGACCCCGAAGACCAGGGCGGCGGAGGCGGCAGCCAGCGGAGCGGACAGGGCTGACACCAGGGCGCCGCCCAGGGCTGGGCCGGCCATCTGGGCGGCGGAGCGGGCGCCCTCGATCCTGCCGACGGCCGGCAGAAGGTGGTCGCGGTCGGTCAGGCGTACGAGAAAGCCCTGGTAGGCGACGTCGAAGAACACGGAGAGTGCGCCGACGGCGAAGGCGGTCACCAGCAGCAGCGGAACGTCGAGACGGCCGAGGAAGGCGGCTGCCGCGGCCGCGGTCAGGATCAGGGCGCGGCCGACGTCGGCGAGGACCATGACGCCGCGGCCGGGGCGGCGGTCGACCCAGGCGCCGGCCAGCAGGGGGAGCAGCAGCAGGGGAGCCTGGCCGGCCGCGCGCAGCAGGCCCAGATCGGGCGCGGTGACGTCGAGGGTCAGGACGGCCAGCAGGGGGAGGACGGCCGAGGTGGAGTGCTCGGCCAGTTGCGAGGTGGACTGGGCCAGCCAGAAGGCGCGGAAGCCGGAGATGGGCACGGTGATCCCTTGATCGGGGTGGGATACGTGCCGCGCCGTTCCGGGGCCGCACGCGATGACGGGGGCGTCAGCGCGTGCGCGAGCGACCGGGCATTCTCAGCTCCTGTTCGGTGGGTGGCAGGCAGCGTACCTTCACCCGTCCGCCGGGCGCCGCTGGTTTTCCGCGCCGAACCAGCGGGCGAGGTGGTCGTCCAGGTCGCGCTGGTGCTCGCCGAGCCAGGCCACGTGGCCGTCGGGGCGCAGCAGGACGGACGGGGCGCCGGGGGCCGGATCCGAGAGGCGGTCGACGCGGTCCGACCAGCCGCCCGTGGTCAGATTGCCGGTCCGGTCCAGCAGCAGCCCGCGGCCGCGGTGCAGCCGGGCGTACAGGGAGCCCTGTCCGGTGGTGATGTCGGGCAGGCGGCGGCCCAGCAGCTCGGGGCCCTCGCCGAAGTCGTAGCGGAGGTCGATCGCGGTGATCTTTCCGAGTAGGTGGCGGTTGACCGCGTCGATGTCCATCAGTTCGGTGAGCAGCCGGCGTACTGCCTGCGGGCCCGGTTCGTCCGATGTCAGCTCGGTCTGGGCGCGGGTGTTGTCCAGGACGGCCGCGGCCACCGGGCGGCGTTCGGACTGGTAGGTGTCCAGGAGGGTGGCCGGCGCCCAGCCGCGGACCTCCGCGGCCAGCTTCCAGCCCAGGTTGACCGCGTCCTGGATCCCCAGGTTCAGGCCCTGACCGCCGATCGGCGGATGAATGTGCGCGGCGTCGCCGGCCAGCATCACCCGGCCCGCCCGGTAGCGTTCGGCCAGGCGGGTGGCGTCGCCGAAGCGGGACAGCCAGCGCGCGGAGTGCACGCCGAAGTCGGTCCCGGCGAGGGCGCGCAAGGAGCGCCGGACGTCCTCGATGGTGGGTGGTTCGGCACGATCGCTGAGTTCCGCGGCCGGCACCACGACGCGGTAGACGCCGCCGCCCGCGTGACGGAAGCTGACGCGCCGGTCGGTGACCTCCGCCGGTGGGGCATCCGCTTCCATGTCGCCCATCAGCGTCTCGGTGCGGGTGGGCTCGCCGGGAAAGGCGACGCCGATCAGCTTGCGTACGATGCTGTGCCCGCCGTCGCAGCCGATGAGCCAGCGCGAGCGCAGCTCGTCCCCGTCGGCCAGCCGGACGGTGACCCCCTCGTCGTTCTGTTCCAGGGCGGCCACCGCGGAGCCGTGCCGGACCCGCGCGCCCAACGCAACGGCGTGATCCTCGAGCAGGCGGACGACAACCGGTTGGGGGATGCCGAGCAGATAGGCGTACGGGGTGTCGAGACCCTCGGGCGCCGGCCGGTCGATGGCAGCGAAGTAGGCGCCGGCCGGTCGGCGCCGCCCGTGTTCGAGCATGCGGTCCAGCAGCCCGCGCATGGCCAGCAGCTCGATGCTGCGGATGTGCAGCCCGACGATGCGGGCGAACGACGCGGGCTCGGTCTCCTTCTCCAGAACGAGCACGCGTACGTCGTGCAGCCGCAGCTCGGCGGCCAGCATCGCGCCGGTCGGCCCGCAGCCGGCGATGATCACGTCGAAGTCGGTGTTGCTGTCGGGGGAACGCATGGTGTGGCCCTTCGGAGTGCCTTCGTGGCGAGGCGCTCCGGGCGACAGCTACGTCAATCGCCCGCCGTGACAGCAAGGGGGAGCACCCACATCGATACAACGGTCACGGGGCTCACCTCCTCGGGCAGCGTCACAGTCGGCGAGAAAGGTACAAGACCGGAGATCGTCCCGTCCAGTCCGGATCCGTGTGGGTGGTTCACGGACATCCGCGCGGGGCGGTACGCGGACGGAACAAGGCGGGCCGGGGTGGCCCTACGGTGGTGGCACTGCGGCGGACGGTGCGGGAGACCGCGCGGAGCCTGCTCGACCGCGCCCAGCGCCGGTCCGGCGGCACCGCTCTGCGCGGGCTGTGCGAGCGGATGCGGGTGGCGGAATGACAGGACGGCGGCGGGGCTGACCGATGGGCGGCGGCGGGCTGGCCGGCCGCCGCGGTTCAGCGGGCCGGGGCGGGGTGCTTCTCGAGCGCGTCGCGCAGGTTGGTGGCCCGGAGGGCGGCGTTGATGCCCAGCCAGCGCAGCGGCTCCGGTTCCCAGCGGCGGGAGCGGTGGCCCACCCAGGGCAGGGTGGTCCGGCTCGACTCGGCGCCGGTGATGAGGTCGGCCAGGGTGCGGCCGGCCAGGTTCGCCGCGGCCACGCCGTCGCCCACGTAGCCGCCCGCCCAGGCCATGCCGTCGGCCAGGCCCACGCTGGGCATCCAGTCGCGGGGGACGCCGAGCGGGCCACCCCAGCGGTAGGCGATCTCGGGGCGGATGCCGAACATGTCGGTGAGCGTGTGGCGCAGGCTGTCGAAGACCTCGGGCACCTGGTCGTACGAGGGCTCGATGCGGGAGCCGAAGTGGTACGGGGCGCCGCGGCCGCCGAAGGCCAGGCGGTCGTCGGCGGTGCGCTGGCCGTAGATGATCATGTGGCGTTCGTCGGTGAAGGTCTCGCGGCGGGCCAGGCCGATGCGCTCCCAGTCGGCCGCGGGCAGCGGCTCGGTGGCGATCATCAGCGAGTAGACGGGGGCGAGAGCGCGGCGGTGCCCGGGCAACTGAGCGGTGTAGCCCTCCAGGGCCCGCACGACTGTGCCGGCGGTGACGGTGCCGTGGTCGGTGACGACCGTGGCCCGATTGAGCGACAGCACGCGGGTGCCCTCGAAGATGTCGACGCCGCGATCTTCCACCGCGGAGGCCAGGCCGCGGACGAGCCGTGCGGGGTGCAGTGCCGCACAGTCGGGGCTGTAGACGCCGCCGAGCACATCGGTGGCGTTGCAGATGGCCTTGGCGGCGTCCATGTCCAGGAAGCCCGCCGACTTGCGCGCGCGGCGCAGCTGGGCGGGCGAGCGGGCCAGCGAGATGGTGCCACCCTTGGCGTAGTGGCAGTCGATGCCCTCGGCGGACGAGACCCGGCCCACCTCGTCGACCGCGTCCGCGAGCCCGGCGTGCATCGCCCGCGCACGGCCGGGACCGTACCGCCGGGCCAGCTTGGCCTCGCTGACCGGGAACAGGCCCGAGGCCCAGCCGCCGTTCCGGCCGGAGGCGCCGAACCCGCAGTACGAGGCCTCGAGCACGACGATCGACAATTCCGGCGCGAGGTGCGAGAGGTAGTAGGCCGTCCACAGTCCGGTGTAGCCGCCCCCGGCGATCGCGACGTCGTACGACCGGTCGCCGGGCAGCGGCGGCCGGGGTGTCACGGGGTCGAGGGTGCTCAGCCAGAACGACGGCGTCATCGGGTGCCCCACGCGTACGTCTGCTTGGCCAGCTTCAGGTACATGAACGTCTCGCACGCGATGACGCCCTTGATCGCGCGCACCTTCTCGTTGAGCAGGTCGAGCAGGTGCTCGTCGTCGGTGCAGACGAGCTCGACCAGCAGGTCGAAGCCGCCGGCGCAGATCACCACGTAGTCGACCTCGGGGATCTGGGCGATCTCGTCGGCGATGGCCCGCAGGTCGCCGTTCACCTTGAGGCCGACCATCGCCTGCCGGGCGAAGCCGAGGGTGAGCGGGTCGGTCACCGCCACGATCTGCATGAGCCCGCCGTCGAGCAGGCGCTGCACGCGCTGGCGCACGGCTGCTTCGGAGAGCCCGATCGTCTTGGCCAGCGTCGCGTACGACATCCGCCCGTCGCGCTGCAGGTGCTCGATGATCTGCTTGTTGATGTCGTCCAGTGCCAGGTCCGCCGTCACGCCGCGATTCTTCCTTTCACGCTCCTGGACGGCAATGGAATCACTCGTCCGGTTCGCGTTGCTCAAGGGAATCCGTTCCGGTGGCGGCGACCCGGGCCGGGCCGCGTAGATGCGTTTATCGCAGAGTTGATCGCCCTTGACAAGCTTTTCCGTGGCATCGAGGCTCGTGTGGCACGGTTTCAGTGATCCACCATCCTAAATGTCCGAAAGGCACGGTCATCATGCGCATCCTCGCCGTCGGAGCGGGTGGTGTCGGATCCGCCGCCGCTGCCATCGCGGCCCGTCGCACCTTCTTCGATCTGTTCGTGATCGCCGACTACGACCTCGCGCGGGCCGAGAAGGCGGCCGCCGCCGACGAGCGTTTCGTGCCGGCCAAGGTCGACGCGTCGTCCGCGGCCGCCGTCGAGGAGCTGTGCCGCGAGCACGGCATCACGCACGTCTTCAACGCCGTCGACCCGCGCTTCGTCATGCCGGTCTTCGAGGGAGCCGCCGCGGCCGGCGCCCACTACCTCGACATGGCCATGTCGCTGTCGCGCCCGCACCCGACCGACCCCTACCGGCAGACCGGGGTGAAGCTGGGCGACGAGCAGTTCGCGGCCGCGCCCGGCTGGGAGCGGGACGGGCGGCTGGCGCTGGTCGGCATCGGTGTCGAGCCGGGCCTGTCCGACATCTTCGCCCGGTACGCCGCCGAGCACCTGTTCGACCGGATCGACGAGATCGGCGTGCGCGACGGGGCGAACCTGGTGGTCGAGGGCTACGACTTCGCGCCGTCGTTCTCGGTGTGGACGACCATCGAGGAGTGCCTGAACCCGCCGGTCATCTTCTCCAAGGAACGTGGCTGGCACACGACCGAGCCGTTCGCCGAGCCCGAGATCTTCGACTTCCCCGGCGGCATCGGCCCGGTCGAGTGCGTCCACGTCGAACACGAGGAGGTGCTGCTGATCCCGCGCTGGGTCGAGGCCGGCAAGGTCACCTTCAAGTACGGCCTGGGCGCCGAATTCATCGGCGTGCTGAAGACACTGCGCAAGCTCGGACTCGACAGGACGGAGCCCGTACGCGTCAAGGGCGTCGAAGTCTCGCCCCGGGATGTCGTGGCGGCGGTGCTGCCCGACCCGGCCACCCTGGGCGACCGGATGACCGGCAAGACCTGCGCCGGCACGTGGGTGAAGGGCACCGGCAAGGACGGCAAACCGCGCGAGGTCTACCTGTACCACCTCGTCGACAACGAGTGGTCGATGCGCGAGTACGGGGCCCAGGCCGTGGTCTGGCAGACGGCCGTGAACCCGGTCGTCGCCCTCGAACTGCTCGCCACCGGCGTCTGGGCGGGCGCCGGCGTGCTGGGGCCCGAGGCCTTTGATCCCGTCCCGTTCCTCGACCTGCTCACGGCGTACGGAAGCCCCTGGGACCTGCAGGAGCGGTGAAGACACAACATGGGGGCGGCCCGCCAGCCGCCCCCATGTGCCTGTGGGCTCAGCCGAGACTGTGCATCACGTGCTTGAGCCGGGTGTAGTCCTCTAGGCCGTAGACCGACAGGTCCTTGCCGTGGCCGGAGTGCTTGAAGCCGCCGTGCGGCATCTCGGCCACCAGCGGGATGTGGCAGTTGACCCACACGCAGCCGAAGTCGAGCCGCTGGGTCATGCGCATCGCGCGGCCGTGGTCCTTCGTCCACACCGAGGAGGCCAGGCCGTACTCGACGCCGTTGGCCCAGGCGACCGCCTCGTCCTCGTCGCTGAACTGCTGGACGGTGATGACCGGGCCGAAGATCTCGTCCTGAACGGCCTCGTCGGTCTGCTTCAGGCCGGAGACCACGGTGGGGGAGTAGAAGTAGCCCCGGTCGCCCACGCGCGAGCCGCCGGCGCCCAGCACCGCGTGGTCGGGCAGGCGGTCGACGAAGCCGGCCACCCGTTCGAGCTGGCGCGCGTTGTTGAGCGGGCCGTAGAGCACGTCCTCGTCGTCGGCCGCGCCGGTCCTGGTGCCCTTCGCGGCCTCGCTGAGCGCCGCCACGAAGTCGGAGTAGACCCGCGGCGAGGCGAGCACCCGGGTTGCCGCGGTGCAGTCCTGGCCGGCGTTGAAGTAGCCCGCCTCGGCGATCGAGGCGGCCGCGGCCGCGATGTCGGCGTCGTCGAACACCACGACCGGGGCCTTGCCGCCCAGCTCGAGGTGGGTGCGCTTGAGGTCGGCCGAGGCGGCCGAGGCGACCTCCATGCCGGCGCGGACCGAGCCGGTGATCGACACCATCTGCGGGGTCTTGTGGGTGACCAGCTCGCGTCCGGTGTCGCGGTCGCCGACGATCACGTTGAGGACGCCCGCGGGCAGGAACTCGGCGGCGATCTCGGCCAGCATGACCGACGTGACCGGGGTGGTGTCGGACGGCTTGAGGACGACCGTGTTGCCGGCGGCGAGCGCGGGCGCGATCTTCCACACGGCCATCATCAGCGGGTAGTTCCACGGCGTGACCTGCGCGCACACGCCGATCGGCTCGCGCCGCACGTAGCTCTCGAAGCCCTGCATGTACTGACCGGCCGAGCGGCCCTCGAGCAGCCGGGCGGCGCCCGCGAAGAAGCGGATCTGGTCGATCGCCGGCGGCAGTTCCTCGCTGGCGGTCAGGCCCAGCGGCTTGCCGGTGTTCTGCGACTCGGCCTTGACCAGCTCGTCGGCCCGCGCCTCGACCGCGTCGGCGAACTTCAGCAGCGCCTGCTGCCGCTCGCTCGGCGTGGTGTTGCGCCAGCCTTCGAACGCCGCGGAGGCCGCTTGCATCGCCTTGTCGACGTCCGGCCGGCCGGAAACCGGGGCGGACGCGAACACCTCGCCGGTGGCCGGGTCGATCAGGTCCTCGTATCGGCCCTCGGCGGGCGCGGCCGGGGCGCCACCGATGAAGTTGTGCAGCACGGTCTTGGCGGTCACGCGATCTCCAGACGCAGGATCTCCATTGTTTGGCAGCCATCCTCCCACTGATTCCGTAGCTGACAAGAGGGCTGAGCGACGACTTCCGTCTTCCGGCTCAGGCCCGCCCCGGTGCGGCCGAATCGGAGGGAGTGGGGCCGACAGCGGGCACGACCGGTGCGGCCGGCCGGCTGAGCGACGCCGTCCGGCTGAGCCGCCTGCGCGCTACCGGCATGCTCGGGCGCCCGCCCTACCCGTCGCTGGACCGGCTGGCCCACGCCGCCGCGCACCAACTGCGGGCCGCCCGGGCTGTCGTCTCGCTCGTCGGCGCGGACGACCGTACGGTGGCCGGGCAGTCCGGCCCGCCGCCCGAGCACACGTTCTGCCGGCTCGTGGTCGACTCCGACGCGCCCCTGCTGGTGTGCGACGCGCGGACCGACGAGCGCGTCGCCGGGCATCCGGCCGTCGCCGGCGGCATCATCGCGTACGCCGGGTTCCCCGTCCGCAGCCCCGACGGCTACCCGCTGGCCGCGTTCGGCGTGCTCGACAACCGGCCCCGCGACTGGGAACCGCGCGAGCTGCTGCTCATCGAGGACCTGGCGGCCGCGGCCGAGAGCGAGATCGCGCTGCGGGCGAGCGAACACGAGCAGGCCGCCACCGTGCGCCGGCTGCGGGAGATGCTCGACAACGCGCCCGACGCGCACGTCTCGGTCGACGCCTACGGGGTGGTGACGGGCTGGAACGCGGCGGCCGAGCGCCTCTTCGGCTACCCCGCGGGCGAGGCCGAGGGCCGGCCGGTGGCCGACCTCATCATCCCCGGCCGGTTCGCCTCCGCGCACGCCGCCGGTCTGGCCCGGATGCACAGCGGCGGCATGTCGACGCTGGTCGGCAAGCGGGTCGAGCTGTGTGCGCGCAAGCGCGACGGCGCCGAGTTCCCGATCGAGATGAGCCTGCTCCAGCACGACGGCGGCTTCCACGCCTTCCTGCACGACATCAGCGACCGGCGGACCGCGCAGCGCCAGCTCGAACGCGAGCGGGCCTTCCTGCAGGCGCTGCTGGACAGCCTGGACACCGGGGTCGGCGCCTGCGACGAGGACGGGCGGCTGACCCTGTTCAACCAGGCGCTGCGCGACATCCACGGCTGCGCGGCCCGGGAGCTGCCGCCCGAGGACTGGCCCCGCGCCTACGACCTCTACCACCCCGACGGGCGTACGCCGCTCCGGCCGGACCAGGTCCCGCTGGCCAAGGCGTACGCGGGCGAACGGGTCGACCACGCCGAACTGGTGATCGCCCCGGCCGACCAACCGTCCCGCCGCTTCACGGTGAACGCCCGCCCGCTGGAGACGCCCGACGGGCAACGCCTCGGCGCGGTGGTCGCCATGCACGACATCACCGAGCAGCGGCAGGCCGAGGTGTTCCGCGAGGTGCTCCTGGCCGTTGCCCGCGGGCTGGCCGACGCGCACAGCGCCGGTGAGGCGGCCGACCGGACGGTGGCCGCCGTGTGCGCCGGACTGGAATGGGCCCTGGGTGAGTTCTGGCAGGTCGACGGGGACCGAATCGACCGCGTGGGTTCCTGGGCGGCGCCCGGGCACGCCGTCCCCGACCGGCCGGCGCACGTGCGGTGGGGCGAGGGTCTGGCCGGGCACATCTGGGCCGGCGACAGCGAGCTGTGGCTGCCGGAAGTGCTCGATGATCCCCGTACGGTCCTCCGTGCGGCCCAGGTGCGGGCGGCCGGCCTGCACAGCGCGATCGGGGTGCCGGTGCGCTCCGACGACCGGGTGCTCGGCGTGTTGCTGTTCTTCACCGCCGTACCCCAGGAACCCGACCCCGACGTGCTCGACCTGCTCGACGGCGTCTGCGCCCACCTGGGCCGGCACATGGAACGCCGCCGCGCCGAGGACCTGGCGCTGGAGCTCGCACGGGTCAAGGACGAGCTGGTCGGCATGGTCAGCCACGAGCTGCGCAACCCGCTCAGCGCGATCCGCAGCCACAGCGAGACGCTGCTGGACGACCCGCAGCTCTCCGACGAGCAGCGGCACCTGACCGAGGTGATCGACCGCCGGTCCACCCACATGCAGCACCTGGTGGACGACCTGCTCGACCTGGCCCGCCTGGAGGCCGGTCAGCTGCACATCGACCCGCAGCCGCTCTCGGCCGCCCGCCTGATTCGCGAGGCCCTGCAGGCCCAGGAGCCGGCCGCACAGGCCAAGCGCCTGACCGTCACCGCGGGCGTGCCGCGCCACCTGCCCGTGCTGGCCGACCCGGTCCGGCTGCGCCAGGTGCTCGACAACCTGGTGAGCAACGCCGTGAAGTACACGCCCGACGGCGGCGCCGTCACGGTCACGGCCCGGCTGGCCGGCGACGTCGTCATCGAGGTGGCCGACACCGGCATCGGCGTGCCCGCCGACGAGTACGACCGGCTGTTCGAGCGCTTCTTCCGCGCCAGCAACGCCGTCCGCCAGGGCACCGAGGGCACCGGCCTGGGCCTGGCCATCACCAAGGCCATCGTGGACGCCCACGGCGGCCGCATCACCGCCGCCCCGGCCGCCGGCGCCGACGCGGGCAGCGTCTTCACCGTCGTCCTCCCCGCATCCCACGACTGACCATGATCGTTGGTTCCGATGGATCCCCGCAGCCCAGGAGTCGCACAATGAAAGCACTGCTCCGCCTCGCCACCGCCGGCGCGGCCCTCGTGGCCACCGTCGCCGCGGCCGCCCCGGCCTCGGCCGCGGTGACCTACGACTCGCGGACGATGAAGGGCTACGTGGCCCGGGCCGACCTGCAGAAGGCGTTCGGCTGGAGCGACACCAAGCTGTCGGCCCGGGCGTCCACCCTGGTCTTCAACCACGACTTCTGGACCAACGACACCTACACCGTCGCCTGCGGCAAGCAACCCTTCCCGGTGACGCACTACCGCGAGTTCGGCCGCTACGAACTGCGCAACGCCGCCGTGCTCGACAAGGGCCGCGGCACGGCCAAGGGCTACCGCGGCAAACTGGTCGGCTTCTGGATCACCGGCGCCAGCTTCGGCATCTCCGGCACCTCGGTCCCACCCACCGCCGGCCAGCCCTGCCCCGACGCCACCAAGGGCCGAACAATCACGTCCTCCCGCCGGGCGTCGTCGGTGAAGGGCTGGGCCCTCTCGGTCAGCGCGGGCGAGGAGAACCGCCGCCTGGTGACCAAGGAGAAGCCGGCCTGAGGAGTCCAGAAGTCGATCGCGCGGCGGATGCCGGCCCCGGCGAAGTGGGAGTCGCCGGGGCCGGGTGCGGCCTCAGCGGAACTGCGGGATCAGGTCTTCGGCCAGGCGGAGCAGTGGGGCGTGGTCGTAGGCGACGCGCGGGATGTAGAAGATGATGTAGTCGGCGCCGGCCTCGACGACCTTCTCGACGCGGGCCATGGTGTCGGACGTCGACTCCGTGAGGTCGAGCTCGATCGTCGTCGACTTGGTGATGTCGGCGAAGTCGCGGCCCACAGTGTCGCAGTGGGCGCGCAGCACGTTCAGCTTGTGGGCGATCACCTCGGGGTTGCCACCGCCGACGTTGCAGCCGTCGGCGTACTGGGCGACCAGCTTCAGCGTGATCTTCTCGCCGCCGCCGCCCAGCCAGAACTGGGGCTTGCGGCGCGGCTGGTTGATCGCGCCGTCGAGGCGGTAGTGCTTGCCCTCGAAGACCGGGCGGTCCTCGGTCCACAGCTTGTGCACGACCTGGACGGCCTCGCGGAACTCGCTCATCCGCTGCGGCACGTCCTTCCACTCGTAGCCGTACGCCTTCCACTCGTGCTCGTACCAGCCGGCGCCCAGACCGGCGATGAGCCGGCCGTTGCTGGCCACGTCGACCGTCGACGCGATCTTGGCGTAGAGGGAGGGCTGGCGGTAGCCGTTGCAGCCCACCATCTGGCCGATCCGCACCCGGCTCGTGTCGCGGGCCAGCGTCGACGTGGCCGTCCAGCACTCGAAGACCGAGTTGTCCGTCGGCTCGGGCACGGTGTGGAAGTGGTCGTAGAGCCAGATCGCGTCCCACGGACCGGCGTCGGCCACGCGGGCCACCTGGGTCATCGCCTCGTACTGCTCGACCGGGTCGGCGATCTCGACCAGGTCCATCTTCCAGCCCTGGGGCACGAACACCCCGAAACGTACGCTCATGGACCTCAACCTAATCGACGCTTGGCAAAAGCGATCGGCGGTACCAGAGTGTCCGTTGATCGAGTACGACGGGGGATCGGAACGGATGTACTACATAGCCCTGGGCGCCGTCCGCCGGCGCTCCGGTCCGGCGTTGCTGGTCGGTCTGCTCGCGGCCCTGCTCGCGACGGCTGCCGGCTGCGCCGCGTGGTACGGACTGACCGTCTCGTCGCGCTCGGCGGGCACTGTGGTGACCTCGTCCCCGGTCGAGGAACGCGTCATCCTGGTGCGCCAGGCCGGTGCGGGCACCGACGACCCGCGCGGCGCGCTCGATGACTTCGGCGCCACCGCTCGGGGCCTGCTGCCGGTGCCCGGCGCCGAGCCGGTGCTGGGGGCCGTGGCCGACGCCAGCTTCGTCTATCCCGGAGCGGCCGGGGCGTCCACCGGCCTGCCGATCGCCTACCGCGACGGGTTCTGCGAGCACGCCCGGCTCACCGGAACCTGCCCGGCGGTCGCGAACGAGGCGGCCGTCAGCAGCGACTCCGCCACCCGGCTCAAGCTGAAGCCGGGCGACACGTTCCGGGTCCGGCCGGCGACCACGGTGAACCCGATGACGTTCCGCGTCACCGCCGTCTACCAGCCGATCGACCCGGGCGGTCCGTACTGGAGCGACAAGCTCTTCCGCGCCCAGGGCTCGCTCGACCCGCTGTTCACCTCGCTCGACACGTTCCGCGACCCCGGCCTGACCCGCCCGGTCCACGCGTGGGCCCTCGAGGTGCCGCTCCCGTTGCTGCGCGGCGATGGCGGGTACGACCTGAACGGGCTGGTCAACCACGCGGCGCCCCGCTTCGCGGCCCAGCAGCTCGAGCTGGTCGCCCCCACCGGCAAGCTGGTCGACCGGGTGCGCGCCGAACGGCTGGCCGTGGCCGGCGGCGTGGCGATCGCCCTGGGCCAGGTCGCCGTCCTCGCCTGGTTCGCGATCGCGCTGGCCGGCCGTTTCACCGGCCGCGACCGCCGCGCCGACGCCGGCCTGCTCAAGCTGCGCGGCAGCACAGCCCGCGGCATCCTCCGCCTGGCCCTGAGCCAGCATCTGCTGCCGCTGGCCGGCGGCGGCCTGGCCGGGTGGGTCGCCGGGTTCCTGGTCGCCTGGCCGCTGTCCCGCGGTCTGCCGGTGCGCGTCGAGCTGTGGGTGGCGCTGCTGCTGTCGCTGGGCCTCGTCGTCGTCACGCTCGGCATCGCCCTGCTCGTGCTGCTCGCCGTGGACGCGCTGCAGCAACGGGCGCCGGTCGCGGCCCTGTTGCGGCGGGTGCCCTCGGCCCGGCGGGACTGGCGCTCGGGGGTCGTCGACCTGGCCCTGATCGCGCTGGCCGCCGGGGCGGTCTACCAGGCCCGGTCGGGCGGCAGCGGCCTCGGCGTGGTCGCGCCCGCGCTGGTCGCGCTGGCTGTCGGGCTGCTGCTGGCCCGGCTGCTGCGGCGGCTGGCCGACCGGGTGGGGGCGGTGGCTCTGCGCGCCGGCCGGGTGCGGCTCGGGCTGACCGCCGTACGGGTCTCGCGCCAGCCCGGCACCGACCGGGTCTTCGCCCTGGTCGTGGTGGCCGTCGCGCTGCTGGCGCTGACGCTGGGCACCTTCGCGGCCGGCCGCGCCGAGCGGGTCGAGCGGGCCGGCGTCGAGCTGGGCGCGGCCCGGGTGCTGACCGTCTCGGCGGCATCCCGCACCCAGCTGCTGCACGCCGTGCGCCAGGCCGACCCCGAGGGCCGCTACGCGATGGCCGTCGTCGTGGACTCCGGCGGCACCCCGCCCGTGCTGGCCGTCGACAGCAGCCGGCTCGCCACCGTGGCGACCTGGCGTCCCGAGTACGGCCCGGTCACCGCCCTGACCACTGCGAAGCCCCCGGAGCTGCTGCCGCTGATCACCGGCAACCGGCTGACCGTGGACGTGACCAGCGGGCGGCGCACCACCACCCTGCTCGGCGTGATCCTGCAGCACGAGGGCACCGGCGAGGGCGTACGCCTGGAGTTCAGGGGCATCCGGCGGGGCGCCCAGTCGGTCTCGGCCGCCGTGCCGGCCTGCGCGGTCGCCCCCGGCTGCCGCCTGGTCGGGTGGGAACTGTTCACCCCCGGGGGCTCGGACACCGGCGCGGTCACCATCCGCTCGCTCAGCCAGCAGAACCCGCCGGCCACCGTCGTCGGCACCGCCGGGCTCGGCGACGTGACCCGCTGGCGCGGCGACTTCACCACCCCGGCCGTCCACGTCGCGGCCGGTCCCGGCGGCCTCACCCTCAGCGCGGGCCAGGCCGGCGGCACCAAGGCGGCGGTCGTCGACTCGCCGCTCCCGCTGCCGGTCGTGCTGGCCGGCAAGGCGCCGGGCACCTGGTTCTTCGACGACGCGGCGCTGGGCCGTTTCGGGGACGTGGCCACGCCCGTCCGCGTCGCCGCCGCGGCGCGGGTGCTGCCGGTCATCGGCGCCGACGGTGTGCTGACCGACCTCGACGCCGCCCGCCGGGTCGCCGGCGACAGCGACCAGGGCGGCACCCTGCAGGTCTGGCTGACCGGCGACGCGCCCGCCGCGGTGGTCGAGGCGATCGGTCTGCCCGTGCTCGACGACCGCACGGCCGACGGGCGGGTGGCCGAACTGGCCGCCGGCAGCTCGGTCGTCACCGCCTCGTTCGGCCTGTTCGCCGCCGTCCTGGCCGCCCTGCTCGCGGCCGGCCTGCTCGCGGTGGCGGCCGCCGTCGACCGCGAACCTCAGCTCGACCATCTGCGGGCGCTGCGTCATCAGGGCCTGCCCCGGCGAACCGCCCTGACCACCGCGTACGCCGGGGCCGGCTCGGTGGCGCTGGCCGGGCTGCTCGGCGGGCTGGCGGCGGCGCTGGCCGCCCGTCCGATCGCCGACGTCATCGCACCCCCGTTCCCGGACGGCTGGCGGGTGATCCCGCCGCCCGGCGCGCTCGGGCCCGCCGCGCTGGGCATCGCGGCCGCGGTGGCCGTGGTCGTGCTCGGCGTGACGACCTGGCTGTCGGTGCGGCGGCTGAACGGTGAACTCTCATGATCGCCCTGGTGCTCGCGATGGTGTGGGCGCGCCGCGGCCAGACGCTGGTGGTGGCGCTGCTGGCGCTGTTCGGGGTGGCGGCGGCCGTGGCGGCGCCGGCGTATCTGCGCGCGGCCGACCGGGCGGTGGCCGCCGGCCAGGTCGAGACGGCCACTCCGAACGAGCTCGCCGTCGCGGTACGGGCGTATCAGCAGGATGTTCGGGAGGACAAACCGGGCGCGGAGCCGCGCGGCCCCGACCTGGAGCGCAGCGGCACCGCGCTGGCCGGGCTGCCCGGCTTCGACTACGTCTACTCGATGGAGTTCCCGGCGATCGGCATCGAGCCGTCGATCGCGTACGCGACCAGGTTCGCCTACCGCCAGGACGTCTGCGACCACCTCGAGATGACCGCCGGGCGCTGCCTGGTCGGCGAGTCCGACATCGTGCTGCCCGAGCAGATCGGCCGGCGCCTCGAGATCGGCGCGGGCGACTCGGTCTCGCTCAGCTTCGCCCTGCGCATCGTCCCGCGCGGCGAGCCCCCGTTCTACGTGAAGAACGGCGCGGCCAAGCGTTTCCTGGTCGCCGGCCTCTACCGGGTGCCCGACCCGGGCGACGTCTACTGGGGATCCCGCGGCTTCATCAACCCGGGAGCGAGCCTGCCCGCGGGCGCGGGTCTGCCGGCGTTCGTCAACAGCGCCACCATTCACGCCATGGACCGGGGGGCCGTCGACACCGGACTCGACGCCTTCCCGGAGCCCGGCGCTCTCGACGTCGACAAGCTTCCCGCCGTACGCGATGGTCTGGCCGACGTGCGGGCCGGGGTGACCGCCTTCCAGGGCGGGGTCGAACTGCACAGCCAGCTGCCCGACCTGCTGGCCCGGATCGACTCGGGCCGCGACGCCGGCCACCGCATCGTTCCCGTCCTGGCTGTCGCGCTCGTGCTGCTGGCCTGCCTGACCATCTTCCTGGCCGTCGGCTACGGCACCGAGGGACGGCGGCCCGAGCTGGCCGTGGTGGCGCTGCGCGGCGCCCGCTGGGGTCAGCGCTGGTGGCTGGCGACCGGCGAGAACCTGGTGGCGATCCTGATCGGCGCGACGGCGGGCTGCCTGGCCGGTCAGCTGCTCGTCAACGCGTTCGCGGCCTACCGCTTCCCCGGCGTCGGGGCCGATCCCGGTCTGGAATCGCTGCGCTGGGCGCCGGTGGCGGCCGGAGCGGCGGTGCTGACCGCGCTGCTCGCCGAGCGCAGGCAGATCGCCACCCCCGTCGCCGAGCTGCTGCGCCGCGCGCCGTCCGTGCCCGACAGCGCCCGGGCCGTCGCCGCCGACCTGGTGGTGGTGATCCTGGCCGCGGTGGCTGTCGTGCAGCTCAGCTCGACGCTGCGCGGGGTCGGGACGGCCGCGGCGGCCCTGGTGCTGCTGGCCGGGTCGCTGGTCGCGGCGCGGCTGCTTGTGCCGCTGGCGACCGTGCTGGGCCGTCGCGCCTTGCGGCGCGGGCGGCTGGGCGTCGCGCTGGCCGGCTTGCAGCTGTCCCGGCGGCCCGGCGCGGTGCGGTTGTTCGCGCTGCTCACGGCAGCGGTGGCGGTCATCGGGTACGCGGCGGCGGCGGTCGACGTGGCCGCGGGCGGCCGTAGCGACCAGGCCGTGCTCGGCACCGGCGCCACGCGGGTGCTCCACCTGGCCCCGACCGGCCGGCAGAACCTGCTCGCGGCGGTACGCGCGGTCGACCCGCAGGGAACGTTCGCGATGGCGGCCGTGACACTGCCGTCCGAGCCCGGCGCCCCGTCCGCCGTCGCGGTCGACACCACCCGTCTGAACGCGGTGGCCGCGTGGCCCTCGGGCGGGCCGGCAGCCACGCGGATCGCCCAGCAGCTGCACCCCGCGGCCGCGCCCCCGGTGAACGTGGACGGGGCCCAGGTGACGTTCGACATCAGCGCCCGGTTCGCGCAGGGCAAGGCGGTGGCCGTGACCGCGGTGCTGTCCCCCCGCGAGGGCGGGAACGACGAGGTGGTCGAGCTCGGCGTGTTGCGCAATGGCCGGCACACGTACGGGCAGAGCGTTCAGGCCTGTGCCCGGGGCTGCACGCTGAACTCGCTGCGGATCGTCGGCGGCCAGGGCACCCTCGACGTGGCCGGTGTGCTGACCGTGCACAGCATCAACGACGCGCCGTCCGACGTCCTCAACGACCCGGCGCCGTGGCGTGCCTCCGAGGGCGGCCGGATCGGAGCCGGTGCGCCGGGCGGCCTCGAGATCGAGGTGACCTCGCTCAACGGCCTGCCCGACGGCATGTTCGTGCACCCCGCGTCCGCCCCGTACCCGCTGCCGGTGGCCGTCTCCGGCGTCACCGCGCTGCCCGCGATCGACAACCTGGACGCCCGCGCGACCCCGGTCGACGTGCGGGCGTCGCTGCCGGCCGTCCCCGGCGCGGGCTCGCCGGCCGTGCTGACCGACCTCGACTACGCCGACCGCCTCGCCACCGACGGCGCCACCAGCAGCAACGCGATGGTCTGGCTCAACGACAAGGCCCCGGAGGACGTCGTCGCCGCCCTGTCCGCCCACAACCTCACCGTGATCGCCGACGTCCGGGCGGCCGACGTCCGGAAGCGCCTGGACAAGCAGGGCCCGGCGATCGCCCTCTGGTTCTACGTGATCGTCGCCGCCCTGGCCACGGCCCTGGCCGCGGGCGCCCTGGTGCTGGCCGCGGCCGTCGACCGGGAACGGCAGGTGGAAGACCTGTCGGCACTGCGCGGCCAGGGCCTGAGCCGCTCGGCGCTGCGCCAGGCCACCCTGTGGACGTACCCGGTGCTGGTCGTGGCCGCGGTTGTGGCCGGCACGGGCGTGGCCACGGTGGGCTGGTGGCTGACCGGATGGGCCCTGCCGCTGGCCGGGCTCGATCCGCCGGCCCTGCCTCTGGCCGCTTGGCCCCGCCTGCTCACCATGCTGCTGACCGCCGCCGTCACGACCCTCCTGCTGGCCGGCGCCGCCGTCCTGGCCGGCCGCCGCACCCTGCGCGGAATCTCGTAGGACATGACGAGTCGCCGTGACGAGCCAATGTGGACACCCCCGCGGTTGGTCGGTGTCCGGCGAGTCGGGGTGGGGCGCAGCCAGGAGTCGGCCGTCATGGTGCAACCGGATCTGAAAGGGCTCGGCACCCACCTCGCCGCGGCCCGAAGCTGGGCGCCTCCCGGGACGCGGTCGCTCAAGCGCCGGGCTTCACCGGCGGCGGCGACCCGGACGATGGCGCCATCGCCGAACTGCGTACCCGCGCCCGTAACGCCGCCACGGCGTGGACGGCGAGGTCCGGCCACGCGAAGAGGACGATGACGGCGCTCGTCACTGATGCGGAGGCAGTCGTCGAGGCGGCCGACAAGAAGTACTGCCGACAGGGCCTTGGGTCAGCCGTCGAGGAAGGGCTGCACGTGGGCGGACGGGGTCAGCAGAACCAGGTACGAGCCGTCGGTGAAGTCGAGGCGCAGCTCGCCGGACTGTTCGGTGGCCTTGGTCAGGTCGGTGCGAGGCGATTCCCAGCGCAGGCGCAAGGGGGACAGCGTCCCGGCGGGGCGGGGGAGCAGGTCGCGCCACGAGCCGAGGCCCTGGGACAGCAGCAGGAGGCGGCGGTCGGTCCGGGCCAGGACGCGGGGGTCGTTGACCGTGCGGATGTGTTCGTCCAGGGTGACGGCGTGGCTGCGCGGTAGGCCGTTGACGCCCCGGCGCGATTCGGGGGCGGCCCGGCGCAGGCGCCACGGGGACATCTCGCTGCGGGAGATGCGGAGCGCCTCGACCCCGGCGGGGCGGCTGACCCAGATGGCGGCTACGAGGCTCTCGCCCGGCTGCAGGTGCTCGGCCACCCGCGCCGGCAACGGGGTGTCGCCCTCGGTGGCCGGATTCATGCTTGCCCTCTCGTTGTCACGCCGGTCAGTCGATCACGTTGACGGCCGGGGGCTGTCGCCGGGTGGGGCTCAGGCCGCGACGAGTTCTTCGCGGGCGGCGGCGCGGGAGCGCCCGCAGTTGGTGCAGATCACGAAGTGACGGGCGGCTCGCACCGGGAACAGCGGCACGAAGAAGAGGCTGAACTTCGTCGTACGCCGCACCAGGGTCTGGGCCGCGGTGGCGCCGCAGACCTCGCACCGGCCGAGGCGCGAACCGACGATCTTGTCTTTGCCGCGGATGCCGAAGATGAGGAACACCCCACCAACGGTAGCGGCCGTTCGCGAATCACGCCGTGGAGCGGATCGCGGCCGCCATCACGTCGGCGGTGACGGCCCGCAGGTGCTCGAGGTCGACGGGGGCCTCCCGCTCGCCCGTGGCCAGGGCGACCACGGCGTCCCCGTCGTAGCGGGTGTGGGCGGGGCGCAGGGCCCGGACGAAGCCGGTGTGGGCGCTCTGGGCCAGCCAGTTGCAGGCGACCTTGTCGAGCCTGGCGTCGGTCAGGACCACGGCGATCGTGGTGTTGGCCGTGGGGAAGGGCGGCGGGGCGGGCGCGGCGCCGGGCAGGACGGGCGGGGCGGTCAGCGGCCGGCCGTCGGGGCCGATGACGTCACCCCAGGCGTTGACCGCGGCCAGGGCCACCACGGACGCGTCGCCGGCCCGGCCCTCGGCCATTCCGAGGCCACCCGGGTCGAGGCGTTCGCGCCACTTGCCGGTGGTGGCGCCGGTGCCCGCGCCGACCCGGCCGGTCTCGAAGGGAGCGCCGTCCAGGGCGGCCCGGGCGGCCCGCCGGCCGCCCTCGGCGAAGTCGGGGCGGACCGGCGCGGCCACCGAGGCGTCGAAGAGCGACAGGCCCACCACGATGGGGACCGGGCCGGCGGGGGTGGGCAGACCGAGTCCCCGGCCGCGCAGCAGCGACATCACACCGTCGCCGGCGGCCAGACCGAACGCCGACCCGCCGGACAGCACCACCGCGTCCACGCGGTCGACCAGACGGGTGGGTTCGAGCAGGGCGAACTCGCGGGTGGCGGGCGCGCCGCCCCTGATCTCGCCCGAGCCGACCGTGCCCGGCGGCGGCAGGATCACGGTGACCCCCGTGCCGTCGGACGTCCAGTGGCCGGCGCGGGCGGAGAGCAGGTTCATGCGATCAGTATGCGCAGGTCAGCTCGGCGCCTCCTGGCCGGTGTAGAACGCGTAGGTGCGCTCGCCGGCGGCCTTGGCGGCCACGGGGTCGGCGCCGTCGGCGATCGAGGCCTCGACCCAGGCGTCGCTGGACAGGCGGAAGAAGGACCGGCCCTCGGGGGTCTCGTGCCAGGTCGCCATCGACGCCGGGTCGGGGGCGGTCGCCGGGTCGGCCAGATAGTTGGCCAAGCCGTAGAAGCCGCCGTCCCAGCCCACGCCGGTGGCGCCGGGGCCGAACTGGTCCCACCACTCGTCGGCGACGTGGGCGACGTGCTCGAGCTCGAAGCGGGTGCTGTCGCCCTCGGGGGTCAGGCGCACCTCGATCCAGCTCACCTGGTCGGCGAACTCCCACGTGGCCGAGTAGCCGCTGGGGCGGTCGCAGCGGGTGACCGTGCCGCCCGCGTTGCCGGTGAGCTGATACCGGCCGCCCTCCTTGAGCTCACCCTCGACGGGCAGGAACCAGCGGGCGATGCGCTCGGGGTTGGTCACCACGTCCCACAGGTCCTCGATGTCCGTGTCGTAGACCTGGCTGATGGTCTGGACGCGTGCCTCGCCCGCCTCGAGCGTGCGGCGGCCCTGCTGCCGGCGCACCTGGCTGATCTGGTGGTTGACGTCAATCATCGTGTTTCTCCTCGTCGTGTTGTAGGCGTCGCTGCCGCTTGCCCCGAGCCACCTCGGTCTCCATGGCGGCCAGGCGGGGCGCCCAGAACCGGCGAAACTTCGCCAGCCAGGCGTCGGCCTCGCGCAGCGCGGTGTCGTCGACGGCGTAGAGGCGGCGGGCGCCCTCGGGGCGCACGGTCGCGAAGCCGTTGTCGCGCAGGACGCGCAGGTGCTGCGACACGGCCGGTTGCGAGATGCCGAACTCGGCCCGGATCACGCCGGTGACGGCCCCGGAGCTCTGCTCTCCCTCGGCGAGCAGCTCCAGGATCCGCCGCCGCACGGGATCTCCGAGAACATCGAACGCATGCACGGCCGTACGATATCAACTCGCCCTTATATAAGCCAGAGCTGAAACGGGTGGTTCTGCCGATGGCGGGTTGAGGGGGATGCGGCATGCTGGTCGCGAAGGCGCGAGGAAGGGGAGCCGCGGTGCCGGATGTGCGGGCCAACGGGATAGATCTGAGATACGAGACGACGGGCAACCCGGATGACCCGGGGCTGCTGCTGATCATGGGGCTGGGCGCGCAGCTCGTCGACTGGCCGGCGGGATTCGTCGACGAGCTGGCCGCGCGCGGCTTCCACGTGGTGCGCTTCGACAACCGGGACGCCGGGCTGTCGACCGCGTTCGACGACCTGCCGGCGCCCGACCTCGCCGCGATCTTCGGCGGCGACCCGGCCACCGTGCCCTATCTGCTGAGCGACATGGCGTCCGACGCGGCGGCCCTGATCAAGGAGCTCGGCCTGGAACCGGTGCACGTCGTCGGGGCCTCGATGGGCGGCATGATCGCCCAGCAGCTGACCGTCGACCACCCCGACCTGGTGGCCAGCCTGTGCTCCATCATGTCGACGACCGGCGACCGGGCGGTCGGCCGCCCGACGCCGGAGGCCGCGGCCGCGCTCATGCGCCCGCCCGCCACCACCCGCGACGAGATCATCATGGGGGCCGTCGCGGCGTCGCGGGTCATCGGCTCGCCCGGCTACCCGACGGCCGAGGCCGAACTGCGCCGGCGGGCCACAGCCAAGTTCGAGCGCAGCTACCGCCCGGCCGGGGGCCAGCGCCAGTACGCGGCGATCGTCGCCTCGCCCGACCGGACGGCCGCCCTCCAGTCGGTCGCCGTGCCGACGATGGTCATCCACGGTGCGGACGACCCGCTGATCAACGTGAGCGGCGGGCGGGCCACGGCGGCCGCGATCCCCGGCGCCGAGCTCCTGGTCATCCCCGGCATGGGCCACGACCTGCCCGAAGCGCTGTGGCCGCGGGCCGTCGACGCGATCGTCGCCAACGCCCGGCGTTAGGGCCGTCTCCGGTTGCCGCCCCGGACCGGAGGGCCGATCATGAAGATCGATACCCTCCACCGGGGTTGGGAGGCGCAACCTTGTCCCTGCTCACCAGGCTCGACCGCGAACACTCCGTGGCGCCGCCCGGCTTCAGCCGCTGGCTGATCCCGCCCGCCGCCCTGTCGGTGCACCTCTGTATCGGCCAGGTCTACGCGACGAGTGTCTACAAGAACTCCTTCGTCTCGCACTTCGAGGCCAGCCAGACCTCCATCGGCATCATCTTCAGCATCGCCATCGTGATGCTGGGCCTGTCGGCGGCGGTCGGCGGCACCTGGGTCGAACGCAACGGACCGCGCAAGGCGATGTTCGTGTCGGCCTGCTTCTGGGCGGCCGGCTTCCTGGTCAGCGCGCTCGGCATCGGCACGAGCCAGCTGTGGCTGGTCTACCTGGGCTACGGCGTGCTGGGCGGCATCGGCCTCGGCATCGGCTACATCTCGCCGGTGTCGACGCTGATCAAATGGTTCCCCGACCGGCCCGGCCTGGCCACCGGCCTGGCCATCATGGGCTTCGGCGGCGGCGCGCTGATCGCCAGCCCGGCCTCGCGCCAGCTGCTCTCGTTCTACGACGACAACTACGACCCGAGCGTGGCCACCTCGGTCGCTTCGGGCGGATCTCTGGTGGCGCTGTTCCTGACGTTGGGCATCGCCTACTTCGTCATCATGATGTTCGGCGTGGCCAACATGCGTGTGCCGGCCGGCGACTGGAAGCCCGACGGCTGGGATCCGGCCTCGGTCAAGGTGAAGCCGCTGGTCACGTCCGCGAGCGTGTCGGCCGCCAACGCGATCCGCACCCGGGCGTTCTGGCTGTTGTGGATCGTGCTGTTCTGCAACGTGACCGCCGGCATCGGCATCCTGGAGCAGGCCAGCCCGATGATCCAGGACTTCTTCCGGTCGGACGGCGTATCCAGCGTCAGCGTGGCCGCGGCCGGCGGCTTCGTGGGCGTGCTGTCGCTGTTCAACATGGCCGGCCGGTTCGCCTGGTCGTCGACGTCGGACGTGATCGGCCGCAAGCCCATCTACCTGGTCTACCTGGGCGTCGGCGTGATCCTCTACCTGCTGCTGGCCACGGTCGGCGACGCCGCCACCTGGCTGTTCGTCATTCTGGCGGGCATCATCCTGTCGTTCTACGGCGGCGGCTTCGCCACCGTCCCGGCCTACCTGCGGGACCTGTTCGGCACGTTCCAGGTCGGCGCGATCCACGGCCGCCTGCTGACCGCCTGGTCGGCCGCCGGCGTGGCCGGGCCGCTGATCATCAACGGCTTCCTCGACGCCGAGGGCAAGCCGGGCACGCTGACCAGCGCGGCCTATCAGCCGGCCCTGTTCACCATGGTCGGCATCCTGGTCGTCGGCTTCGTCGCCAACCTGCTGATCCGGCCGGTGCCGGAGCGCTACCACGAGCCGGCCCGGCCGCTCGAGAAGGAGGCCGCGGCATGAGCGCCCGTCTGGTCCTGTCCTGGCTGCTGGTGGCCGTCCTGCTGGGCTACGGCATCATCCAGACGGTGATGACCGCGGCCAAGCTGTTCCAGTAGCTTCGTCGTCCCCGGCCCGGGTCGCTCGTCCGAGCGGCCCGGGCCGCGTCATGTCCGCGTTCCACTTTCGAGGTAGGCGGATCGACGAGTGGGCCCGGTGGGTCGGGGGATTCCGCGGAGTGGCGCGTTGTTCGTAGCGTGAGGGCGTCGCGGCGGAACGCTACGAGGAGGTCCGGGTGGTGAACAGGCTCACATGGGGGCGAGTCGCCTCGGCCGGACTGGCCGCCTTCGTCGCTTGGGCCATGACCGGGCAGGCTTCGGCGATCGTCGGCGCCCAGGCCATGGCGACCGAGGTGACCGGTGACTCGGGTGTCGCGGCCGTCGTGCGGGTCGGGGCCGACCGGGGTCTGCTCGACGACGGGCTCGCCTGCACCGGCACGCTGATCGCGGCGCGCTGGGTCGTCACGGCGCAGCACTGCACGAATGTGGACCGGCAGCCCGGCCACGGCTACCGGGCGAAGGACATGGTGGTCCGGCCGTCGGCCCCCGACGACGCGCGGTGGGCGGTCGCGGCCGTCTGGCGCATGGACGGCTACGACAGCCGGAGCCTGGCCAACGACATCGCGCTGCTCGAGCTGACAGACCCGGTCACCACGGTGACGCCGGCTCGGATAGCGGCCCGGGGCGCGCCGAACGGCGCCACGGCCGAGGTGTACGGCTTCGCCGGCCGGCCGTCCCAGCACGTGGGGCGGGTGCGGGTCGCCAGCCTGGCCGCGGTCAACAACGGACCCTGCGTGTTCCCCGATCGCGAGATGACGTTCGTGACGTCCGTCCACGGTGGCTCCTCGCGGGGTGACAGCGGCGGGCCCATGTTCGTACGGCGTGACGGCGCTCTGGAACTGCAGACCGTCACCGCCGGGGCCGCCGACCGCGAGACCTGCGACGCCCCGGACCTCAGCGGGCGCCCGCAGACGTGGGTCGGGATCTACAACCGGGTCGACCGGGCCAGCGCGGCCTGGGAGTTCCTGTCGGCGCATGTGCCGGCCGTCCCGGCGGGGTAGGCGGATCGGTCCGGACGGGACCCCCAACGCGAGGGGGCGCCGGGGTGGGACGGCCGATTCCGGAGCGACCGGAAACCTCCATAGCGTGGTAACGGCACATCGAACGTGATGATGAGCCGGCCGACGACACCGCGGGAACCGGGTCGCGGCCGGCCGGCCGGGGTGACTGCCGCCGGGGGAACGCTTGTCCAGGCGCGCGGCGGCAGTCACGTGCCGGGGTGGGCGGGCAGCGGGGCGGCGGCCCGCCCACCACCGGCCGGCGCGACACTGGCCCGCGCCGGAGATGATGGACGGCATGGACTACCAGAGCGCGCTCGGTTCACTGTTCTCCCCGGAGGGCCGTCACGACCCCTACCCGGCCTACGACGTCCTGCGGGCGCACGCACCCGCCTTCCTGGCGCCCGACGAGCGCTGGTATGTCACCACCCATGCCCTCACCACCCGCCTCCTGCGGGACCCGGCCGTCCGCCTGGCCGACAGCCGCGACTACGACCAGTTCTGGCCCGAGTGGCGGCAGAACCGGGGCGTCGCGTCCGTCGTGCTGTCGATGTTGCAGATGAACCCGCCCGACCACACCCGCGTGCGCCGGGCCGCCGCGGCCACCTTCACCGCGCGACGCATCGCCGCCATGCGCGACGTGATCGCCGGGCAGGCCGAAGAGCTGATCAAGGCGATGCCCGCGACGGCCGACTTCATGACCTCGTTCGCCTACCCGCTGCCGATCGGCGTGATCTGCGCGCTGCTCGGCGTGCCGGACAGCGACCGCGCCTGGTTCCGGCAGCGGGCGGCCGACCTGACGGTGGTGCTGGAGCCGATCAGCACGGTCGACGAGATGGAGCTGGCCGACGCGGCCGGGCGCGACCTCGAGGACTACTTCATCGGCCTGATCGCCGAGCGCCGGCGCCACCCGCGGGAGGATCTGACCACCGCCCTGGCCGCCTCGGGGGACACGCTGACCGGCGAGGAGATGCTGGCCAACCTGGTGCTGCTGCTCGTGGCCGGCTTCGAGACCACGGCCAACCTGCTCGGCCTGGGCCTGCACCTGCTGCTGGGCCGCCCGGCCGAGGCGGAGCGGCTGCGCGCGCACCCCGACCTGGCGCCCGCCTTCGTCGAAGAGATCCTGCGGTACGACTCACCGGTGCAACTCACGTCCCGCCTCACCACCGAGCCGCTCGACCTCGGCGACGGACTCAGCGTTCCCGCCGGCGCCGGTCTCACGATGCTTCTCGGCTCGGCCAACCGCGACCCGGCCCGCTACGACGACCCGCACCGCTTCGACCCCGGCCGCCCGAACATCCAGCCGGTCTCGTTCGGCGGCGGCGCCCACTACTGCCTGGGCGCGCCGCTGGCCCGGCTCGAGGCCCAGGTCGCCTTCCCGCTGCTGCTGACCATGCTGCCGCGTCTGGCCCTGACCGGCGTGGCCGAGCGCCGCGACCGCCTGGTGCTGCGCGGCTTCTCGGCGCTGCCGGTCACGACCGGGTGAGCCGCACCTCGCGATAGCCGCGCAGCACGAACGTGGGCCGGTTGACCGGCTCCGCCGCCAGCTCGATCTCGTACGACAGCAGCGCCCGCAGCCCGGCCTGTAGCTCGATGCGGGCCAGAGGCGCTCCGAGACAGAAGTGCAGCCCCGCGCCGAAACCCAGGTGCGGGTTGGGATCCCGGCCGGCGTCGAAGCTGTCCGGCGACGCGAAGACGGCCGGATCCCGGTTGGCCGCCCCGAGCAGGGCGGCGATCTTCGCTCCGGCCGGAACCCGTACGCCCCCGATCGTGACGTCCGCGGCGGCCGTCCGCACGAACATGTGCAGCGGGGAGTCGTACCGGATCATCTCCTCACCCGCCGGGACGAGCAGCGCCGGATCGCTCCGCAACCGCGCCAGTTCGGCCGGGTGCCGCAGCAGCGCCACCATGCCGCCGCCGAGCGCGTTGACCGACGCCTCGTGTCCCGCGTTGAGCAGCAGGATCGCGGTCGCCACGAGCTCGTCGGCGGAGAGCCCCGGCACCAGGTGGCTGATCAGATCGTCCCGCGGCGACGAGGCGCGCTCGGCGGTCAGCCAGCGCAGGTAGCTCGTGAACTCCCGGCAGGCTTCGAGTGCGGCCGTCTCGACCTCGGCCGTGCGGGACACCTCGTACATCCGCACGATCGCCGCCGACCAGGGCCGCAACCGCCCCCGGTCACCCGGCGGAACGCCCAGCAGCTCCGCGATCACCGTGACCGCCAACGGTTCCGCCACGTCGGCCAGCAGATCGAATTCCAACCCGGCTTCCCGTACGAGCGTCTGCGCCGACGCCGCGACGGCCGGCCGCAACCGGGCGACGTGCCCGCGCCCGAACGCCCGGGCCACGACCGACCGCAGCCGGGTGTGGACGGGTGGCTCGTTCTCCATCATCTGGTTCCGGTGCAGCAGGTTGAACGGCTCGTACACCTCGGCCGGCTCCCTGTCCTGCCAGAACCGCCCCAGCCGCCTGTCTCGCAGCACGGCGCCGGCCGCGGCGTGGGAGGCCGCCAGGAACTGCCCGGTCGGCTCGTGCCACGTGACCGCACCCTGCTCGCGCAGCCGGGCCAGCCCCGGATACGGGTCCTGGATGAATTCGGGATCCGTGAAGTCGACCGTCACCGACACATCGTGAACGACCCGCTCGCCGCCGGCCAGCGCGCCGGATGGCGGGAATGGCGAGTGGGGTGGCGGGTTCTGCTGGTGATCCGGCGCTCGGCGCTCCCTGGCGTCATCCCCAGGTGGCCGCCGGGCTCGGCGCCGTCGTGGTCGCCGCCGACGTCACGGACGACCGCGACCTGGTGAAGCTCGTCGAACGGATCACGTTGCGGTGCTGTGCCGTAAACCTCAGCAAGAGCGCCTTCCGTGCCGATTTGATGTTTCGCGGATCAAAAACCGGAGCGAAGCCGGAGCGAGACCGGAGCTCAACCGGAAAGGCACGGGGTTATGGGACTGGTCGGGGCGTTCGACAACCGCTCGCTGCGGACGAAGATCGGGACGGCCGTGCTGGCCGGGACGCTGAGCGGGGTGCTGGTCGGCGGCGTCGCGCTGGTCACCCTGCGCGGCCAGAACAGGGACGCGGCGGCCGCTCAGCGGTCGACCATCGACGTCTCGGCGGCGTCCGGCGCGTTCGCCAAGAACATCGAGTCGTTCGGCGGCAACACCTCGGCGTCCCGGCTCTACCCGGCGCTGAGGACGGTCATCGAGCAGAACATGGAGGCCAACAAGGCCGCCATCCAGGACTCGCTCCAGCGGCTGCGGGTGGCCTTCGCCGGTGACGCGGGCGCCGTCGCCGTTGTCGACAAGGCGGCCGCAGACTGGGAGGCCTTCCTGAAGTTCCTCGGGACCGACAACAGCAAAGCCTCGGCGGCCCAGCTGCAGACGATCCTCGAGACGTACAACAAGCTCTACGCCGCGCTGGGCGCCGACCAGACCGCACTGGCCGAGCTGGCGCAGAGCCGCTCCGAGGCCGCGATCCACGACGCCGAGTCGGAGACCACCTCCGCCACCTGGACGATCGCCGTCCTGCTGGGGCTGGGCGTGCTGATCAGCCTGCTGCTGGGGTTCCGGGTGGCGAACCGGGTGCGGACCACGGTGCGGGGGGTCGCCCGGGTCGCCGAGGGCCTGGCCGAGGGCGACCTGACCCGCACCTCCGGCGTGACCGTCCGCGACGAGGTGGGCCTGATGGCGGGCTCCCTCGACCAGGCCATCGCCCGCCTGCGCCAGGACGTCGTGTCCCTGGCCGGCAACGCCTCCACGCTGCACGCCGCCGCGGGCCAGCTGACCGCGGTCTCCGGCGCGGTCGACTCGGCCGCCTCGGACGCCTCGGTCCGGGCCGGGTCCGTCGCCACCGCGGCCGACACCGTCTCCAACAACCTGCAGGTCGTCTCGGCCGGCTCGCACGAGATGGGCTCGGCGATCCGCGACATCAGCGTCTCCACCACCGAGGCGTCCGAGGTCGCCGTGCAGGCTGTCGAGGTCGCCTCAGCCACCAACGCGATCGTGGCCCGGCTGGGCGAGTCGTCCAGCGAGATCGCCTCGGTCGTCAAGACGATCACCGCGATCGCCGAGCAGACCAACCTGCTCGCCCTGAACGCCACGATCGAGGCCGCCCGCGCGGGTGAGTCCGGCAAGGGCTTCGCGGTCGTCGCGGGCGAGGTGAAGGACCTGGCCCAGGAGACGGCCAAGGCCACCGAGGACATCGCGCGCCGGGTGCAGGCCATCCAGAGCGACACCGGCGGCGCGGTCGCCGCGATCGGCGAGATCTCGGCGATCATCGAGCGGATCAACGGCATCCAGATGACCATCGCCTCGGCCGTCGAGGAGCAGACCGCCACCACGCAGGAGATGAACCGGACCCTGTCCGAGGCCGCGTCGAACGCCGGCAACATCGCCGCCACGATCGGCGGCGTCTCCGAGGCGACCCAGCGCACGACGGCCTCGGTCGGCGAGACCCGGCACGCGGCCGACGATCTGGCGACGACCGCGAGCCAGCTGCAGACCCTGGTCTCGCGCTTCCGCTACTGACGCCCAGGGCCTAGTGCTCGAAGGCGTGGGCCATCGAGGCCTGCTCCTCGAGCACTTCGCCGATCCGGGCCTGCACCGCGTCCAGCTGCGCGATCGTGTCGCTCGTGGTCCGGATGCCGGAGGCCACCGACTCGGCGCTCGACTGCAGCGCCGCGATCTGCTCGGAGACCTTCTTGGTGGCCTCGGCCGTCTCGCGGGCGAGTTCCTTGACCTCGCCCGCGACGACCGCGAAGCCCTTGCCGATCTCACCCGCGCGGGCGGCCTCGATCGTGGCGTTGAGGGCGAGCAGGTTCGTCTGGTCGGCGATGGACGAGATGATCTGGATGACGTCGCCGATCGCCGCCGAGGCGTCGTTGAGCGAGGCGACGTCGCCGGTCATGTCGGACGCCCGGCTCACGGCGTCCTCGGCCACCCGGCTCGCGTCGCTGGTGGCCGTGCGCAGGCGGGACACCGTGTCGAGCAGCTCGCGGGCGTTGTGCGCCGCCTGCTCGGCGCCGCGTACCACGTCGAGGCGCTGCGACACCAGCTGCTGCACGTTGCGCAGCGCGTCCATCCGCGAGTCGGAGAGCTCGACGTACTCGGTGGTGAAGAAGTCCATCGTGCCGACGATGCGGTCGCCGCTGGAGATCGGGAAGCAGACCCCGGACCGTACGCCTGCCCGCTGCGCCGCGGGGGCCCGCACGCAGTCGGTGAGCTGTCCGATGTCGCGGACGAAGACGAGGTCGCGCGCCCGCCAGGCCCGGCCCGACAGGCCCACTCCCTCGGCGAAGGTCGCGGCCAGCGTCACCTTCCGGAACTCCTCGCCGGCGTCGCCCGACTCCACGCAGAAGCGCAGCACGTTGTCCTGGTCGTCGATCTGCCAGTACGACCCGTACGCCCAGTGGAAGGCCGTCCGCACGGCGTCCAGGGCGGATCGGAGCGCGACCGACGAGTCGGTCGTGTGGCCCAGCGCGGCGACCACGTTGGTGACGGCCAGCCGGTCGTCGGCCACCTGCCGGGTGTAGTACGCGGTCAGCGCGGCCACCCGGGCCTGCTCGGCGACCCGCGCGATGGCACCCCATTTGCTGATCAGGGCGGCGTCCGGAGCGAAGTCGGCAGTGGTGTAGTACTCCAGCACCGCGGTGGAACGGCCGTGCTTGACGACCGGAACGGCCACCCCGGCGTTCGCACCGCCGCGCAGCGCCGAGGCAAGGCGGGGATCGGTGGCCGCCGTACGCTCGTTCGCCCACACCGCGTGCCCACTGCGGACGGCCTCTTGCACCAGCGGGGACGGCCCGGAGCCGGTGAGCTTGCCGGCCAACTGGCCGCACTCGAACTCCAGCCGCGGGCTGCCCTTGTCGACGAGCCAGACAGCAACGTATTCGAGGCCGTAGAACTCGAGGTTCGTCGAAGCGTAGACGCGCCAGCTGCTGGCCTCGTCGACCGCCGACTCGAGGTTGGTGACCAGCTCTTCGAGTGCCTCGATGTCGCGGGGAAGCGCACGCTGCGGCGCGCCCTCGTCCACCGCTCGCCTTCCGAACAGACCCATGATGTCAGGCTACGGAGTGTTATGCGGTATTTACGGCACTATCGTGAAACGGCGCCCGGCCTCAGGCCGTGAGCTCGGCCAAGGCGTCGGCGAAGATCGAGTGGTGGCGCTCGACGTCGGCCGTGGTGGTCCCGGGCGACATCAGCGCCATGTTGTGGAACGGGGTGAGCAGCACGCCGCGGTTGGCCAGATAGACGTGCAGGAAGTCCTCCAGCTCGGCGTCGGCGGCGGCCGCCGACTCGGTGCCGTTGCGCGGGACGGGGTCGGCGAACCGGTATTCGACGCGGGCGCCCAGCTGGCTCACCGACCACGGCAGGCCGTACCCCTCGATGATCTTGCGTAGCCCGCCGGCGAACGCCGTGGCGGTGGCGATCATGACGTCGAACGTCTGCTCGGTGAGCACCTGCTCGAGGCAGGCGCGGGCCGCCGCCATCGAGACCGGGTTGCCGGCCAGGGTGCCGCCGACGCCGCCCATGTCGACCAGGTCGAGGTCGTCGCGGCCGAGGATCGCCTCGGCCAGGCCGGCGCTCAGCCCGTACGCGCCGATCGGGATGCCGCCGGCGATGGCCTTGCCGATCGTCAGGACGTCGGGGGAGAGCTCCCAGGCCGCGGTGGCCCCGCCGGGTCCGGCCGAGAACGTGTGCGTCTCGTCGTTGATCAGATAGGCGCCGTACCTGCGGGTCAGCTCGCGCACCCCGGCCAGGTAACCCGGCTCGGGCAGCACGATGCCGATGTTCGTCAGCGCCGGCTCCATCAGCACGGCCGCCACGTCGCCGTGGGCCAGCTCGCGCTCCAGCCCGGCCAGGTCGTTGAACTCGGCGACCCGGCTCGTCGCGGTCACGTCGACCGGCGCGCCGACGTTGCCCTCGCGGCTCACGCCGTGCCCGTCCGGCCCGACCACGATCAGCGACTCGTCGACCGAGCCGTGGTAGCAGTAGCTGTTGACCAGGATCTTCGGCCGGCCGGTGACGGCGCGAAGCAGGCGGATGGCCCACCGGTTGGCGTCGGTCGCGGTGAGCGCGAAACTCCAGTACGGCAGCCCGAAGCGCCGGCTCAGCTCGGCCCCGACCGCTGCCGCGTCCTCGGTCGGCATCATCGTGGTGGCGCCGCCCAGCGTCGCCAGCCGGTGGTTCACGGCCTCGACGACGGGCGCCGGCGAGTGCCCGGCCATGGCGCCCGTGTCACCCAGGCAGAAGTCGAGGTACTCGTGGCCGTCGACGTCGGTGATCCGGTTGCCGGACGCCCGCTCGACATACACCGGGAAGCCCGCGGCGGTCTTGTTCATCCAGGTCATCGGCACCCGGCCGAACAGGTGGCCGGCCCGCTGATAGGCAGCGGCCGAGCGGGGCCGCCGCTGCGCGAAGACGCTGCGCTCGCGGGTCGCCAGCCCGGCGAGCAGGGCACGATCAACTCCGGATTCCGTCGTCATGGCGAGACGCTACCAATGTTCCGGTCCCTCAGGCGAGCCCCGGCAAGCGATTCCGCAGTAGCCGGTCGCGGATGATCGGCCCGGCCGGCTCGGTCGGGGCGAGGACGATCCGCAGGCGCCGCGCCGCCGGGTGCTCGGCCGCGGATCACCATGTCCACCCTTCCTGATGAGCGGCCACCGGAGGCCACTGCACGTGATCATGTGAGGTCCATCGCACCGGCTCAGGTCGGGCCGCCGCCCGTCCGATCACCCGGTGTGCGGCACGGACGGCTCTGGATCTGGTGGCTCGCGACCGGGATGGTCGCGACCGTCGTTCACTACGTCCTGCCCGAGGGCACGGTCGCGAACCTCCTCTACGACGTGATCGGGGTGGCCACCGCGGCCGGCATCCTGCTCGCCCTGCGCCTGCACCGGCCGGAGCGCCCGGCGATGTGGCGCTGGCTAGCCGCCGCGCAGATCACGTTCGTCGCCGGCGACCTGACCTACGAGTTCTACGAGAACGTCCTGCACCAGGCGCCGTACCCCTCGCCGGCCGACATCTTCTACCTCGGCTCGTACCCGATGCTGTTCGCCGGCCTTCTGCTGCTGGTGCGGCGCAACCGCGGCGGCACCGGCGACCTGATCGACGCGGCCATCGTCGGCACCGGCCTGGGGCTGGTCTTCTGGCTGTTCGTGCTCTATCCCGTGGCCGCCGATTCCGGCTCGTCGACGCTGGAGCAGATCACCACCGTCGCCTACCCGGCGGCCGACGCGATGGTCATCGGACTGCTCGCGCGCCTGTTCACCGGGGGCGCGGCCCGATCGCCGAGCGCCCGCCTGCTGGTCGCCGGCGCGGTGATGATGCTCGTGGCCGACACCGCGTTCGCCGTCATCCCGCTCTACACGACGGCTTCGACCCACCTGGCCGACCCGGTGTTCCTGCTCGCCTACATCCTGTGGTCGGTGGCCGCGCTGCACCCGTCGATGGCCGGCGAGCGCGGCGGCGAGGAGCGCGTGGCCGCCCGCGTCGGCCCGTCCCGGCTGCTGCTGTTCGGCGCCTGCTCCCTGCTCGCGCCGGTCCTGCTGCTCGTCCCGCGGATCGGCGCGGACCCGGTCGGCCGCCTCTCGGTCGCGGCCGGCGCGTGCACGCTGGTGCTGTTGATCATCGCCCGCATGTCCGGCTTCGTGTTCGAGGTGCGCCGGCAGTCGGCCGAGCTGACCCGGGCCGCCATGCAGGACCCCTTGACCGGGCTGGCCAGCCGGCGCCGCTTCGAAGGTGAGCTGCGCGACGCCCTGGCCGCCGGCCGCCCGCAGATCGCGCTGCTCGGACTGAACGGCTTCAAGAACGTCAACGACGAGCTCGGGCGGCCGATCGGCGACCGGGTGCTGGTGTCCGTGGCCGCGCGGCTGGCCGAGGCGGCGCCGGCGGGCGCCCTGGTGGCCCGCATCGGCGGCGACGAGTTCGCGCTGCTGCTGGCCGACGCCGACGCCGACCAGGTCCGGGCGCTCGCCGCGTCGCTGGCCCGCACGCTGGGGGCGCCGGTTGCCGAGGGCGGTCACGAGCTGTATGTGGGGGTCGCGATCGGTCTGGCCGGCGGCGCCGGCACCACCCCGGTCGAGCTGCTGCGGCAGGCCGAGTCGGCGATGCACGCGGCCAAGCAGACCGGCGAGCCCGTACGCCGCTGGACGCCCGCCCTCGACGAGCGGGCCGGCGAGCACGTCCGGCTGGGCGCCGAGATCCGCACGGCGCTCGACCTGGGCCAGTTCCGGGTGGTCTACCAGCCGATCGTCGAGCTGCCGGCCGGTCGGGTGGCCGCGGTCGAGGCCCTGGTGCGCTGGGAGCACCCGGTGCGGGGCCTGGTCAGCCCGGCCGCGTTCATCCCGGTCGCCGAGCGCAACGGCCTGATCGTCGAGCTGGGGGAGTGGATCCTGCGGACGGCCTGCCACCGCCTCGCGGCGTGGCGCGCCGGCCTCGGCCCGGGCGCGCCCGACCGGATCAGCGTCAACGTCTCGGCCCGGCAGCTGGCCCGCCCGCACTTCGCGGCGACGGTGGCGGCCGCGCTGGCCGACAGCGGCCTGCCCGCCTCGTGCCTGGCCGTCGAGGTGACCGAGACCGCCGTCTTCGAGGGCGGCCAGGCCGTGGTCGCGCTGCACGAACTGCGCGCGCTGGGCGTGCGGATCGCGCTCGACGACTTCGGCACCGGGCACTCGTCGCTCGGCCTGCTCCAGACCGTCCCGGTCGACATCCTCAAGGTCGACAAGTCCTTCGTCGACAACGTGACCGAGGCCGGGCGGCACACGGTCATCGCCGACGCCCTCTTCCAGGTCACCGCCGGCCTCGGCCTGACCGCGGTGGCCGAGGGCGTCGAGACGGCGGCCCAGGCCGAGGCCCTGCAGCGTCTCGGCTACCGCTACCTGCAGGGCTACCACTTCGGCCGCCCGGTCGCCGACCCCGATTTCGCGGCGGCCCGCACCCCGCTACGGGCCGCCACCACCGTCGCCTAGGACTCCGCCCAGTCGCCTAGCGACCAGTCGCGGACCTCGGGCATGTCCTCCAGGTGTTCCACCACGTACTGCTCGTGGCGGGCCAGCTGGGACTCGCACCATTTCTTCAGGTCTTCGGCGCCCTGCGGCAGGCGGCGCGCGTTGTTGATGGCGTCGATGACCAGGTGGTAGCGCGAGGCCCGGTTGCGCACCGTCATGTCGAACGGGGTCGTGGTGGTGCCCTGCTCGATGAAGCCGCGCACCCGGAAACGGTCGGCGTCGGGCCGGCCGTGCACCAGCTGGTGCACGGCGCCCGGGTAGCCGTGGAACGCGAACACCACGTCGACCGTGTCGGTGAACAGCTCGGTGAACAGCGTGTCGCTCATGCCGTGCGGGTGGTCCTTGCGCCGGACGAGCGTCATCAGGTCGACGACGTTGACCACGCGCACCCGCATGCCGGGCAGCTTCTGCTTGAGGATCTGGGCCGCGGCCACCGTCTCCATGGTCACGACGTCGCCGGCGCAGGCCATGATGATGTCGGGGTCGGTCGTGCCGTCGTCGGTGCCGGCCCAGTTCCAGATGCCGGCGCCGCGGGCGCAGTGCTCGATCGCCTCGTCCATGGTCAGCCACTGCAGTTGCGGCTGCTTGTCGATGACGATCAGGTTGATGTAGGACTTCGACCGGAAGCAGTGGTCGGCCACCGAGAGCAGGCAGTTCGCGTCCGGCGGCAGGTAGACCCGGCTCACCGTGCCGCGCTGGGTCAGCACGTTCTGGATCAGGCCGGGGCCCTGGTGGCTGAAGCCGTTGTGGTCGTTGCGCCACGCCGTCGAGGTGAGCAGCACGTTCAGGCTCGGCACCTTGGCCCGCCAGGGCAGGTGGGCGGCCTCCTCCAGCCACTTGCCGTGCTGGATGGTCTGCGACGCGCTCACCATGGCGAACGCCTCGTACGTCGCGAACAGGCCGTGCCGGCCGGTCAGCGTGTAACCCTCGAGCCAGCCGTGGCAGTTGTGCTCGGACAGCACCTCCATCACCCGGCCGTCGGGGCCGAGCGCCACGTCGCCGGGGTACACCTTCTCCATGAACGTGCGGTCGGAGACCTCGAAGACCGCGCCCAGCCGGTTGCTGTTGGTCTCGTCGGGCGAGAACAGCCGGAACCGGTCGGGGTTGGTGCGGTAGATGTCGCGCATGTACTCGCCGAGCTTGCGGGTCGACTCGGCCCGCAGCGTCGCCGGCGTCGTCACGTCGATGCCGTAGCCGCGGAAGTCGGGCAGGTCGAGCTCGCGGGTGAGCACCCCGCCGTTGGCGTGCGGGTTGGCGCTCATCCGCAGGTCGCCTTCCGGGTCCTGCTCGCGCAGCAGGGCGACGGGCGCGCCGTCGTCGTCGAAGAGCTCCTCCGGCCGGTACGACTTGAGCCACTGTTCCAGCAGGGCCAGGTGTTCCGGGTTGTCGCGCACGCCGGACAGCGGCACCTGGTGGGACCGGAACGTGCCGGTGACCTTGACACCGTCGACTTCGGCCGGACCCGTCCAGCCCTTGGGGGTGCGCAGCACGATCAGCGGCCAGGTGGGGCGCGTGCCGTCCCACCCGCCCTCGCGGGCCGAGCGCTGGATGGTGCGGATGCGGCCCCACGCCTCGGCCAGCGCGGCGGCGAACCGCTGGTGCATGCCGGGGAGGTCGTCGCCCTCGACCTCGATCACCTCGTAACCGTGACCGCTCAGCAGCTCGCGCACCTCGGCCGGGTTCTTGCGGCCGAGCACGGTGGGGCCGGAGATCTTGGCCCCGTTGAGGTGCAGGATCGGCAGCACGGCGCCGTCGCGGGCCGGGTTGAGGAAGGACACGCCCTTCCACGAGCCCTCGAGCGGGCCGGTCTCGGCCTCGCCGTCGCCGACCACGGCGATCGCCAGCAGGTCGGGGTTGTCGAAGACTGCGCCGAACGCGTGGACCAGCACGTAGCCCAGCTCGCCGCCCTCGTGGATCGAGCCCGGGGTGGTCACCGAGACGTGGCTCGGGATGCCGCCGGGGCTGGAGAACTGGCGGAACAGCTTGCGCAGGCCCGGCTCGTCGCGGGTGACCTCGGGGTAGACCTCGGAGTAGGCGCCCTCGAGGTAGCCGGCCGCGACCAGGGCCGGGCCGCCGTGCCCGGGGCCGGTCAGATAGATCGCGTCCTGCCCGGTGTGGCGGATCAGGCGCGAGACGTGGGCGTAGACGAAGGACAGGCCAGGGCTGGTGCCCCAGTGGCCGAGGAGCCGCGGCTTGATGTGCTCGGCCTTCAACGGCTCGCGCAGCAGCGGGTTGGCCTGCAGATAGATCTGACCGATGGTCAGGTAGTTGTTGGCCCGCCACCAGGCGTCGATACGAGCGAGGTCGGCATCGTCGAGCGTCGGCAGCAGGTCGGAGACAGCCGTGGGCACAGGCTCGTCCTCTCACTTCGCGGTCGTGGACAGTCACCATGGCTACCCGGGGGCGGCCAATAAAGTCTTTGATACCGGGTGGAAGTGACTTTTGAGTGTCACTGAACCGCGGACCCCCGTCCATCCGTTCCCCTGGGCGTGCCCGAGATCCAGGACGGCCCGCCAGCCGTCGGCCGCTTGAAGACGTTCGCCCGCCACCCCCGCGTCCAGCTGACGCTGACGGTCCTGGCGGCCCTGCTGCTCTTCGTGGCCCTCATCTTCCCGAACATCCTGTCCCGCCTGACGCCGCTGGGCTTCCTGCGCATCCCGCTCGAGGGCGCGGTGATGGTCGGCCTGCTGGTGGTGCTGCCACCGCGGGCGCGCCGGGTGTTCGCGATCGTCGCCGGCGCCCTCGTCGGTCTGCTGGTCCTCGAGAAGTGCCTCGACATGGGCTTCTTCTCCGAGCTGAACCGGCCGTTCGACCCGGTGCTCGACTGGGTGCTGTTCGACGACGCGTTCAGCTTCGTCGTCGACTCGTACGGCCGCTTCGCCGCGATCGCCGCCGTCGCCGTGATCGTCCTGCTGGTCGCCGGCGTGCTGGCCCTGACCTGCTGGTCGGTGCTGCGGGTGGGCGCCCTGGTCGGCCGCCACCGCAAGCGGTCGGCGATCACCGCGGGCGGCGTCGGCGTGGCGTGGGCGCTCACGTTCTCGCTCGGCGTCTCCGTCTGGGGCGCCGTGCCGGTCGCGGCGCGCAGCACCGCCACGTACGCCTGGGACCGTGCCCACCAGGCCCGGGCCGGTCTGCGGGACGAGGCTGAGTTCGCCAAGGAGGTGCAGCAGGACCCGTTCAAGACCGTGCCGCCGGCGCAGATGCTCACCGGGCTCAAGGGCAAGGACGTCATCTTCACCTTCGTCGAGAGCTACGGCCGCAGCGCCGTCGAGGGCGTCGCCCTCGCCCCGGCCGTCACGCCCGTGCTCGACCGGGGGACGGCCGCCCTGGCCGAGGCCGGCTTCACCGCGCGCAGCGGCTGGCTCACCTCGCCCACGTTCGGCGGCGGCAGCTGGCTGGCCCACGCCACGTTCGAGTCCGGCCTGTGGATCAACAACGAGCAGCGCTACCGCAATCTGGTCGCCACCGACCGGCTCACGCTGACCAGGGCGTTCCGCGACGCGAACTACCGCACGGTGAGCGTCATGCCGGGGGCGACGCGGGCCTGGCCCGAGGGCAACTTCTACGGGTACGACACCGTGTGGGACAGCCGCAACCTGGGTTACCAGGGCCCGAAGTTCAGCTGGTCGCCCATGCCCGACCAGTACACGCTCAAGCAGCTCAACACCATCGAGTACAAGAAGGCCGGCCGCGGCCCGCTGATGGTCGAGATGCCGCTGGTCTCGAGCCACACGCCGTGGGCGCCGATCCCCGACTACCTGCCCGACTGGAACCAGGTCGGCGACGGCTCGATCTATCACCGTATGGTCGAAGGGGCCAAGAAGCCGAGCGCCCTGTGGGCCGAGCCGCGCGAGGTGCGGGCCGAGTACGGCAAGTCGATCGTGTACTCGCTGACCGCGCTGATCAACTGGGTCAAGCTCTACGGCGACGACAACCTGGTGATGGTCTTCCTGGGCGACCACCAGCCGTCCCCGATCGCGGCCGGCGCCGGCGCCAGCCACGACGTGCCCATCACGGTGCTGGCCAAGGGCCCGAAGGCGCTCGACCGCATCGCGAGCTGGGGCTGGACCGAGGGCCTGCGCCCCCGCCCCGACGCCCCGGTCTGGCCGATGAACGACTTCCGGGACAAGTTCTTCACCGCGTTCGGCGAGCAGACCCCGGCCTCGTAAAAGATCCGACGGGATGTCGATTCCGGCGCCGCCTCGATCGTCACCATGGAGACGACACACCAGCGGAGGAGACAACACCATGCGTTACGTCATGATCCTGGCCGGCGACGAGGCCCCCTGGAACGACCCCGGGACCGCCGAGCGGCTGATGGGCGAGATCACCTCGTGGTGGGAGAAGTGGTCGGCGGCCGGCAAGATCGAGGAGGGTGGCGCCGAGCTGCAGCCCTCCTCGACCGCGAAGACGGTGGGCCGCGGCGCCGACGGGAGGCCGACGGTCACCGACGGCCCGTTCCTCGAGCTGAAGGAGGTCGTCGGCGCGATCATCTTCCTGACCGCCGACGACATGGACGAGGCGGTGGCGATCGCCTCCACCTGGCCGGGCATCGCGGCCATCGGCGACCGGGTGGAGATCCGCCCGGTCCTGGAACGCTGAGCCGTCATTCCGTGCCGAGAGCGGCCAGCCGCCGGGTGAGCAGCTCCCGCTCGGCCGGGTTGGTGGCCAGGGCCAGCGCCCGTCGCCACGCCTCGACCGCCTCGTCCCGGCGATCCAGTCGCAGCAGCAGGTCGGCCCGGGTCGCGTGCCACAGCCGATAGCCGGACAAGCGCTCGGCGAGGGCGTCCACCTCGCCGAGCGCCACCGCGGGCCCGGCCACGAACCCGGTCGCCACGGCACGGCTCAACGAGACCACGGGCGACGGCGTGAGCAGCTGTAACCGGTCGTAGAGAGTGCGTACGGCGGCCCAGTTGGTCGCCGGCCAGGACGGCGCCAGCGCGTGCTGGGCCGCGATGGCCGCCTGCAACTGGTACGGCCCGGGCCGGTCGAACGCGGCCGCCCGGGCGAGCCGTCCCACCGCGTGCCGGATCACGGCACTGTCCCAGCGGGACCTGTCCTGCTCCTCCAGCAGCACGAGGCGGCCCCGCTCGTCGAAGCGAGCCGCCGCGCGGGCCTCGTGCAGTTCGAGCAGCGCGGCCAGGCCGGCCGCCTCGGGCTCGCGCGGCATCAGGTGGGCCAGCTGCCGGGCCAGGTCGAGCCCCTCGCGGGCCAGGTGACCCTCGTCGGAGACCAGGTAGCCCTCGTTGTAGATCAGGTAGACCACGGTCAGCACGGCCGGGAGCCGGGTTCCCCGCTCGTCGTCGGGCGGCACTTCCACCCGTACGCCGGAAGCTCGAAGGCTCTTCTTGGCCCGCACCAGCCGCTGGGCCATGGTTGCCCGCGGCAGCAGGAACGCCGCGGCGACGGCCTCGGTGGACAGGCCGGCCACGGCGGTCAGGGTCAGCGCCATGCGGGCCGCTTCCGGCAGCGCGGGGTGACAGCACGCGAAGATCAGGGCGAGCCGGTCGTCCCCGGTGGGCGCGTCCGGGGGCGTACGGGCCAGAACCGCGACCTTCTCGCGGCCGGTCGCCTCCCGCTTGATCGCGTCGAGCGCCTTGCGCCAGGCCGTGGTCACCAGCCAGCCGGCCGGACTCCCGGGCACACCGTCGGACGGCCACCGGCGCAGCGCCTCGGCCAGCGCCTCCTGGAGCGCCTCCTCGGCCCGGTCGAGATCGCCCAGCCGGCGGGCCAGCACACCGAGCATGCCGGCGGCGTCCGTACGCCAGGTCTCGTCCACCGCTGCCCGTGCGTCCACCGGCCCCAGTCTGCCCGGTCCGCCCCGTGTTCTCCTCGTCCCTTGTTCGGTCGAACCGGTCGGGCGGTCGCGACGTGTGGACAGCAGGGTTTTGAACCGGGAGGTCCCGATGTCCGTACCACCCCACATGTGGGATGACGGGCGACTGCTGGCCGCGCTCGCCGCGCTGCCACCCGAGGCCTTCGACCAGGGCCCGACCGGTGACGACGATCTGCGGTGGCGGCGTACGGCGAGACGCCTCCGCCAGGAACTGGGCGCGGAGCGGGCTCCGGCGCTTCCCCCGGGGCACATCGCTCCGGTGCTGAAGCTCCGGCCCCACCCGGTCGACTGACCGGGGCGGGCTTGCCGATCCGCTGCCCATCGAAGGATGGGGCGCGGTGACACCATGAACTCCGACAATCTTCCGACCACCGTCGGTGAGCTGCGCGAATTGGCCGCCGGCACCGATCTGGACGCGGCCGTGGCGGCCCGGGCCGCCCTTGTGCGGCTGGCCGGCTCCCGGGCCATCGAGGTCGCGGCCGAGGCGGCCGAGGCGTTGGCCGCGACCTCGATCGCCTTGGAGCCGGCCCGCCTCGACTTCGGGCCGGTGACGCCCGGAACGCCCCGCCTGTCGGCGAGCGTCGCCGTGCTGGGCTCGCCGGCGGCGCTGAGCTCACGGCTCAAGGTGACCGGCCCGGGGCTGCGGGCGCGCCTCGCCGGCGATCAGTTGCAGATCGAATGGGCGCCGGGGGAGAGGCCGCTGACCGGGATGATCTCGCTCGACGGTCCGGCGGGCGCGGCCGACCTGCCGGTGACCGGGCACCTGAGCGTCGCCTCGGCCGGCGCGCCGGGTGGGCATCTGGGCTTGAGCTCGGCCGGTGGAGCTGATCTGCTGTTCGGCCATTCGGGCCTCCGTGGGGCTGATCTGCCGGGTGGCCACCTGGGTTCCGGTTCAGGCGGTATCGCGGATCTGCCGGGCGGTGGCGCGGATCTGCCGGGCGGTGGCGCGGATCTGCCGGGTGGTGGCGCGGATCTGCCGAGTGGCGGTCGGCTGCGTTTTGGCTCCGGCGAGAGGGCTGATCCGGCGGCGGCCGGGCGTCTCGGAGTGAGAGGCGGTCGGTCATGGCGATCGATCACGGCTCGGGGGCCTCGTCCGGCGCGGCGTGCGAAGGGTCTGATCGTCGCCGGCGCGGCCGCCGTCGCTCTGTTCGGCGGCACCGGCATTGCGGCGGCCGTGACGTTCACCGGCACGTCCTCCTCGCCGTCCATCGTGCCCTCCTCGCCCCCTTCCGCGCCGTCCTCGCCCCCTTCGTCCGTCGCGCCCTCCGCGCCGACCTCGCCGCCGGCCGGTCCGGCCAGTTTGGACAGGCCTGCTGTCGAAGGGACGATCCGGGTCGGTGACGAGCCGGAGGGCGTGGCGGTGTCACCCGACAGTCGCACTGTCTATGTCGCCAACCAGAACTCGCGCATCCTCTCCGTGGTCGACCTCGCCTCCCGGAAGGTGCGATCGGTGACCTTGCGGAACACGCCGCGGTTCGTCACCGTCGCCCCGGACGGCCGGCGGGTCTTCGTCTCGATGTACGAGAACGACCTCAGCGGCAGCGGCGTCGCGGTCGTCGACGCTCCCTCGCTGAAGGTCGTGGGCAATCTGAAGACCGGCGTGCAGCCGTACGCCTTGTCGGTCGCCCCCGACGGTCGCCTGTGGGTGCCGATCCACGGTGGGCGCAACGTCGAGATCTACTCGGCCGCCGCTCTGCGGCTGACCGCCCGGGTGTTCGTGCCGGAGAACCCGCACGCGGTCGCCTTCGACACCGGCGGGCAGCGGGCCTTCACGCCCGACCACGAGTCGAGCACGGTGTCGGTGATCGACGTCCGCACCGACAAGCGGCTGCGCTCGATCCCGGTCAGCAGGGCGCCCCACAGCCTGGCCGTGTCGCCCGACGGCCGTACGGTCGTGGTCGCCTGCTTCGGAGCCAACGCCGTGGAACTGATCGACACGACCACGCTCCAGCGCCGCGGCCCGTTCCGAGTCGGCCAGAAACCGCAGGCGGCTGCCTTCGCGACGGACAGCGGCCATGCCTACGCGGTGAACGAAGCCGGCAACTCGGTCTCTGTCATCGACCCACGCACCGGCCGCATCACGGCAACGGTGCCGGTCGGCCGCAGCCCCCGAACCATGGCGGTGGCCCCGGACGGCCGCTTCGCCTACGTCTCGAACGGCGACGACGACACGATTTCCATCCTCCGCGTGAGCTGACACCGGCCCGCTCCAGGCGCAACCACAAGCCACCGCCACGATACGGCGTCGCGCGTTCGCCGCGGCCGCGCCTGCGGCCTGCGGCTGCCCGTTCCCGCGCGCTTGCTGCCCGTTCCCGCGCGCTTGCTGCCCGTTCCCGCGCGCTTGCTGCCCGTTCCCGCGCGCTTGCTGGTCGTTTCGCGCGCTTGCTGGTCGTTCCCGCGCGCTTGCTGGTCGTTCCGCGTGCCCATCCGGCTCGCTCGCGCATGCCGCTCCCGGCGCGACCGCCACTTCGACCTGGTCACCCTGCGGCGCTCACAGCGGCGGTGTGCGAGACGCTCGAAGTGACCGGGGCGCGTCCGGCCATGTGGATGTTCCCACGACAGGGGGCCGGGCTACGGTTCCGGTGTGGGTATTCAGCGTGGCGGGGATCCCGTTCGCCGGGGTGCCGCTCAAGCCCGAAGCGAGTCCGGATCAGGATCCGGCTCCGGCTTCGCCGAGCTGACGGCCGGGCGGCCCGGCCACCAGAAGCGGTCGCCGCACATGGTGGCCAGGGCCGGGACCAGCACGGTGCGGACGAGCAGCGTGTCCAGCAGGACGCCGATGCCGACGATGACGCCGATCTGGGTGAGCGTGATCACCGGCAGGACGCCGAGCACTCCGAACACGGCCGCCAGCAGGATGCCGGCGCTGGTGATGACGCCGCCCGTGACCGCGAGGGCGTGCACCATCCCGTCCCGCGTGCCGCGTAGCGGCGTCTCCTCCTTGGCCCGGGTCACCAGGAAGATGTTGTAGTCGACGCCCAGTGCCACGAGGAACAGGAACGCCAGCAGCGGCACGCCGGTGTCGAGGGCCGGGTAGTCGAGCACGTGCCGGAACAGCCACGAGCCGGCGCCCAGTGCGGCCCCGAAACTGGCGATTACCGTCAACAGCAGCAGGATCGGCGCGACCAAGGCTCTGAGCAGGCCGATCAATACGAGCAACACGACAATCAACACGGCCGGCACGATGACTGTCAGGTCGCGCCGGGCCGCGTCCCGGTCGTCGAGGCTCGCCGCGACGCTGCCACCGACCAGCGCCTGCTCGGCGTGCACGTTCTCGCGGAGGGCGCGCACGGTGTCGTACGCCTCGGGTGTGTCCGGCGCGGCGGTCAGCACGGCGCTGATGCTGGCGAGGTCGGCCGTGCGCTCACCGATCCGCGCCGAGGCGACGCCGGACGTCCGGGTGACGAGCGCGAGCACCTCCTCGGCCCGGTCGGGAGTGGTCATGATCGTTGCGGGGTCGGTGGCGCCGGCCGGGAAATAGCGGCTGACCGTCTCGAGGCCGTCGACCGCCTCGGCCTCGACCCGGAACTGGTCGGCCTGCGAGAGACCCAGTTTGGTGCCGGCCAGGCCGCTGCCGAGCGCGGCCAGCACGAGCACAGCCGCGACCGTGACGATGGCGGGCCGGCGCGAGACGCCCCGGCCGATGCGGGCCCACAGCCCCTTCTCCGCCTCGGCCCCGGCGGCGCCCACGCGCGGGATGAACGGCCAGAACAACTTTCGGCCGCAAACGAGCAGCGCGGGCGGCAGAACGAACAGGGCGAACACAGCGGCGATGGCGATGCCGGCGGCGCCCGCGACGCCGAGCGCGAGGTTCTTGCCGAGGCTGGCCAGCAGCAGGGTCAGGAGGCTGAGCACGACCGTGCCCGAGCTGGCCAGGACGGCGGGGCCGGCGCCCTTGAGCGCGTGCCGCATGGCCTCGAACCTGTCCTCGTACCGGTGCAGTTCTTCCCGGTAGCGCGAGATGATCAGCAGCGCGTAGTTGGTGCCGGCGCCGAAGACGAGCACGGTGATGATGCCGTTGGTGGACGCGTCGATCGCCAGGTCGGTGTGGCGCGACAGGATCGCGACGACGGAGCCGCTCAGGCGGTCGGCCAGGCCGACGACGGCCAGCGGGACCAGCCACAGGATCGGGCTGCGGTACGTGACGAGCAGCAGCAGCGCCACCACGAGGACGGTGACGATCAGCAGGCGGGTGTTGGCGCCGGAGAAGCTGTCGGCGAGGTCGGCGGTGAAGCCCGCGCCGCCGGTGACCTGGGCCGTGATGCCCGGCGGGACCTCGGCGCGCACCTGATCACGCAGTTGACCGACCGCCTCGACGATCTGCTCGGCCGAGTAGCCGGCGGGGTACGGCTTGGAGACGATCGCGGCGTCGTTGCCCGGTGCCACGATCGGCGTGCCGAAGCTTTCGATCGTCTTGAGCTCGGCCGGCGTGAGCGCGGTGCCGTCGTCCTTCGCGAAGACGATCAGGGCCGGATTGACCTGCCCGGACGGGAGCCGGCGCTCGAGTTCGGCCACGCGCGTCGATTCCGCCGCGCTGGGCAGCGAGGCGGTGGGGTCGTTCGTCGTCTCGAGCGGACCGGCGAAGGCGAGCACGCCGCCACCGATCAGCACCGCCAGCACGAGCGTCAGCCAGGCGCGTCGCATGAACCCTCCACGATTAAGTATCTCGACAATCGAGATTCTTACCCCTCGTGACGGAATCTGCAACACTGGCGCGGTGAGTGATGTGCGCCGCGACGTCGTGGACCTGCTGCGGCTCTACACGATCGAGGCGCAACGGGTCGCCCATGAGTTCGCCGGACAGCAGGGTCTGCACTTCACCGACCTGCAGGCGCTCATCGCGGTGATGCACGCCGAGCGGCGCGGGACGCCGCTGACGCCAGGCCGGCTGGGGGAAGCCCTGGGGCTCTCGTCGGGGGCGACCACTGCGGTGATCGACCGCCTGGAACGGGCCGGGCACCTGCGACGTACGCGGGAAAGCGCCGACCGCCGGGTCGTGCACCTGCGCTACGGGGAGCCCGGGATGGAGCTCGCGGTGGCGTTCTTCGGGCCCCTGGGCGCCCGCAGCCAGGTGGTCATGGACGACTTCAGCGCGGACGAGATGGAGACCGTGCGTCGTTTTCTGAGCGGAATGCTCGAAGCGATCACGGAACACCATCAGGAACTGCGCACTCGCGACACGTGACGGCGCCCGCGGCGCGGCAGTCAGACGGTGACGTCGACCAGGTTGGCGCGGTGGGTGTTGAGGACCCGGCGGCTGTCGTGGACGGCGGCGCGGTCGGCGGCCAGGGTCTCCTTGTCGGCGCCCGTGGCGAAGTCCGTGCGGAGGCGCTGCACGTCCGCGTTCAGGTGGACCAGGCTCGTGTGGGCGGCCCAGCGGGTCTCGGCGATGGTCAGGTTCATGGCGGTCTTCCCTTCGTCTCGCTACGAAGCCGGGGGGTGAGGGCTTCGGGCTCCCGAGTCGGTGCTGCTCCTCGTTCGCACCCGTTCTCGATCGGCATCGCCACCGTCGCGCTTGAAGGCCGGAGCGAATGAGCTGCGTCACGTTTTCCACAACCGAGACGCACCCGAGCGGTACCGCTGTCCGCCCCGGTGCGGACCGATCACCACTGCGTGCCCAGCGAAAACGTTCTCGACCGCGCCGATGACCTGCTGACCAGCGGGCGAGCCGGCCAGGCCGCGACCCTGCTGACCCCCGTGGTCGGCGCGGAGCCCGGCAACGCCGTCGCCTGGCTGCTGCTCGCCCGGGCCCGGATGGCGCTGGGCTCGTACACCGACGCCCTCTACGCGGCCCGGACCGCCTTGGGGATCAACCCTCGGGGCGTCGAGGAGCTGTTCTGGGTCAGCGCCGCCTACACCGCGCTCGGCCGCCACGACCTGGCGATCACGGCCGCGGCGGCGGCCGCCGACGAGGACCCGGGCAACCCGCGGCCGGCCGAGCGGCACGGTCGCGCGCTGCTCGCGGCCGGGCGCACAGCCGAGGCCGAGACCGTGCTGGCCGCCGCGGCCGAGATCGCCCACTACGACGCCGACGTCCAGGTCGCGTACGGGATGGCGCTGTTCGCCGTGGGCCGCCCGCTGAGCGCCCGCGAGGTGTACGCCCGTGCCCTGCGCATCGCGCCCGGCCACCAGCGTGCCCTGTCCGAGCTGCGGCGCCTGACCGCGGCCGAGAACCAGATCCGCGACGCCGACTCGCTGGTGCGGTTGGCCGACGCGTTCGCCGAGTCCCTGCGCGTCCCGGCCGGGGGAATCCGTCGTCCGGACCAGGCGCGTTCGGCCCTCGGTCATGTCGCGGCGGTCGCCCTCGGCGTCTGCCTGGTCGCCCTGGTGGTGCTGGCCGTGCTCATCCGCCTGGCCGGGGTCGAGATTCCCATGCCCCTGCTGGTCGTCGTCTTCTGCGTCACCGGTTCGGCAGCCTGTCTGACCGCCTACACGCGACGCCTCGGGTAGCCGGCGTCCCGCGCCCCGGCGCTCGGCCAGCCGGCGTCCCGCGCCCCGGCGCTCGGTCAGCCGGCGTCCGCGCGCAGCCGGCGTAGGAGGCGGCCGAGCTCGGCCCGGTCGTCGGCCGAGAGGGTGGCGAAGAAGCGCTCGCCCGCGGCCTGGCGGGCCTCGCGGATGTCGCGGCTGACGCGGACGCCCTCGTCGGTGAGCGTCACGAGCACGGCCCGGCGGTCGGCCGGGTCGGGATGACGCTCGGCCAGGCCGGCGGCCTGCAGGTCGTCAACGACCTCGGTGGCGGAGCGCGGAGCAATCCGCAGATGCTCGGCGAGCGTGCCCGGGCGCATGTCGCCGCTGCGGGACAGCGCGCTGACCGCGCGGGCCAGCGAGGGGGACAGCTCCCAGGGCTCCAGCGCCTCGCGGGTGCGGTGCCGCAACTGGCGGGACACCGCGAAGAACGCCTCGAGCAGACCCTCGTCGTCCACGGGAATACCGTACCAGCGGCTTCTGTTGTTCCCTCATGTTGAGGTAACCTCAGCAAAGTCCCGGCCGGTAGGCGCCGCTACGAGCGGCCGCGGCCGAATCCCCGTACGGAACGAGGTTCGCTCTTGGAAAGCCCCACTCCCGGCCGCACTCGCGGCAAGAAGCCCACCGCCGCCGAGATCGCGCAGGCGAAGAACGTGTCCCTGCGCCGCATCGGCTCCCTGTTCACCGACCACCGCGGCCCCCTGGCCGTCGTCGTCCTCACCATCGTGGTCTCGTCGATCGTCAGCCTGGCCGGCCCGTTCCTGCTGCGCGAGGTCATCGACGTCGCGCTGCCCGACCGGAACGTGCGACTGCTCGTCTGGCTCGTCGCCGGCATGGTCGCCGTCGCCGCCGTCACCTCCGCGCTCGGTGTCGTCCAGACCTGGATCTCCACCACCATCGGCCAGCGCGTCATGCACCGCCTGCGCACCGACGTCTTCCGGCACCTCCAGCGCCAGTCGATCGCCTTCTTCACCCGGACCCGCACCGGCGAGGTGCAGTCGCGCATCACGAACGACATCGGCGGCATGGAATCGGTCGTCACGTCCACCGCCACCTCGATCGCCTCGAACCTGACCACGGTCGTCGCCACCGCGGTCGCCATGGCTGCCCTGTCCTGGAAATTGTCGCTGGTGTCGCTGCTCGTGCTGCCGCCGTCGATCTGGCTCACCCGCCGGGTCGCGAGCATGCGCCGGGCCATCACCGCCCAGCGCCAGCGCGAGCTGGCCGACCTCAACGTCATCATCGAGGAAGGCCTGTCCATCGGCGGCGTGCAGCTGAGCCGCACCATGGGCACCGGCCCGGCCCAGGTCGACCGGTTCAGCAGCTCGTCGAGCCGGCTCATCGATCTCGAGCTGCGCTCCGAGCTGGCCGGGCGCTGGCGGATGGCCTCGATGAGCATCGTGTTCGCGGCCATCCCGGCGGTCATCTACCTCGCCGCCGGTCTGCCGGTCACCTCCGGCGGCATGAGCATCGGCACGCTGGTCGCCTTCACGGCGCTGCAGTCCGGCCTGTTCCGGCCGCTCATGGGGCTGCTCAACGTCGGCGTCACGGTCACCACGTCGCTGGCGTTGTTCGCGCGCATCTTCGAGTACCTTGACCTGCCGGTCGATGTCGAGGAGCCGGCCCGGCCCGTGCCGGTCGCGGCTCCGCGGGGCCACTTGCGCTTCGAGGACGTCACCTTCACGTACGCGGGAAGTCCGTCCGCCGCCCTCGCCGGTGTGACCCTGGACGTGCCCTCGGGGTCGTCGCTCGCCCTGGTCGGCGAGACCGGCTCGGGCAAGAGCACGATCGCCTCGTTGATCGCGCGGCTCTACGACCCGACGGCCGGTCGCATCACGATCGACGGCGTCGACCTGCGCGACCTGTCGTTCGAGACGCTCACCTCGATCGTCGGAGTGGTGTCGCAGGAGACCTACCTGTTGCACACGACCGTCCGCGAGAACCTGCGCTATGCCAAGCCGGACGCCACCGACGACGAGATCGAGTCCGCGGCCCGGGCCGCTCAGATCCACGACATGATCGCGGGCCTGCCCGACGGGTACGACACGATGGTCGGCTCGCGGGGCCACCGGTTCTCCGGCGGTGAGAAGCAGCGGATCGCCATCGCGCGGACCCTGCTGCGCGACCCGCGCATCCTGGTGCTCGACGAGGCCACGAGCGCGCTCGACAACGAGACCGAGCGAGCCGTGCAGAAAGCGTTCGACGAACTCGCCCGCGGCCGGACGACGGTGACGATCGCCCACCGCCTGTCCACGGTCCGCGACGCCGACCAGATCGCCGTGGTCGACCACGGCCGGATCCTCGAGTCCGGCACGCACGACTCGCTGGTCGACGTGGGCGGCCGTTACGCGGCCCTCGCCGGCTGACCCGCTGTGACAGCCCGATACAGAAACGCCCCGAGCCGATCGGCCCGGGGCGGTTCTCGTGGTTATTTGCTCTTCTTGCCTTCGGGAGGCGGGGCGGGAAGCTTGGGCGCGCTCTTCGCGTAGTCGACGACGATCGGCTTGGCCACGTGCACCAGCTCGCGAGCCCGGCGGCGGACGTCCTCGGCGTTCGTGTGACGGCCCGACGGCACGTGGATCGCGACGTTGCCGACGAAACGGAGTAGGTCGTTGACCGTGCCCGGGAAGATGTCGCACAGCTCGGCCGCGGCCAGCAGCTGCGACTCGGGAACACTCGCGACATGGTCGGACATGCCCGCCTGCCACGCCTTCGGGTGCACCAGGTAGCCGGCCGGGAGCATGCCGGGACCACCGAGCTCCTGCAGCACCTGCGAACGGTTGCCCTTGGCCGGTCGCGCGCTGTTGACCGTGTAGAGGAAGCCGAGCGCGCCGAGCAGCCCGGTCACGGCGAGCGCCGCGGTGACCGAGCCCGAGCCCTTCATCACGACGATGAACAGGATGACGAGGATCAGGGCGCCGGCCATCATCTCGGCGGTGCCGTCGCGGGCCTCGGAATCCTCGGAACGGTCGACCGCGCGGGCGATGAGACCTTCGTAGATCCGGTCCGTGGGCTGCCACCGGTCCTCGCGGACCGGCAATGTCCGCTGAGCCATGGGCGGGTCCCTTCCTCGTGGTGTCGTCGTGCGATACCCCGATATCGGTCGGCCCCCGCCGCACTTTACGACTCGGCGACGCCTACTCCTCGACGCAGAACTCGTTGCCTTCCGGGTCGCGCAGCACGATCAGCCCGTCCGCCTCCCAGGCGAACGTCGCGCCCAGGTCCTTCAGCCGTTCCACCTCGGCCGGGATGTCGCCGCCGGGCGCCCGCAGGTCGAAGTGCATGCGCAGCTTGCCCTGCTTGGGCTCCGGCACACGCTGGAACCACAGGTTCGGCCCGCCCCAGCCCGGCGCCTCCACGAACGCCTTGGCCGAGGTCGAGTCCTCCTCCAACTCGCCACCGAGCGCGGCCGCCCAGAAGCGGCCCACGACCAACGCGTCCTGGCAGTCGATGGTCAAGCTCTTGACGTACGGGTTCACGCCGTCAACCCCTTTCCTCGTACCGCTCGTTGAAGACCACCTCGTCGAGCGGGCGCCGCTTCGGCTGCGCCCACCGCCCGCGCGCCGGGTAGCCGAGCGGGATCAGCGCCATGGTGAGCGCGTCGTCGGGCAGGTTCAGGAGCTTGCGTACGCCGTCCTCGTGTCCGGCGTAGAGCGTCGTCAGGGTGGAGCCGATTCCGTAGGCGCGAGCGGCCAGCATCAGTTGCTGCACCGCACCGTAGATGGAGGAGCCCAGCCGCGGGTTGCTCGACCGCGCAGCCCCGAGCAGTACCGGGAAGACCCAGACCGGCGCCTCCTCGAGATGCGCGGCGAGATGGTCGGCGGCCCGGAAGCTGGCCGCGCTCATGCCCTCCGGGTCGTCGGCGCGGAGAATTTGTTCACGCCGTGAACCGTAATTCTTGTCCCAGCCCTCCCGGTACCACTCGGCGATCTGGCGCTTGACCTCCGCGTCCCGGACGACGATCCACGCCCACCGCTGGCTGTTGCCCCCGCTGGGACCGCGGACGGCGGCGTCGAGAATCGCGCGGACGACCTCGTCGCTGATCGGCTCTGTGGACAGATACCGGCGGGCGGGTGTGGAGTGCAGCCCTTCGAGCAGGGACAGGCTGTTCGGATCTTCGGACGACATGCCCGGACCTTACCGGTCTCGGACAGGCCCGGCCCGCCCCGCGATCAGGGCGCGGGCGTGGCGTACTCGCCGGACGGGCGGAACCGCAACGGGCGATCGCCGTACTCCTCGAGGGCGTGCGCGATCCAGCCGGCCGTGCGGGCGATGGCGAAGATGGTCTCGCCCGCCTCCGCCGGCATGCCGTGCTCCATGGTCAGGGCGGCGAGGGCCAGGTCGACGTTCGGTCGCAGGCCCGATCGCGTACGCATGATGTCCACCAGCCGCTCGGCGGCGTCCCGGGCGCGGGTGTCGCCGAGCATCGCGAACAGGGCCGTCGCGCGCGGGTCGCCGCCGGGGTAGAGGCGGTGGCCGAAGCCCGGCACCGGATCGCCGGAACGCAGCTTGTCGGCGATCGTGCCGATCGGGTCGGGCCGCGACATCGACTCGGCGAGCAGGGGGTAGGCCAGGCTGCTGGCCGCGCCGTGCAGGGGGCCGTCGAGCGCGGCCAGTCCGGCGCCGACGACAGCGTACGGGTTGGCGCGGGTGGAGGCTGCCACCCGGGCCGCCAGGGTGGAGGCGGCTATGTCGTGGTCGGCCAGCAGGATCAGGGCGGCGTTGAGCAGGCTGTGGTTCTTGGGGGCCGGCTCGTGGGCGGTGAGACGGGGCCAGAGCCGTTCGGCGATGGTGCCGGCCGGCTCGGCCGCCTTGCCGGTGGACTGGCTGCTGTGTTTACCCGCCGGCTGGGCCGCGCGGGGGAGCGCGGCGACCATCGTGCCGAGCAGGGTGCGCGCGGTGGCGGTCACGGCGGCGGGGGTGGTGTCGAAGCGGAGGGGATCGCCGGCGGCCAGGGCGGACACCGCCACGCGGAGCCGGTCGGTGTGGCGGGCGATCGCGGGCAGCGGGGCGATCACGGCCTCGGCCAGGCGGCGCTGGGTCTCGTCGGGCGGCAGGGCGACGTAGGCGCGGGCGCCTGTCCACAGGAGCTCAACGACCTCTTCGAAGCTCGCTACGCTCGCGAGCCGGATGGCGTCGTGACCGCGATACTGCAGGGCGCCGTTCCGGATGAGGGTGATGCCGGTCTGGATGCCGGGCAGGATCGGTTGCTTGCGTGCGGCCAGAAAGTTGTCGACCTCGGCCCGGTCGAAGAGGCTGCCCTTGCCGCTGGCGTTGCGGTGGCTGCTGAGCAGGCCGCGACTCACGTAGGCGTAGACCGTAGCCGGTCGCACCCCGAGGCGCTGGGCGACTTCGGCGGTGGTCAGGCGGGTCAGCTCGGCGGTCATGTGCAGATGCTCTCATATTGACTGGTTCAATGTTGACGTCAATATGTACGCGATCCAGTCTCTCACCATGATGACTGTGAACCCAGGGCTGGCCGGTGTCGTCGCGTTCGACACCGAGATCGCCGAGCCCGACCGCGATGGTGGGGCGCTCCGCTACCGCGGCGTCGACATCCGCTCGCTGGCCGGCGCCGTCTCGTTCGGCGACGTGTGGGGGCTGCTCGCGGACGGCTCGTTCGAGTCGCCGCTGCTGCCGGCGGCGGGAGCGGGGGAGCCGGCCCGGTGGCTGCTGCGGACCGGGGATGCGCGGGTGGACGCTCAGGCGACCGTGGCCGCGTTGGGGATGCGGCCGCTCATCGACATCGCGGACGCGGAGGCTCGTCAGGACCTGGCGCGGGCGTCGGCAGCGATCATGAGCGTCGTGGCGGCGTCGGCCCGAGGCGAGGAGCTGGCGGTGGTGCCGGAGCGGCGCGTCGCCGAGGGGACGGACGTGACGTCGCAGTTCATGATCCGGTGGCGTGGCGAGCCCGACCCGCGGCACGTCGCGGCGATCGACCGCTACTGGGTCTGCGCGGCCGAGCACGGCATGAACGCGTCGACGTTCACGGCGCGGGTGGTGGCCAGCACCGGCGCGGATGTCGGGGCGTGTCTGTCGGCCGCGGTGGCTGCGCTGTCGGGGCCCTTGCACGGCGGGGCGCCTGCCCGAGCTCTGGGCATGGTGGAGGCCGTGGAGAAGAGCGGGGACGCGCGGACGTACGTGAGGAAGGTGCTGGACAGCGGGCAGCGGCTGATGGGCTTCGGGCACGCCATCTACCGCGCCGAGGACCCGCGCGCCCGGATCCTGCGGGAGACGGCGCGCGAGCTGGGGGCGCCGCGTTACGAAGTCGCTGCCGAACTCGAGAAGGCCGCCCTGGCCGAGCTGCGGGAGCGCAAACCCGACCGGGTGCTCGAGACGAACGTCGAGTTCTGGGCGGCGATCGTGCTCGACTTCGCCGAGGTGCCCGTGGACATGCTCGCCGCGATGTTCACCTGTGCCCGCACGGCCGGCTGGAGCGCGCACATCCTCGAGCAGAAGCGCCTGGCGAAGATCATCCGGCCGTCGGCCGACTACGTGGGCCCGTCCGGACGCGCTGCCGCCGACCTGCCCGGCTGGGCAACGGCCACCCGCCGCCACGCCGCCCGACTGCCCGCCCGGAACTGAGGCCGCACCGGACCGTGATGCCGGACCGTGCGGGTCGGGGCGACGATGGCTGGGGAAATCGGTCGCGTGGGTTCCGGACCGCGCGCACGATGCCGGAATGACCAATGCGCCTGAGGGATTCACCTACCGCGTTCGCAAGAACGGCGACATCGAGATGTCGCACCATGGGCGACCAGCGGGGGTGCTGCGCGGGCCGGCGGCCGCGCGGTTCCTGGCCGAGGTCGAGGAGGGCGACCCCCAGGAGCTCATGGCCCGGCTGACCGGCAACTACCGGCACGGCAACGAGCGCGTGGCCCGGAACCATCCGCGCAACCGCGGACACTAGCCGAGACGGTGGATGCGGCTCAGGAGCGCCGGCACCCAGTGGTCGCCGTAGCGCTCCTGCAGGTCGAGGCGGGTCCAGTCCTGGCCGGTGATCAGGCCGCGGCATCGAGTGGCGCCGCAGCGGCACGGCATGGCGAAGTCGTCGATGCCGGTGCCGGTGGCGTAGTCGTTGGTCAACTCCTCGCCGGCGGCGATGTCACGGCGGGCTGTCAGCGTGTAGGGCGCGGCCCACCACAGGTTCGGGTCGCAGCTGTGGTTGCCCTTGCCGTTCGGGCGGCCGGGCGGCAGCACCAGGTGTACATCTTGATACACATTGATCGAGTCAACATATGCGTCAGCCGTGGCGAGCAGGGCGGTCAGCTCCGTCGTGGAGACGAGGCGTCCGCCCAGGCGGGAAACCGTTGCGCCCTCGGAGATCGGCGCCCGCGCGAACAGGCCGTCACCCTGGACGGAGGAGGGCCGCACCTCGACGGCAGGATGCAGCCAGCAGTCCGGTTCGGGCGGCGGCCACATGCACCCACGATCCACCGACCTCAATGGACAGCGCAAGTCAGGACGGGAACAACTCCCGGTGCAGGTCCGTCTCGCGGAAGCCGCCACCGTGATGCGGGCTCGACCACACCAGCAGCTCCCCGGCGCCCGGCACGGCCACCGACACGTGATAGTCGGGATGGACGCCGTCATCGCTGGTGCTGCGGCGCCACGTGACGTCCAGACGGTCGCCGGACCGGACCTCGGTGGCGCCGAGCGGCACGTAGACCGGCGCCCACCCGCGCGTGCCGCCGGACAGCGTGTCGATCTCGCGCGACGAGGTCGCCGGCGAGACGGCGATCCGGCTCCACAGCAGCAGTCCGGTCATCCGCGCCGCGGCGGCTTCGACCGTGAGCTGCGCCGAGGCGACCTCGTCGGTGTCGGGCGGCGCGCGCCGGTGGTCGAAGACCAGCGACTCGACCAGCGCGGCCGACGAGACGAGCAGTTCGGCGGCGGGGCCGCCCAGGCACAGCCGCAGATCGAAGGGCCGGCCGACCGCGGCGAAGACCCTGTCGACGTACGGACGGCCTTCCGCGGCCAGCGTCCGGGCGCCCTCCGGAAGCGAGACCGCCGCCGCCCAGGTCTGCATGCGGAACGGTATCCACAGGCAGTCCGCGGCGCACAGGCGCCGCCGCGCGTCCGCGAGGACGGCGACGGCCCCTTCGGCGGAGGCGATGTTCCCGACGATCTCCGAGACGCACACCTGGGCCGGCGTGAGCAGGTCGATGCCCGTCGACAAGCCCTCGAGGATCGTCACCCGGCCGCCGAGATCGGCCACGGCCGAGCGCGCCTGCGCGGCCACGTCGGGCTGTCGCTCGATCGCGTAGACATGCGCAGCTCCGGCCCGCGCCGCCGCGACGGCCCACAGCGCGTCGCGCCCGGTGCCGATGTCGAGCACGACCTTGCCCGCCACCGATCCGGCAATCGCGTCGCCATAGGCGCGGAACCGTTCGTCCCGGACATCGAAAGCGTCGTACACGCCGTCGTCGTACACCGGATATTCGCCCATCGAAGGGAACAGGGCGAACGGCGTCTCACTAATAGCGGCACCGTAGCACCACGAGCGTGTGCCCCATCACCTCGTGCTGCGACGCGGCCTTCGCGGTCTTCCGCCGGGCCGCCAGCAACGGATCCGCGGTATTGACCACGATCTCCCACGTACGCCCGAAACTGCGGTCCGGCAAGGTGAACTGCACCGGGTCGCCGAGCGGGTTGAACAACAGCAGGAACGAGTCGTCGGTGATCGTCTCGCCGAGCGCGCCGCGTTCCGGAATGCCCCGCCCGTTCAGGAACACCGTCATCGTCATGCCGCTGCGGGTGTTCCAATCGGCCTCCGTCATCGGCCGGCCGTCGCGCCGCAGCCACGCGATGTCGGGCACCTTGTCGTCGCCGAACGCCTCGCCGGTGAAGAACCGCCGGCGCCGGAAGATCGGGTGCTTCGCCCGCAGTTCGGTGAGCCGCCGGGTGAAACCGGTCAGCACGTCCTGATTGCGGGCCTCGGCCCAGTCGACCCAGCTGATCTCGTTGTCCTGGCAGTAGACGTTGTTGTTGCCACCTTGGGTGCGGCCGAGCTCGTCGCCGTGCGCGATCATCGGCACGCCCTGGGAAAGCAGCAGCGTGGCCAGGAAATTGCGCTTCTGCCGTTCCCGCAGCGCGACGATGTCGGCGTCGTCGGTGGGGCCCTCGACGCCGCAGTTCCACGACCGGTTGTGGCTCTCGCCGTCGCGGTTGTCCTCACCGTTGGCGTCGTTGTGCTTCTCGTTGTACGAGACCAGGTCCTCGAGGGTGAAGCCGTCGTGCGCGGTCACGAAGTTGATGGACGCGATCGGCCGCCGTCCGTCGATCTCGTACAGGTCGGAACTGCCGGTGAACCGGGACGCGAACTCACCCAGGGACGACGGCTCGCCGCGCCAGAAATCGCGGACCGAGTCGCGGTAACGGCCGTTCCATTCGGTCCACAAAGGGGGGAAGCCGCCGACCTGATAGCCGCCGTCGCCGACGTCCCACGGCTCGGCGATCAGCTTGACCTGCGAGACGACCGGGTCCTGGTTGACCAGGTCGAAGAAGGCGGCCAACCGGTCGACGGCGTGGAACTCACGCGCCAGCGCGGCCGCCAGGTCGAAGCGGAAACCGTCGACGTGCATCTCGGTCACCCAGTAGCGCAGCGAGTCCATGATGAGCCGCAACGATTCGTGGTGCCGGACGTTCAGGCTGTTCCCGGTGCCGGTCGTGTCGTAGTAGAACTGCTTGTCCTCCTCGACCAGCCGGTAGTAGGCCGGATTGTCGATGCCCCGGAACGACAGCGTCGGCCCGAGGTGATTGCCCTCGGCGGTGTGGTTGTAGACCACGTCCAGAATGACTTCGATGCCGGCCTGGTGCAGCGCCTTCACCATCGACTTGAACTCCTGCACCTGCCCGCCGTGCCCGCCGAAGGACGCGTACCCGTTGTGGGGTGCGAAGAAGCCGATGGTGTTGTAGCCCCAGTAGTTCGTGAGCCCGCGGTCGACGAGCGTGCTGTCGTGCACGAACTGGTGCACCGGCATCAGTTCGACCGCGGTGACACCCAGCTCCTTGAAGTGCTTGATCATTGCCGGGTGGGCCAGTCCCGAATAGGTTCCGCGCACGTCCTCGGGAATGCCGGGATGGCGCTCGGTCATGCCCTTGACGTGCGCCTCGTAGATGACCGTCTGATGGAACGGGATGCGCAGCGGCCGGTCGTTGCCCCAGTCGAAGAACGGGTTGATGACGACGGACTTCTGCGCGTACGGCGCGGAATCGTCGTCGTTGCGCGAACCGGGATCGCCGAAGCGGTACGCGAAGAGCGCCTCGTTCCAGTCGTTACGCCCGTCGATGGCCTTGGCATACGGGTCGAGGAGAAGTTTGCTGGGATTGCAGCGCAGACCGTTGGCCGGATCGAAGGGGCCGTGCACCCGGTATCCGTACCGTTGACCCGGCACGATCCGGGGCAGATAGCCGTGCCAGACGAGCGCTTCCCGTTCCGGCAGGTCGATACGCGTCTCGTTTCCGTCTTCGTCGAACAGACACAGTTCGACCCGTTCCGCGAGTTCGGAGAAGAGCGCGAAGTTCGTCCCGCCGCCGTCGTACGTGGCGCCGAGAGGGTACGGGTTTCCTGGCCAGATGTGCATGCGGATGTTGCTTCCCTCCCACCACCGTCGTCAATCCGAGCGTCCGGTGGTCGTCAGCACTAGGTTGATGCCCAGGGGGTGCGCATGAGTACAGGCATACCGGGCTGGGTGCCCGTCGAACATAGGTGGTTCGGGCTCGACCGGCGACAGATGAAGCCCGCGTTGTTCGTTCTCGTGGTCGCTCTTCTCCTCATCTACGGCTGGCCGGCGCTGAACGCGATTGTTCCCTGGGACAACCCGACGAAGGCCGGCGACGTGCTCGACCTGGGCGACGGCGCGACCGCGGTGCCGCCCGTCGGCTGGCAGCTGGAGGACGGGGCGCTGGTCAGCGACCGTACGGGCGTCAGCGCCACCAACGACGACGTGAAGCTGGTCAAGGCCGGCGCGACCATTCAGATGACCGGCGCGGCGTTCAACGGCACCGCGGCCCAGTTCCTCGACCAGGTCATCAGCTCGGAAGACCCGGACGCCGGCATCTCCGACACGCCGACGACGTTCACCACGACGTCCGGACTGGTCGGTGTGGTGCGCAGCGCGAGCGGCACCGGCGGCGACGAGTTGCTCGCGGCGTTCAAGATGTCGCGGACCGAACCGGCGGCGGCGCCGGCCCTGCTGGTGGAGGTCGCCGCCGTACCCGGGGAGTTCCAGCAGGTCTCCAGTGAGGTCGACACGTTCCTGCGCAGCATCACCTCGGGGGCGAACGAATGACGATCACCCCCTCCACCGCCAAGAACGCTCAGCTCGAGGCGATCGACGAGTCCGGCTGGGGCGCCCCTTTCAAGTTCTTCCAGCCGCACAACCCGGCCTTCTGGGTCTATGTCATCGGCGTGGGCGCCGGCGCGCTCGGCATGATCAAGTATTTCGGGCCGGCCCTCGGTGGCACCTACCGCCTGGCTGTCACCAGCGGCATCGTGTTCTTCGGGATCTATCTCATCCCGTGGCTGATCTTCCTGCGCCGCCAGAACCGCTACACCGCGCAGCCGGGCCGCCTGCTGGCCACCGGCTTCGTCTGGGGCGCGGTGGCCGCCACGTTCTGGATCGCCTTGCCGGCCAACACCGCTCTGCTCGAGATCTGGACGAAACTGCTCGGCCCGACCGGCGCGAGCACGTGGGCCGCCGGGCTGAGCGCGCCGATCGACGAGGAATGGAGCAAGGCCCTCGGGCTCATTCTGCTGATCGCGCTGGCGCCCAGGCTGATCCGCAGCGCGTACGACGGTTTCATCGTCGGCGCGTTCATCGGGCTCGGCTTTCAGGTCTCCGAGGACGTCCTGTACGCCTACAACAACGCGACCTCCAGCTTCGGCGTGGGCCAGTTGGAGTCCTCGCTGTTCATCCTGGCCGTTCGCGGGTTCGTCGGCATCACGTCGCACGCCCTGTTCAGCGCGATCTTCTGCGCCGGCGTCATGTGGATTCTCGGCCGCGCGCCCGGTGAACGACGGGTGGGACGCGGCATCCTGGCCTGCCTGGCCGCGATGTTCCTGCACTTCGCGTGGGACGACGCGTCCGGTCTGTTCGGCTGGAGCACCTTCCTCATCGTGGTCGGGCCCTACCTGATCCTCATGCCGCTCGCGATCGCGACGCTGCTGGTCGTGCGGCGGCTGGCCTCGGCCAAGGAACGCGCCTGGATGCGCGAACTGCTCGCGCCCGAGGTCGAGACCGGCGTGATCGACGCGCCGCTGCTGGACGCGGTGAGCGGCCTGCACAAGGACCGTCGTCACTTCGGCACACTCGTCCACAGCCGGCGCCGCGCTCGCCACCTCGTGGAAAGCGCGGGCGACCTGGCCCAGGAGATCGCGGCCGCGGGTGGGCAGGAGACACCGCGGGTGGCGCACGCCCGGGCCGAGGTGCTCCGCCTGCGCGGAACCTGACCGGATACGTTCATCTCATGCAGAAGGCGCTCACGTACGCCGAGGTCGGCGCGACCCGCGAAGGCCCGCTGCCCGCCGGTTACGACCACGTCTTCCGCGACGTGCGGCTGGGCGAGGGGCGTACGACGTACGAGAAGGCTGTGGACGGACTTTTCCACTGGCAGATGCACCGCGCGGCCGGCCTGAGCGTTCGTGACGCTCCCGGGCCGGCCGCACCTGGTGTCGACGTGACGCTGCGGCTGCTGTTCCTGAGCATCCCGTGCCGCGTCGTCTACACGATCGACGAGCCGAACCGGCGGGGCTTCGGCTACGGCACGCTGCCCGGCCACCCCGAGAGCGGCGAGGAGGCGTTCTTCGTTGTGCTCAAGGACGACGGCGAGGTGCGTTTCCAACTGCGGGCCTTCAGCCGGCCGGCGAATTTCCTCGTACGGCTGGGCAGCCCGGTGGCGAAGCAGGTCCAGCGGTACGCCACCAACCGCTACGTCAGCGCGATGCAGCAGGTCAGCCGAGGTTAGCGCCGGTCGGGCACGCCGGCCTGCCAGCTCACGCCGCGCGGCTGCTATCGCGGCACGACTTGTGCGAGGCGTTCGAGTGCTCCGAGGCGGGCGGGTTCGGCCGGGATCATGACGACGCTGGTCGCTCCGGCGCCGTGCCGGGCCGCTATCCGGGCCCGCACCTCATCGGGCGTGCCGGCCAGCGACAGCTCGCCGACCCAGGCGTCGGGCATCGTGGCGGCGAATTCCTCCGGGCCCGACGAAGCCTGGCGGTGCCGGGCCAGGTCGTCGGCGAACGGCATCGGGGCGAGATGCGGGGCCCAGTCGGGCTCGCCGATCCAGGCCAGGCCGGGGCGCACCAGGTCGCGGGCGGCCTGGCCGTCGGCCCCGACCACGGCGGCGTCGTACGTGATGACCTCGAGGGACGACGAGCCCAGGCGCCCGATCGACGCCTCGACGTAGGGCGGCGCCGCCGGCTCGGCCAGGAGCACGCCGTCGGAGACCCGGCCGGCGACCGCGATCGACTTCGGCCCCCGCACGCCCAGCACGACCGGCGGCGCCACGCTCGGCTTCTCGCCGATGATCACGCCCTCCACCTGCACGTACCGGCCCGCGGCGGGTCCCGGCTCGCCGCGCAGCAGCGTGCGGACGGCGATCGTGTACTCCTCGAGCAGGGTGAGCGGGCTCTTCGGCCACGCGCCGGTCTGCCGCATCCAGTCGGGCATGCCGTGGCCGATCCCGGCGATCAACCGGCCGGGGAACAGCTGCGCGAGTGTGGCCAGCTCCATCGCCGCGAAGGCCGCGTTGCGCGCCCCGGCCGGCAGGATCCCGATGCCCACCACGATCCGCGACGTGGCGGCGAGCACCGCTCCCGCTTGGGCGATGCCGCCGCGGAAGCCCAGATCCTCGACCACCCACAGCTCGTCGAAGCCGAGGTCGTCGGCGCGTCGCGCATAGTCGAGCACCTCATCCACAGGCAGGTCCCGCGGCAACATCACACCGACACGCGTCACGACGAGCTCCCCTTGAATCCGGTCTTGTCCGCGTCGGTGATCTTACGGAGCACGCGGGCCGGATTTCCCGCGGCGATCACCCCGGCCGGAATCGGTCGCGTCACCACGCTGCCCGACCCGACGATCGACCCGTCACCGATCGTCACGCCCTGATTGATCGTGACGTCGCCACCCACCCAGACGCGGTCACCGATTGTCACCGGTCTCGCGTAACAGCCGCCGGCGGCGCGCTCGACCGGGTCGATGGCGTGATTGCTGGTGTAGATGCCGACCCGCGGACCGAACAGCACGTCGTCACCGATGGTGATGCCGCCCCCGTCGAGCAGCACGCAGTCGAAGTTCGCGTAGAAGCGGTCCCCGACCGAGATGTTGAAGCCGAACTCGCACCGGAACGTCGGCTCGAAGTGGCAGCCGGTCCCGACGTCACGTAGCAGCCGACGCAGAATCGCCTCGCGTGCGGCCGGCGGCTGTCCGAAGCTGTCGTTGTACTCACCGGTGAGCAGGACGGTTCGCTGCCGGGCAGCGACCAGCTCGATTGTCAGATCGTCATACATCGCGCCGGTCAGGATGTGCGCCCGCTGCTCGTCGAGGTTCATGGTGAATCCTTACCCTGCGGCAGATCCAGGTGGCCCGGCGGGCCCACTTCGAAGAGCCGGATGTCGTAGCGGGGCGGGTGGTGCGAATCGTCGCTCACGGCCGAGGGCGAGCTTCTTAGGGTCAAGAGCAGGATGTCGTGGCGGGGTGGTGGTACGGACCGCTGCTCACGCCGAGGGCCGCGGCGGGGCGAGCAGGGCGCTGGCGCGCCCAGGACGCTCACCCCACCACGGCGACGTGAGTGAGTGGTTCCGCTCAAGAGCGAAGATCTTAAGATCGGGCGGTGCTGAACACTGACGGGGAACTGGCCGTGGCAGCGGCCGAAGCGGGCGCTGCGGTTGTGCTCGAGCGCTACGGCACCGATCTCGCGCGCTTCGACAAGGCGCCGGGGGACTTCGCCACCGAGGCCGACGTGGAAGCCGAGAAGGCGATCCTGGGAATCCTGCGGGAGGCCCGGCCGGGGGACGTGGTCGTCGGGGAGGAGGGCGGGCGCAGCGAAGGCTCGTCCGATGGCGTCGGTTCGCAGCGCGAGTGGCTCGTGGATCCGTTGTGCGGCACGCTGAACTACGCGGCGCGCACGATGCTGGTCTCGGTCAACGTCGCCCTTCGCAGCGGCGGGCGCACGGTGGCCGCGTCCGCTGATCCGTTCGCGGGCGAGGTGTTCTGGACCGATGGCGACCGCGCGTGGGTCCGCAACGCTGGGCGCGATGAGCCGCTGACACCGGATGCCTCGTCGAACCTGGTCGACCTCAATCTCGACCCGCCGTTCCCGAACGCGCCCACGTTCCGGGCGGCCCGGTTGTTGCTCGACGACGGGTTCACCGATCACTTCCGCCCGCGTGTCATCTCCAGCACCCTGGCCGTCGCGTGGGTCGCCGCCGGCCGTCGGGCCGCCTACATCACCGACGGGCACCTGAACGACAGCGTCCACTTCGCCGCCGGCATAGCGCTGTGCCAGGCCGCTGGCTGCGTCGTGACCGCTCTCGATGGCTCACCCGTGCACAGCGGAACACAGGGCCTCATCGCCACCGCCGACCGCGACACCCATGCGGCCCTGCTGAAGCTGATCGCCTGACCGCTCCGGCCGTCGCTGACGCCAACGCCTTGCCGAGCTGATAGCCCCGACCGCACCGATCGGTTCCGGGCCGGTGCTGGCAACCTCGTGGACCCAACCGGGACCGGCCGCACCCGATGGACGATCCGTTGGAAACCAGTACTCAACGCCTTCGCCATCACGTTCGGTGACCGCTGGCCGGCCGCCGAGCAGTACTAACCGAATGCCAGAAACACCGGTTCGCGTTACGGACCCGTTTGTTGTGCTGGGTGCGTGAGCGCTCCGAGCGGTGCCACATCGCGCGCCGACGAGATTCCGCGGGGTGATGGCGTGGCCCGGCCGGGCGAGGTCCGGCCGAAGCGATCGATGTGGCGGTACCGGGAATGTCAGGCGCGGGGCAGGGTCAGCCGCATCGCGGGGTCGGCGGTGCGGACGAAGCCCTGCGAGGTGTAGAGCGGCAGGCCATCCTCGCTGGCTCGAAGGTCGACCAGGCCGGCGCCCTGATTCCGGAACCACTCGATCAGCGCGGACGTGCACGCCCGCGCACAGCCCCGGCGCCGGTGGCCGGGATCGGTGGCGACATTGAACATGTAGCCGACCCGTCCTCGGGGATTGCGCGGGCCGCCGAGCCGCTCCTCGAGGATGCCGACGGCGCAGGCCGCGAGCCGCCCGTCCGCACCCGGCTGGTCCACGACGAAGCCGGCCATGGACGGCTCCGGCTCGGCCAGCCGTCTCAACAGGATGCGCCGGGCGGTATCGCGCCAGCCCTGCTCGTCCGAATCGTCGTCGATGCCGAAGAGCACGCCTCGAAGCCGCACCAACTCGTCCGCGTCGTCCACCGTGGCCCGCCGAGCGCTGATCATGGCCCGAGGATAGTGACCGCCCGGTCTCCGGGCACCGAAATAACGACGCGCGCCAGGCGCGCCGACTGAGCCGAGTGTCATGCGCCGGCGCTTCGGCGTTCGACTTGTCCTCGACGACTGGCAGTACAAGGGCCGGGTGCGGAACAGGTCGGCCGACGCGGTGAGGATGCGCAGCTCGGCTGCGGGCAGCGCTCGACATTGCCCTTCTCCCAGGGTGATCCCACGTCGTCGACCGAGACGCCGGTCGCCTTCGTGATCGGCGCTGGCCTGGCCGCCCTGACCGCGTTGCTGTCGCCGGCCGCGCGCTGCCGCGGTCAGATCAAGCCGAGGCCGCGGCGGCCGGTTTCGTTGAGGTCGGCCTCGGTGAAACGGTCGGGCCATTCGCGCTCGTAGTGCTCGGCCGGGAAGTCCGACGGGCTCGAACCGGACAGGAACGCCTCGCGGACGGTGGCGGCGTAGGTCTTGTTGCGGGGGCACCAGGGGGCGGCGGGGATGTACATGACGTTGCCCCAGCCTTTCTGGTCCTGCACCGGGGCGACACTGTGGATCATGTCGCAGTGCCACCAGACCGAGTCGCCGGCCTGGACGTCGGGGATGCCGGCCAGCGCCTCCAGGAGCAGGCCGTGCCACTTGTCGGTGGCCGGGAAGACCTGGTTGACGGTCACGCCGCACATCTCGTCGTCGGGCACGTCGCTCAGCAGCGGGCGCAGCATCAGGTACGCCATCGCGCCGGGGATCGGCACGGTGTGCAGAACGCCCTGGTCGTGGGCCATGTCGGAGAGTGCCGTCCAGCCCTGGAAGGTGCGGAAGGCCGAGCACATGGTCGAGCCGGGGTACTGCGGGCCGGACGTGCGGTAGGCCGCGTCCCACGGGTCGTACTTCTCCACATCGCCGTTGAACAGGTGGCGGAAGGCCTGTTGATAAGCCTCCGTCATCCACAGGTCGAGCGTGCCGGGGTCGAGGTGCGTCCCCAGGCCGGCGGAGTCGGCGCCCTCGGGCCGGCGGCGGATGCGGTCGGGATAGAGCGAGTCACGCGACGGATCGAACCACTGCACGCCCTCGGAGGTGTGCTTCCACTGGCTGTTGAGGAACGTCTGCACGCGGGCCATGCGGTCGCTCTGGCGCGCTTCCATCTGCGCGCGCGACCAGTAGATCGGGTAGATCTCGGGCTTCGAGCCGACGCTGCCGAAGAAGTCGTCGCCGGGGCCGCGATAGTCGGAGAAGAAGTTGTTGTCCTCGACGTACTGCACGATGCCGGCATCCCAGCCGAGGGCCTGCGAACGCTCGAAGTGACCGCGCACAACCAGGCAGCCGCGCTTGCGCAGCCGCGCTACGTCGGCGGCGCTGACGGTGCCGGCCTCGATGTCGTCGTAGGAGATGACGGGCCAGATCGTCTCGCCGCGCGACCGGGCGGCATTGATCTCGGCGACCTCGGCGGCGATGGAGCGCTCGACGACGGCGAAGACCTCCTCGACCGTACGGCCGGAAGCGGCGATCTGCCGGCGGAGCGCAGCCTTGACCTCGCGGATGGCGGCGGGGAGGTCGGCGGGCGTCTCCTCCCAGTGGGGGAGCGACATGGTGGGTCCCTTCTAGTCATGTCCCTTTACTGGAAACACGGTAAGGCCCCGCACCCCTTCCAGGCAAGAGCCTTGACTAGAATGGGCGCGGTGGATCCGGCCAAGCCCTCCCAGGAGCTGCTGCGCTCGCTGACCGATGAGCACGTGTTGCGCGCTCTCATGCGCCGACGCCTGTTGACGCGCGCCGAGTTGTCCACCGAGACCGGCATCTCCAAGCCCACCGCCGGAGAAAGCGTCCGGCGCCTGACCGCGGCCGGTCTGGTTGTGGATACCGGCCGCCGAACCCCCGGTGGGCGGGGCCGAGGCCGGGTCGGTTCCTATTACTCGCTGGCTCCCGACGTGGGCACCGCGCTGGCGGTCAGCATCGCCCCCGAGGGAGTGGTGGCCGAGTGCCACAACGCCTACGGCGATCTGATGGCCCGCGCTCAGGAACCCGTGGGCCGGCCCGCCCAGCCCGACGACGTGACCGCAGCGCTGGCCCGGGCGGTCGACCGGGCGCGCCAACTCGCCGGGGAGCAGCCGGAAGCCGGCACCGTCCACGGGTCGCCGTCGAACGGCGTGGATCCGCCGATCCGAGCCGCCTCGCCCGGGCCGAAGCCCCGGCTGGCGGTGGTCAGCGCGGCCGATCCGGTTGATCGGCAGACGGGGCGGCTGCTGCAGTTGCCCGATGCGCCGTTCCTGCTGGGCGAGATCGATCCGGTGGCGGTGCTGGCGGGGCGGGTGGACGGCCCTGTGTACGTGGACAACGACGTCAATTGGGCCGCCGAAGCCGAATGGGCGGCGGCGCCGGTCGACGACTTCGCCTACGTGTATCTGGATGAGGGACTCGGCTGCGCGATCGTCAGCGACGGGCAGGTGCGCCGGGGACATCGTGGGGTCGCCGGCGAGGTGGCCCATCTGATCACGGTGGGTCCGGGCGGGCGGGCGATGCCGCTGATCCAGGTATTCGGTGAGCTCGGCCTGCGGCGTGCGGCCTCGACCGCCATCGACGTCGGGCGCGTGCTCGAGGAGCGTCCGCCCGCGGTGGTGACCGCCGTCGGCGGGCTGATCGCGGCGCTCGCCACGCTCATCGACCCCGAGAGGGTGGTCATCGGTGGCCGATGGGGGCTGCAGCTTATCGACCTCATCGATCAGGAGGTCGCGTGCTCGCCCCGGCCGGTGCCGGTGCGCGCCGCGAATGTGCAGTACGAGCCCGCACTGGCCGGTGCGCGAACCGACGCCGTCCAGAGACTGCGCGAACTCATCGTCGGCCGCTGAATGGGTGGTGGGATGGCTGGGTCAGCCGATCAGTTCCGGGATGCGGCTGAAGAGCTGCGTCGTGTAGGTGGTCATTTCGTGGAGCATCCAGTTGCCCGAGAACAGGAGGGCGGCACAGACTGCTGCGGCCTTCGGGACGAAGGACAGGGTGGCCTCCTGGATCTGGGTCACCGACTGGAACAGAGAGATGGCGAAGCCGACCCCCAGGGCCGTCAGCAGGACCGGCGCGCACATCTTGGCGGCGATGGTCATGGCGCCCAGGCCGAGCTCGATGATCATTGTGTCGGTCATGCCCCTCTCTTCGGGCATTTCGGCCCGTTGTGGAGTGCAGACCGGTTGCAGTTCGGTGAGACCGGGCCCGGAACCCTCAGATTCCGACGTCGATCGCCGGCCGAGGGGGCGTCATGCAGCGCTCGGATGTCACGCGAAGTCGGTGTTTGAGGCAAACCCCTGGGGGTCACGCAAGTCCGGGCATCGCGCAACCCGCGCGGTCACGCGATATTCGGGGCGTTGCGGAGGGTGCTCATGTCGCTCCATGTCGCGCAAGGTGCGCGCGTCATGCAAAGGCGCGGCGTCGCGCAGAGCCCGGTGCAGCGCGCGCTCGGCGGCCCGGGTGATGTCTCAGACGACCGAGTACTTCTCGGGCAGGGGTGAACGGCCGGTCAAGGCGCTCAGCACCGTTGGGGCCTCGCCCAGGGCCACGGCGATCCGGACGGCCAGCAGCGTCGCCTCCGACACGGCCGCGGGGTCGAAGCCGGCGGGGACCCCGGCCGCGGCGGACACGTCGTTGCCGTGGACCACCAGTTCGAACGTTCGTGTCGGGAGCCAGTCGCGCACGCGCATGCCGCCGATGGGGGTGGTCACCACGTCGTCGTCGCCGGCGCCGGCCAGCGCCTGGGTCGCTCGTCCGGCCAGTTCCCCTGCGGCGTCCAGGAGGTCGACGGCCCGGCGGGCGTCGTCACTGGAAGCGGCGACGGCGGCCGCGTACACGTCGGCCGGCACATCGCGGACGAAGGCGAAGTAGCCCTCGGGCGCTTCGACGTTGACCGCCTGGGGGCCGCCCCGCTGGGCCGCGGTCGCGCCGGGGAGGGACGGGGAGCGCAGTCCGGGTGACGATGCCGTGCCCAGCACTGCGGGCACCTGCTCCAGCGCCGAGCTGACCGTGTGGCCGATCAGCTCGCGCAGCGTCCACTCGCCCAGGCCGGGGCCGTCGAGGCGGTCGGCGGGCACCCGCCCCACGAGGTCGACGAAGGTCACGGCGGCGGAGCGGTATGTCCGGCGGTAGTCCATGCCGTCAATTTAGTCAGAGTCGGACCGGTGCCGGCCGCGGGCGTAGTCGTGTTCGGCCGTCTCGTCCCCCGACGCCCCGTGGCGGGCCCGATACCCGGGCTCGGCATACCCCGGTTCGGCATAACCGGGCTCGGCATAACCCGGCGACGGCGGACGCAGGGCCGGGCCGCGTTCGGCGTGGCTCGGGAGCCGGTCGTTCCCGCCTCGCCGCGCTGATGCCCCCGGCCCGCTCGGCGTCGACGACCCGCCGGCCCGAGCATGCGCTGACGCCCAGCCAGGTTCAGCGTGCGTCGACGACCCGCCAGCCTGCGCTGACGGATCGCTGGGTTGAGAGTGCGCTGACGCCCGGCCCGGTTCGGCGTGTGTCGACGACCCGCCAGCCTGCGTTGAGGCCCGGCCCGGTTCGGCGTGTGTTGACGGTTCGCTGGGTTGAGAGTGCGCTGACGCCCGGCCCGGTTCGGCGTGTGTCGACGGATCGTTCGGTTGAGAGTGCGCCGACGCCCGGCCCGGTTCGGCGTGCGGTGAGCGATCGCCCCGATGAGAGTGCGCCGACGGCCCGCCGGGTTCGGCGTGCGCGGAGTGTCCGCCCGGTTGCGGGTGCGCCGTGGGCCAACCGGGTTCGGCGTGTGTGGAGGGGCTGCTGGTCCTTACGTGGGCCGGAGGGCCGCCGGGCTCGGAATGCGCGGGAGAGCCGGATTCGGAGCGCAGGGAGGGAAGGCCGGACGGGCGGGGCGGGCGCGGCTCGGCCACCACCGGGTTCTCGCCCAGGCCGGACGGGGGCAGGCCGGACGGCATCGCGGTCGACGAGGCGGGGGCGTCCGACTTCTTGTGCCTGGTCGGCGCGGGCGCCGGCGCGGACGGGTCGAGCGGGGGCGGCGGGGTCGGGAACGGCTGGCGCTCGGCATGGCCGGTGACGGCCGGGGCCGCGTACGGGGAAGTGAGGTCCTCCTCCAGCCGTTTCATCCGGACGCGGGTGCGGCGGCGGGCGATCACGGCCACCGCCAGGCCCAGCGCGGGCGTCGCGAAGACGAACCAGCTCATGAACGGCGACTCGGGCGCGACCACCATCAGGTAGCCCGCGTAACCCAGGAACGCCAGGCCGAGCAGCACGTCGAGCGCGCGCACGGGCAGACCCTGGCCGACGCCCAGCACGGCCAGGATCAGGAACAGCAGGCCCGACGCTGCCAGCGCCCCGGCGTACCGGAGGAACTCGCCGTCCGACATGGAGGACTCCTAGATGATCAGGAGCCCCTATTGTCCGGGGTTATGGGCCTTTACCGGCGCCATTTCTGATTCAGGCACCAGGTGCCGCGCCGTATCTGCGCCTCTGTCCTGTTTTGGAGGCCTGCGCCGGACGATACGTCGGTGTGTTTGGGCGATCCGGGTGGGGGAAGGCCAGAACCATGCCAGCACGCGAGGAGATGCCCGCCACCTTGAAGCGGTCGCCCGAGAAGGCCCAGGACACGTTCGCGAAGACGCACGACTCGGCCGTCGACCAGTACGGCGAGGGCGAGCGCGCGCACCGCACCGCGTTCTCAGCCGTCAAGCACTCGTTCGAGAAGGTCGGCGACCACTGGGAGCCCAAGGAGACCAAGGGCCCGAGCGACGCCAAGGCCGCGGGCGGGCGGGATACCCGGGCCGAGACGGCCGGCGGCGTGGATGCCAACGCGAGCAAGGAGCACCTGCTCGGCCTCGCGAAGCGGCTCGACATCACCGGGCGGTCCCGGATGACCAAGGCCGAGCTGGTCGAGGCCATCCGGAAGGCCAACGACCGGGAGTCGCGCCGTAGCCTGAACCGATGAGTCTGGACCGGTTCGTCGAGCCGCAGAACGGCACGTACGAGGACGCGAAGGCCGAGCTGACGGCCGGCCGCAAGCGCACCCACTGGATGTGGTTCGTCTTTCCGCAGCTCAGCGGTCTCGGTTCGAGCCCGACGGCCCAGCACTACGCGATCCGCGACCTCGACGAGGCCCGGGCCTACCTGGCGCACCCGGTGCTCGGGCCGCGGCTGTACGAGCTGGCGGCCGTGCTCGTCAAGGCCGAGCGGAGCGCGACGGAGATCTTCGGCTACCCCGACGACCTGAAGCTGCGCTCGTCGATGACCCTGTTCGCGCGGGCCGCCGCGGTGGACGGCGACCCGGCCCCGTTCCAGCAGGTCATCGACCACTTCTACGACGGCCCCGACGAGCGCACGCTGGAGCTGCTGGACCGCTGATTACGGCGGCCCCGGCCGTCCGCGCGGGCGCCGCCCGCGCCGTCGACGAAGCTTTCCGGCGTTCAGCCGCCCAACCACGGCCAGCTCTGACACCGCCGTCGGCCGAGGAGACACCGCGGGTATCGATACGTTAAGTTCCTGCGTCAGGATCTGGCGGAGGGCGGCGGGGCAATGGTCGACATCGAGGCGGGGGAGTCCGTACGGGGCTCGCGCGTCGACACTGTGATGGCGGCGGCGATCGTGCTGACCGTCGACGCGGTGGTGCTGCTCGCGGTGGCCGTCGTCGGCGTGCCCTTGCTGATGTTCCTCTTCGGCGACGAGGACGGCACCTGGCTGCGGCTGTGGCCGCTCATCGTCTCGTGGCTGATCGCCGTGGTGCTCGCCGGCGTCTGTGCCACCGCGGTGGCCCGGCTCTCGGGTCTCGGCTCGTACTCGATCCGCCGGATCGGCACCGGCGCGGCGCTGAGCGTCGCGGTGGCCGCGGCCGTGCTGGCCGCGGGATCGATCGGCTCGAACCCGGGCTGGCTGCTGCTCGGTCTGCCCTTCGCGGTCGCCAACCTGGCCGCCGCCCTGGTCTTCGCGAGCCCGGAGCGCGCTCTCGCCGTGGCAGACCGCTTCCCGCGCTTCCGCCCGGTGGTGCTGCCGGAGCCCGAGCGCCAGTGGGTCGCGCCGGTGGAGGACGAGGCGGCCTACGCCCGCCCCGAGGACGAGCAGCCGGACCCCGTGCGCACCCACGACACCATCGACCTGCTGGCGCACCTGGGCCGCCCGAAGACCAAGCCCCGCCGACGGCGCGGACCGGCGGCCACCCGCACCCTCGCCGGCGTGCAACTGCCCCGCCGGGCACGCCGCCCTCATTCCCGCAGCGACAGCCGGGCCACCCGCTCGAGCCGCTCGCGGTAGGCGACCCGCCAGTCGCGATCGCCCGGCGGCAGGTTGCTGTGGGCGGCCCGCACCCCGACCGACTCGTCGATGAGCTCACGCACGATGTCGGCGTGCCCGGCATGCCGGCTCACCTCGGCGGTCACGTGCACCAGGATGCGGTGCAGGCTCACCTCGGCGCGCTCGGCGGGCCACCACGGCACCCGCCCGGTCGCGTCGAGTGGCAGCTCCGCGATCGTGGCGTCGCCGTGGACCCGGACCCGCCGGTAGAAATCGACGATCTGCTCGCGTGACTCGGACTCGTCGGCCCACATGTCGGCGTTGTCCTCGGCGTCCCCCTCGATCCACGGCATCGGCTCGGGAAACGGCCGCCCGAAGGTCTGGCCGAAGTAGCCCGCCTCGACGCTCGCGACGTGTTTGACCAGCCCGAGCAGATTGGTGCCGGTGAAGACCAGGGGCCGCCGGACGTCGTAGTCGGACAGCCCGTCGAGCTTCCACAGCAACGCCTCGCGCGCTTGCTGCAGATAGTGGACGAGATCGGCCTTGGGGTCGAAGCTAACCATGAGGCAGAGCCTTCCACCCCGGTACGACAGAACGGCGCCGTGTGCCGGCTCACGCCGAGTTTCAGCACGGCCGACACCCGGGAAAGGGACGGCCATGCAACCCGAACCGATCACCCAGGCAGAGTACGAGTCCCAGCTCAACCGGCTGCACGAGCGGCGGGAGGAGCTCGAGGAGTCCGAGAGCACCCTCACCTCGCACGACCACGGTGGCGGCCTGCCCGCCGACGAGCAGAACCGCCTCGCCCGGGTGCGCGCCGAGATCGCCGACGTGCTGCAGCAGATCGGTGACCTGCAGGACCGCTGGGCCGACACCGGCCACGCCAAGCCGGACCCGGACGGCGCGCTGGGCGAATAGTCAGTCCACCCGGCGGTAGGCCGCGAACACCACCTCGTGGCCGGTCTGGAAGCCGAGCCTTTCGTAGAGCCGGATCGCGGCCGCGTTCTCGGCCGCCACGTGCAGGAACGGCAGGTCGCCGTGCTCCAGGATGCCGGCCGCGACCGCCATCGTGAGGCGGGCGCCGAAGCCCTGGCCCCGGAAATCGGGATCGGTGCAGACCGCGCTGACCTCCGTCCAGCCGGGCAGACGGAACCGCTCCCCGGCCATCGCGACCAGCCGGCCCTCGTGGCGGATGCCGAGATAGTTGCCGAGTTCCACGGTGCGCTTGCCGAACGGGCCGGGCTTGGCCCGGGAGACCAGGTCGAGCATCTCGGGCACGTCGGTCTCGGTCAGGCGGACTGCGGACGGGTCGTGCACGCCTGTCATGGTGTGGCCGACCATCTGGACGCCGGGGATCACGGTCACCGGTTGCCAGCCGGCCGGCGGACGGAGCGCCGGGGCGGTAAGGGCGGCCTGATCGGTCAGCGTGGCCAGGTCGGCCCAGGCCGACGGGTCGGCCGGGTCGGCGACGGCGCACCAGGGCGCGACGTCGGACCGGTAGCGGGCGGCGTCACCGGACGCCTCGGCGAAGCAGGCCTGCGGTCCGGAGAGGGCGGCCCATACGGGATTCTCGAGCACACCGAGAACCCTGCCGCCTACTGACCGTTATTGCCAGTGAATGAACCGAAATTCAGGCTGCGGGCGACATGACGCCGGGCTGCGACCGGGCCGCGATCTCGTGCGGCCACACCGGCTTCGAGAAGAGATAGCCCTGGCCGTACGGGCATCCCATCGCGGCCAGTTCGGCCCGCTGCCCCTCGTGCTCGATGCCCTCGGCCACCACAGCCAGGTCGAGGTTGCGGGCCAGGGTGACGATGGCGTCGACCAGCGCCCGCTGCTGCTCGCTGCCGAGCACGTCGTCGATGAAGGACTTGTCGACCTTGAGCACGTCGACCGGCATCTGGCGCAGGTAGCTGAGCGACGAGTACCCGGTGCCGAAGTCGTCGATCGCGATCCGGACGCCGAGCGCCCGCAGCTCGCCCAGGTCGTGCCAGACCTGGTCGGCGTCGCGCAGCAGCAGGCTCTCGGTGATCTCGAGGAGCAGCCATTCGGGGCGGGCGCCGCTGTCCTCGAGGGCCTGGCGCACCTGGTCGACGAAGCCGGGCGTGCGGAACTGGCGGGCCGAGACGTTGACGCTGACGTACTTGAGGGTGGTGCCGGCCCGCATGCTGGTGAACTCGTTCAGCGCCGCGCGCAGCACCCACCGGCCGATCTCGACGATCGCGCCGCTCTCCTCGGCCACCTCGATGAAGTGGTACGGGCCGAGCAGGCCGCGGACCGGGTGCTGCCACCGGATCAGCGCCTCGACCCCGGCCATGGTGCTGTCGGCGAGGTCCACGATCGGCTGGTACATGAGCGCGAACTGCTCGTCGTCGATGGCCTCGTGCAACGCCGTACGGGTCTCGAGCCGCTGCACCATGGCGGTGTGCAGCTCGCCGCGGTAGCGCTGCCAGGTGCCCTTGTCGTCGCCCTTGGCCTGGTACAGCGCCAGGTCGGCGTGGCGCAGCACCTCGGTGGCCGACTCGGCGTCGTGGTTGGTGGCCACGCCGACGCTGGCCGCGCCGCTGACGATGTGGGTGCCGCCGATGCCGTCCGAGACCTCCACCGGTACGGCCAGCGCCCGCACGATCCGGGCGGCCAGCTCCTCGGCGCGGGTGGCGTCGGGGCTCTGCTCGATCAGGATGGCGAACTCGTCGCCGCCCATCCGGGCCGCCGTGTCGGCCACCCCGATGATCCCGGCGATCCGCTCGCCCACGCTGACCAGCAGCTGGTCGCCGACGGCGTGCCCGAGCGTGTCGTTGACGTCCTTGAAGTCGTCGAGGTCGACGAAGAGCACGGCGATGGTGGCGGCGTCCCGGCCGGCCACGGCGAACGCCTGCTCGAGCCGGTTGCGGAACAGCACGCGGTTGGCCAGCCCGGTCAGGCCGTCGTGGAACGCCAGGTGGGACAGGTCGCTCTCGAGGCGGCGCTGGTCGGTCACGTCCCGGATGGTCAGCACGAGGCCGCGTACGGTCGGGTCCTCGCGCAGATCCCGGCCGGTGCACTCCACCTGGAGCAGCCGCCCGTCGGCGCACAGCACGGCCAGGTCGGTCGCCTCGTGCTGGTCGTGGCCGTCGCGGATCGCGGCCAGGGCGTCGTGCAGGGCGGCGTGGTGGCTGAGCGCGATCAGCGACTCGAGCGGCGCGCCGGTCAGGTCGGGCTGGCCGAGCACGGTGTCGGCCGACGGGCTGGCGTAGGTGATCCGGTCGTCGCCGTCGACGATGAGGATGACGTCGGACGCGTTCTGGATGAGTGTGCGGAAGTAGGCCTCGCTGTCGCGCCGGCTGACCTCGCGGGACAGGCCGATGCGCTGCATGACGACCTCGATCTGGGCCAGGAAGGCCTCGATCGACGGCATCAGCTCGCGCAGCACCGGCCCGGGGCCGCCGAGCAGCCAGATGCCCTTCCCCTTGTCGCCCGGCACCGGCACGGTGGCGCACAGGAAGTGGGTGAAATCGCCGGCGGGCAGACCGGCGGGCAACTCGGCCGCGGTGAGCAGCCGCAGACCGGGCTCGACCGGCGCGTCCGGGTCGCAGGCCAGGGTGAGCTCGAACGGCGTGTCGGGCGGCATCAAGGTGGCGACGCCGTCGCGGATGGCCTGGGCGGCCTCGGGTTCGGTGGTGGCGGCGAACAGCGTGGCGCCGGCCTGGTGCAGCGCCCGTTCCCGGGCACGGGCCCGCCGCTGCGCGTCGGCCAGTCCGTTGACCCGGGCCAGTACCAGCAGGAACATCAGGGCGGCGGCGGCCGCGATGACCGGCGCGTCGACGACCCCGCCGCGGGCCACCTCGGCCTCGTGGCCGTTCATCCACTCGACGTACAGGATGGCCGGGGCGATCAGCGCCGCCGTGGCCATCCAGACGATCCGGCTGGTGCCCATCTCGGCCCCGGCGTGCTGGGGCAGCTCCTCGGTGAGGTCCCGCATCGACGGCATGAGGGCCGACCAGCCGGTGACCGCGTAGAAGACGATCCAGCCGAGATCGACCGGTCCGCCCAGCGACCAGGCGCTGTTGAGCACGGACTGGCCGTAGAAGATGTCGCTGATCAGCAGGCCGACGATCGCGATGACGATCCCGGTGAGGGCCCGGGGGCGCCGGCCGGGGGTGGTGAGCATGCGCAGGGTCACGGCCAGGGCCAGGACGTCGCCGAGCGGGTAGCCGACCGACACCAGCTTCTCGAGGAAGCTCAGCTCGTGCGAGCGGGTGAACGGCGCGATCCAGTAGACCCAGGACAGCAGGCCGAGGCCGACGGTGGGCACGAGCGCGTCGAGCAGGGCGGCCCGGTTGCTGGCGCCGCCCCGGGACCGTACGAAGAGCAGGAAGGCGCCCGTGATCAGCGGGTAGACCAGCAGGTAGAGCAGGTCGGCCGGGCCGGGGAAGGCGGGCTCGTGCCCCAGCCACAGGATCAGGTTGTAGACCGTGTCGCCGGTGACGAAACAGACCAGCCCGGCCGCGATGAGATACCAAGGCAGGCGGCGGGCGGGGCGGTTCAGGCGTACGCCCCAGACGACCGCGGCCGCGCACGAGTAGCCCAGCAGGGCCCAGGTGATCAGGTGGCTGCCCGGGAAGGCGTAGTAGAACGCGGCGAGCACCACGATCCAGGCGCCGAAAGCGGCGCGAGCGGTTCGCGTCGTCATCGGTCCTCCTCGCCTCGCCGCACCAGCCCGTCCCCGTGTTTGATCGGGCTCTCGGGCCCGGGCCTGAGTGAATGGTCGGATCTCCCGCCCCGGGTAGCGGAGATCGTCACGCTATGGTCGGTATCGGCCGGTTTCTGGGCGGTGCGGGCGCACACGCTTCGGCCAGAGGATACGGCTCGCCGGGCGCGTCATGCGGCACACACTAGATCCCGGGTTGGACCGGCATCGACCGGGGAACCGGTCAGTTCGTGACCACGGATCAGTCGACGCGCTGGAAGGCGCTCACCGTTGCCCTGGTGGCGGGCTTCATGACCCTGCTCGATGTGAGCATCGTCAACGTCGCGCTGCCCTCCATCCGCGACGAGCTGGACCTGAGCTCGGCCGAGCTGCAGTGGGTGCTCTCCGGCTACGCGCTGACCTTCGGCCTGCTGCTCGTGCCGGCGGGCCGGTTCGGTGACGCCCGCGGCCGGCGCAACGTCTTCATCGCCGGGCTGATCCTCTTCACCCTGGCCAGCGCCGCGGCCGGCCTGGCCCCGTCGGCGCTGTGGCTAGTCGTGGCCCGGCTCGTGCAGGGCGCGGCCGCCGGCATCGTCAACCCGCAGGTCTCCGGCCTGATCCAGCAGATGTTCGAGCCCCGGGAGCGCGGCCGCCCGTTCGGCCTGCTCGGCGCGACCATCGGCGTCTCCACGGCGGTCGGGCCGCTGCTCGGCGGCGTGCTGATCGCGGCGATCGGCCCCACCGACGGCTGGCGCTGGATCTTCTTCCTGAACATCCCGATCGGCATCGTCGCGGTGTGGCTGCTCCCCGGTGGATCCCCACCGGGGAGCAGAAACGGCAGGAGAGCCTGGACCCGGTCGGGGTCGCCCTGCTCGGGCTGGGCGTGACGCTGGTGCTGCTGCCGCTGGTGCAGGAGCGCGAGTGGCAGGGCTCCTGGAAGTGGCTGCTCGCGGCGGCCGGGCTGGTGGTCCTGGTGGGCTTCCTGTTGTGGGAGCGGTCCTTCAACCGGACCGGGACCGCGCTCGTCGAGCTGAGCCTGTTCAAGGTGCGGTCGTACGCGCTGGGCGCGCTGATCGGGCTGCTCTACTTCGCCGGTTTCACCACGATCTTCTTCATCTACACCCTCTACCTGCAGAGCGGGCTGGGTTACACCGCGCTCGAGGCCGGCCTGGCGATCACGCCGTTCGCGGTGGGCTCGGCGGTGGCCGCGGCCGTGGGTGGCCGGTTCGTCAACCGCTTCGGCCGGCACATGGTGGTCGGCGGTCTGATCGCGGTCATCGCCGGTCTGGTCGCCACGGACGTCGTGCTCGATGCGGTGCCCGGCTCGGGCGGCGGCTGGGCGGCCGCGCTCCCGCTGCTGGTCGCGGGTGCGGGCAGCGGCTTCGTGATCAGCCCGAACCAGACGCTGACGCTGGCCGAGGTGCCGGTGGCCCGCGCGGGCAGCGCCGGCGCCGTTCTGCAGACCGGCCAGCGGATCGGCACGGCCATGGGCATCGCCGCCGTCGGCTCGCTGTTCTTCAACCGCCTGGCCGCCGGTCAGGGCGACTGGGGCTCGGCCTTCCGGGGCGCCCTGTGGCTGACGGTCGGCTTCGTCGTGGTGGCCCTGGTGGCCGCCCTGGCCGACGTGCTGACCGGGCGCGGCCGGCGGAACGACGCTGTCCCCACCCCCACGTCGTCCCACGCGTAGACCTCAAGGTGCGAGGACCCGGCGGACGGCGGCCGTGACCCGCTCGGCGTCGCCGGTGGCGAGGACGTCGAGCAGGGCGCCGCGCAGGACGGCCAGCACCGCTGTGCGGTGGGCCAGACCGGCGGGGGAGTCGCGCTCGCCGGGTGGCTGCGCCCTCGCGAGCACGTCGAGCCAGTCGCCCACGGTCTCGGCCGCGAACCCGGCCCACGGGCCGTCGGTGGCGCCGAGCGAGCGGGCGTAGGCCTCCACCCACAGGCGCAGCACGGACGCGTTCGCAGGGTCGGCCAGCCACGCCCACACGGCGAGGCCGGCCGCGTCGGCGCCGTCGGGAAGGCGGCCGTCGACCGAGGCCAGTTCGTCGGCGCGGGCCCGGGCCAGCAGGGCCCGGATCAGTCCCTCCTTGCTGCCGAACAGGAAGAGCAGCACGCGGGGGCTCGACCCGATGGCTGCGGCGACGGGCCGGAGCGACATCTCGGACAGGCCGGTCCGTCGGACGTACGCGTACGCCTTCTCCAGAAGCTCTTCCCGCCGCTCGCCCGACATGAGGCATAGTATGCCCACTGAAACAGTCGTTTCAGTGGGAGGTGGCGACGGTGATCCGGGAACTGGGACAGCCGGGGGATCTCGGCTGGGTGGTGCTGGCCCACGGCGAGCTGTACGCGGCGGAGTGGGGGTGGGGCGCGTCGTTCGAGGGGCTCGTGGCGCGGATCGTGGCCGACTACGCCGCCGCCCACGACCCCGGGCGCGAGGCGGCGTGGATCGCCGAGGTCGACGGGCGGCGCGCCGGCTGCGTGCTGTGCGTGGACGGCGGGGACGGCACGGCGGTGCTCCGCGTGCTGCTCGTGCACCCCGACGCGCGCGGGCTCGGCGTCGGCGGCCGGCTCGTCGACACGTGCGTCGGCTTCGCCCGGAAGGCCGGCTATCGGCGCGTACGGCTGTGGACCACCGACCGGCAGGCGGCGGCGCGCCGGATCTACCTCTCCCGCGGCTTCGCCCTCACCGACGCGGCGCCACACCCCGGCTTCGCCGGCGAGGCGGTCACCGGCGAGACGTACCTGCTGACGTTCTAGCCCGCCAGCGCGTCGACCAGGCGCTTGGCCGAGGAGGCCAGGTTCCAGCGGTCGGCGAGCGCGAGCAGCGCGTCCGGGTCCTTCGGGGCGCGGGGCCGGGCCGGGTCGAATTCCGGCAGCTTCACGTCGAGCGCGACCTTGCACACCGGCAGGGCCTTGGCCAGGTAGTCGCGGGCGTCCTCGAGCTTGGTCCGCAGGCCCGGGGCGAAGCCCGCGTCGGGGTCGTCCAGCGCGGCCAGGATCTCGTCGACCCCGCCGTACCGCATGACCAGCCGCGCGGCCGTCTTCTCGCCGACGCCGGCCACCCCGGGCAGACCGTCGCTGGCGTCGCCGCGCATGGCCGCGAAATCCGCGTACCACTTGGCGGGCACGCCGTACTTCGCCTCGACCAGCGCGTTGTCGGCGTCCTCGAGCTTGGCCACGCCGCGGCCGCAGTAGAGCAGCCGGGTGCCGCGCTCGTCGTCGACCAGCTGGAACAGGTCGCGGTCGCCGGAGACGACCTCGACCGGGCCCGGCTGGCCGGCGGCCAGGGTGCCCAGCACGTCGTCGGCCTCGTAGCCGTCGACGCCGAAGGCCGGGATCCCGACCGCCTTGAGCACCTCGAGCAGCACCGGGATCTGCTTCTCGAGCGCCGGCGGGACCACCTCGACGTCGCCGTGGGCGACCCGGTGCTTCTTGTACGACGGCACGAGCGCCACCCGCCAGGCCGGGCGCCAGCTGGCGTCGAGGGCGCAGACGATCCGGTCCGGGTGACGCGTGCGGATCAGCTGGGCCAGCATGTCCATGAAGCCGCGGATCGCGTTCACCGGTTCCCCGGCGCTGGTCTGCGCGGCCTTCTCGGGGATGCCGTGGAAGGCGCGGAAGTAGAGGCTGGGGGCGTCGACGGCGAGCAGCGGCTGTGCGGTCACCGTGCCACCATACTGACCGCCCGTCGCGCCGCTGACCTAACGACCGTTAAGCTGAGCGTCGTGACGGTAGATCGCATGCTCCCGACCGAAGAAGCACACGACCTGCTCGCCCTGACCGAGGAGCTCTGCGACCGCGAGCTCGCCGGCAAAGCCGACGCCTACGAGGCGCGAGCCGAGTTCCCCCGTGAGGTGATCCGCACGCTGGGCCGTTCCGGTCTGCTCGGCCTGCCCTATCCCGAGGAGGTGGGCGGCGCCGGCCAGCCCTACGAGGTCTATCTGCAGGTGCTCGAGACCCTCGCCGGCCGCTGGCTGGCCATCGCCGAGGCGGTCAGCGTGCACACCCTGGCCTGCTACCCGGTGTACGCCCACGGCAGCGAGCGGCAACGCAAGTCGCTGCCCGACATGCTCGGCGGCGAACTGCTCGGCGCCTACTGTCTGTCCGAACCGCAGGGTGGCAGCGACGCCGCCGCGTTGACGACCAAGGCCGTGCGCGAGGGCGAGGAGTGGGTGGTGACCGGCGCCAAGGCCTGGATCACGCACGGTCGCGACGCCGATTTCTACAACATCTTCTGCCGTACGGGGGGACCCGGCCCCCGGGGCATCTCGTGCCTGATCGCCGACGCCGGCACGCCGGGCCTCCAACCCCAGAAGGCGGAACGGGTGATGGGCCTGCGCTCGTCGGCCCCGTCGCCGATCGTCCTGGACGGCTGCCGCCTGCCCGCCGACCGCCTCGTGGGCGCCGAGGGGAGCGGCTTCGCCATCGCGATGGAGGCGCTCGACGCCGGGCGGCTCGGCATCGCGGCCTGCGCGGTCGGGCTGGCCCAGGCCGCGCTCGACTACGCCGTGGCGTACGCGAAGGAGCGCGAGCAGTTCGGGCGCCCGATCGCCGAGTTCCAGGGTCTCGGGTTCCTGCTGGCCGACATGGCCACGCAGGTCTCGGCGGCCCGCGCGCTGCTGCTGTCGGCGGCCCGGCTCAAGGACGCGGGCCGTCCCTTCTCGACCGAGGCGGCCAAGGCGAAGCTGTTCGCCACCGACGCCGCGATGCGGGTCACCACCGACGCCGTGCAGGTGCTCGGCGGGGCCGGCTACGTCAGCGACCACCCGGCCGAGCGGTGGTTCCGCGAGGCCAAGGTGCTGCAGATCGTCGAGGGCACCAACCAGATCCAGCGCCTGGTGATCAGCCGCGCTCTGGTCAAGGGGGTGTGACCCGGGCGCGTCACGGGTGCGGGCGCGGCCCGGAACGACCATGCTGGTCGGCATGGACAACATCGAAGGTGTGACGGTGGCGATGGTCGGCTCTCAGATCGAGGCCGACCTCGCCGTTGGCCTGCTGCGCAGCAACGGTTTGCGGGCGGTGGCCATCGCCGACGACGCCGGTGGTCTCGACCCGGCTCTGAGCGTCACCGACGGCGTGCAGATCCAGGTCAATCCTGAGGACGAGGCGGCGGCCCGGGCGCTGCTGGCCGAGGTCGAGAAGGACGCGCCGCAGGGGTAGGACGGTTCGGTAGGGTGGCGCCCGTGGAAGAGATCGACCGGGCGATCGTGGGCGCCCTCACCGCGGACGGCCGCCTGTCCTACACCGACCTCGCCGAGCGGGTCGGGCTCAGCGTGTCGGCTGTCCACCAGCGGGTGCGCCGCCTCGAACAGCGCGGCGTGATCGCCGGTTACACGGCCAAGGTCTCGTACGAGGCGCTCGAACTGCCGCTGACCGCGTTCGTGGCGATCCGCCCGTTCGACCCGTCCCAGCCCGACGACGCGCCCGAGCGCCTGGCCCACCTCCCCGAGATCGACTCGTGCTACTCGGTCGCCGGCGAGGACTTCTACATGCTCCTCGTCCGGGTGGGCAGCCCGGCCGACCTCGAGCGCCTGCTCCAGGAGATCCGCACCGCGGCCAACGTCACCACCCGCACGACGGTCGTCCTGTCCACGCCGTACGAGAACCGCCCGCCCCGCATCGCCCCGGGCGCCGCCCCGGCCGAGGTGCACTGAGGTCTCAGGTCAGCGTCGCGCGGGCGCACTCGGTGACGTAGGGGAGCGTGAACTCGGTGCGACCGACCAGATCCGGGTGGGTTGCCATGAGGCGGCGCACCTCGCTGAGCAGGGCCGCCCGCTCGTCCGGTTCCAACAGGATCACGTAGCTGCGCGACGACACCATGTCGATCAGGCGCTCCGGGCCGATCAGCTCGGTCCACTCGAAGGTGGCCGTCTCGACCGGGCCGAACGGGGCGCCCACCCTGGTGTCGCGATCCTGCTCGGGGCTGCCGATGATCTCGCCGAGACGCCGGACCCAGCCGGCCCGTTCGTCGCGCACGTTCCACAGCAGGCCGAGGCGGCCGCCGGGGGAGAGCACCCGGGCGATCTCGGGGACGGCGGCGACCGGGTCGACCCAGTGCCAGGCCTGCGCGACCAGCACGGCGTCGGCCGAGGCGTCGGGCAGCGGAATCTGTTCGGCGCTGCCGGGCACGGCGGGCACCTCGGGCACGGCGAGGCGCAACTGGTCCAACATGCCCGCGGACGGTTCGACGGCGGTGACCGGCAGGCCGCGCTCGGCGATCTGGCGGGTCAGCTTGCCGGTGCCGGCGCCCAGGTCGACCACGCGGGGACGTCCGCCGGGCAGCAGCCAGTCGAGGGCCTGCGCCGGGTAGGACGGCCGCCCCCGCTCGTAGGTCTCGGCGGCCGGTCCGAAGGAGTTCGCGTGCGCGGCACGATCATTCACAGTGGCGATCTTATATATGGGGCCTTGGCTAGGTTCCTAGGATGCCTTACGCGCTGTGTTTCGGGGCAGAGGTGGACGGGCATCCTTCGAACACGCCGAAACCACGGAGGTTCGAGAGCAATGAGCTTCACCGACAAGGTCAAGAACGAGGCGGAAGAGCTTTCCGGCAAGGCGAAGCAGGCCGTGGGCCGGGCCACCGACAACGAGCGGCTCGTCGCCGAGGGGCAGGCTCAGGAGACCGAGGCGCACGCGAAGAAGGCCGGCGAGCACGTGAAGGACGCCGGCAAGGACGTCCGCGACGCCTTCAGCTGACAGTGACGCGCGAAAGGGGCCCCCGCTCGGGGGCCCCTTTCGTCATGCCGTGGCTTCCTGCTTGCGCCACCAGTCCTGACCGGACCCGGGCAGCGTGTCGATCGGGTCGTAGTAGGCGTACAGCTTCGACAGCGCCTCGTCGTCGTCCTGCTCGATGGACGTGCGGTAGTTCTTGGTCCAGTACGAGATGCCGTGCTCGCGGTCGTACTCGGACACCATGTGCACCCATCGCTTGCCGACGAAGGGCACGTCGCAGACGATCCGCGGGGTCGCGTAGCCGGGCAGGTAGCCCATCATGTCGTGCTGCAGCTGCTGAGCGTGCCACACCGGCACCCGCCAGTGCTCCGCGTTCGGGATCATGTCGCACATGTAGAAGTAGTACGGCAGGATGCCGGCCTCGCCCTGCAGCCCGAAACACAGGTCGAGCAGGTCGGCCGAGGTCGCGTTGACGCCGCGCATGAGCACGCCCTGGTTGCGCACGTCGCGCACGCCCACCTCGAGCAGGGTCCGAGTGGCCTTGGCGACCAGGGGCGTCAGCGAGTTCACGTGGTTGACGTGGGTGTGCACGGCCAGGTTGACGCCGCGCCGCTGGGCCGTGATGGCCACCCGGTGCAGGCCCTCGACGACGTCGGGCTGCAGCCAGTGCTGGGGCAGGCCCATCAGCGCCTTGGTGGCCAGCCGGATGTCGCGGACCGTCGGCACCGAGAGCAGGCCCATCAGGTACGCCTCGAGCTGCTTCCACGGCACGTTGGCCACGTCGCCGCCGCTGACCACCACATCGCGTACGCCGGGGTGGGCCTTCAGGTAGGCCAGGTGGGCGTCGTACCGGTCGACCGGCTTGAGCGACAGCTTGAGCTTGTCGACCGTGGGCGTGCTGTTGCCGACGAGGTCCATGCGCGTGCAGTGCCCGCAGTACTGCGGGCAGGTGGAGAGCAGCTCGGCCAGCACCTTGGTGGGATAGCGGTGGGTGAGACCCTCGGCGACCCACATGTCGTGCTCGTGCAGCGAGTCGCGGGTGGCGTGCGGGTGCGACGGCCAGTCGAGGTGGCGGTCGGTGGCGACCGGCAGCATGTAGCGGCGGATCGGATCCGCGTAGAACGACTCCGTGTCGGGCGCCCGGTCGGGGACCATGGTGTTGAGCATCTGCGGCGGGATCAGCATCGACATCGTGGCCAGGCGCTTCTGGTCGGTCTCGAGGTCGGTGTAGAAGCTCTCGTCGAGCAGGTCGCCCAGGAGGGCGCGCAGCTGCTTGATGTTCTTGACGCAGTTGACCCGCTGCCACTGGGCGGACTGCCACTGCGCCTCGGTCACGTCGCGCCACCCGGGGAACCGGGTCCAGTCGGGCTCGACGAGGGGGCGGCGGTGGTATTCGTACGGCTGTCCGGCGGGCTGGGTCAACGGGGCCTCCCTGATCGATCGTTCGGACAACATCACGCTACTGGAGGATTTGCGGTCTAGAAACCATCTGCCCGTAGGATTTACGGTAGACACGCGGCCCAGGATCTATGAATTGCTGTGAAAGGTGGGGCGAATGACGTCTTCTGTCGGTGTTGATCGGGTCCTGGAGCCGGTCGGCGTGCTCCCGCAGGCCGCCTGGCGTCTCGATGCGAGCCCCGCCATCCGCGAGGACGAAGTTCGCGTACGGGTGGAACGCCTGAATCTCGACGCGGCGAGCTTCCGTCAGCTGTCCGAGAAGCACGGCGGCGACGGCGACGCGGTCCGGGCCGAGGTGCTCGAGATCGTCGGCGCCCGGGGCAAGATGCACAACCCGGTCACCGGCTCGGGCGGCATGCTGATCGGCGTCGTCGAAGAGGTCGGCCCCTCGTCGCCGCTGGGCGTGAAGGCCGGCGACCGCGTGGCCACGCTCGTCTCGCTGACCCTGACCCCGCTCCGGATCACCGACGCCCTCAGGAACTGGGACGGCCGCAGCGAGCAGGCGCCGGCCGAGGGCACCGCCATCCTGTTCGGCCGTTCGATCGTCGGCGTGCTGCCCGACGATCTCGCCCCTGAGCTGGCGCTCGCCGTTTACGACGTGTGCGGCGCGCCCGCGCTCACCGACCGGATCGTCGCCGAATATGAGCATCCCCGCGTGGTGGTCCTCGGCGGCGCCGGCAAGAGCGGCTCCCTTGCGCTCGCGGCGGCACGCATGGCCGGCGCCCGTACGGTGGGAATTGTCCGGAATACCGACGAGGCCGACCTCCTCCGCGCCGCCGGGGTGGCCGACGAGGTGGCGATCGCGGACGCCCGCAACCCGGTCGAGGTCGCGGCGGCGGTGGGGGAGCCGGCGACGATCACCGTGGTCTGCGTCGACGTGCCCGGCTGCGAGCACGGCGCGATCCTGGCCACGGCGCCCGGCGGCACGGTGATCTTCTTCTCGATGGCCACCAGCTTCCCCGCGGCCGCGCTGGGCGCCGAGGGCCTGGCGGCCGACGTGACGATGCTCATCGGCAACGGCTACGTGCCCGGTCACGCCGAGTTCGCGGTGGATCTGCTCCGCCGCGTCCCGGCGGTCCGGTCGCTCTTCGAGGCGCGTCTCGCGGGAGACTGACGCTCATGACTGTGCCTAACCGCGGCGGAAAACCGATGCAAAAGCGTCAAGAAACGCTCTACACCCACGGCCGCTTCTACTCCGCCGCCGACCCGCGGGCCACCGCCATGCTGGTTCGCGACGGCAGGATCGTGTGGCTCGGCGACGCTGCCGGCGCCCCGTCCGCCGACCGCACCGTCGACCTGGAGAACGGCCTGGTCACCCCGGCCTTCGTCGACGCGCACCTGCACGCCACCGACACCGGTCTGGCCATCGACGGCCTCGACCTGGCCGACGTCCGCGCCCGGAACGAGCTGCTGGCTGCCGTCGAGAGGTTCGCCGCCACCCGCCCGGCCGACGGCGTCGTGCACGGCCACGGCTGGGACGAGTCGACTTGGGCCGACCAGACGCTGCCGACGTCGGCCGAGCTCGACCGGGCCGCCGCGGGCCGCCGCGTCTACCTCTCCCAGGCCTCGGTGCACTCCGCCCTGGCCTCGACCGCGCTGCTCGCGGCGGCCGGGCTGCCGGTCGGCGAGAGCCTGGTCAAGGAGGACAACCACCATGCCGTACGCGCCATCGCGCTGAACGCCCTCACCGGAGCGCAGCGGACGACGGCCCAGCGGGCCGCGCTGGCCAAGGCGGCCTCCCTCGGCATCGCCGCCGTGCACGAGTGCGGCGGCCCCGGCACGTCCAGCGAGGCCGACTTCACGTCCCTGCTGGCGCTGGGCGGCCAGGGCCTGCCCCAGGTCTTCGGCTACTGGGGCGAGCTGGGCGGCGCCCTGAAGGCTCGCGAATTGGGCGCGGTCGGGGCGGCCGGAGACCTTTATGCCGACGGCGCGCTCGGTTCCCGCACGGCCTCGGTCCGGCAGCCTTTCCTCGACGGGCACGGCGGCTGCGGCGAGGCTTTCATCACCGCCGAGCAGGCGGCCGAGCACCTGCTCGACTGCATCACGGTCGGCGTGCAGGGCGGCTTCCACGCGATCGGCGACGCCGCGATCGAGACCGTCCTGGAGGGCTTCGCGCTCGCCGCCAAGTCGGTCGGGGTGGACGCGGTCCGCGAGGGCCACCACCGGGTCGAACACGTCGAGCTGATCGACAAGCCGATGATCGCCCGGATGGTCGAGTTCGGGGTGACCGCCTCGGTGCAGCCGGTCTTCGACGCGCTGTGGGGCGGTCCGGACCGGATGTACGCGCAGCGTCTGGGCGTCGAACGGTCGATGGCGTCCAACCCGATCGGGGCCATGCACGCGACCGGGGTGCAGCTGGCCTTCGGGTCGGACTCGCCGGTGACCGCGCTCGACCCGTGGGCGATGGTGGCGGCGGCGGTGACCCCGCGCAACCCGGTCTTCCGGATGGGCGTCCGGGCGGCGTTCGCGGCGTCGACCCGGGGTGGCTGGCGGGCGGCCGGTGTCGGCGACGCCGGTGTGCTGGCCCCGGGGCAGTCGGCCACCTTCGCCGTCTGGGAGACCCCGGCCGGCGTGCGGGAGGGGCTCCCGGTTCTGGACGGCGCGTCCCCGGTGTGCCGCCGCACGACTGTGCACGGCGAAACAATCTACGAAGTCTGACGAAAATGAGGAGCAGGGGTGGCGTCCAAGCTTGATCTGGACCCGCGGGTGGTGCGCTCGGCGCGCCGGCTCGCCGCGAAGGCGGGGCAGCCCGTGGTCGACCTGGCCCGCTCGCACACCACCGTGTCGGTGGAGCGGGCGGTGCTGCGGCTGGCCGGTGTGCACGGCGCCGACTCCGACGGCATCCCCTGGGTGAACCGGCTCGTCGACGCGGTGCGGGCCGACGTCGGGCTGGGGCACGGCGTCGCGGTCCCGGTGTTCCACGCCATGCGGAGCACCGGGGTCGACGACATCACCGTCCTGGCCCAGAAGGCGGCGGCCGGCGCGATCCGGTTCGACCTGCCGTCGTCTCGCTCCGAGGCCGTGGCGGCCGAGCGGGCGGCCAAGCGGGCGACGGGCGCCGGCCTGAAGATCGTCGACCGGCGCCGGGCCGAACGGGAGCGGCTGGTCAAGCGCCTCGGTGACCCGAAGCAGCGGCCGTGGATCTATCTGATCGTGGCCACCGGTGACATCTACGAGGACATCCCGCAGGCGCAGGCGGCCGCGCGGGCCGGGGCCGACGTGATCGCGGTGATCCGCTCGACCGGGCAGTCGCTGCTCGACTACGTGCCCGAGGGCGCGACCCGCGAGGGCTTCGCCGGCACGTACGCGACCCAGGAGAACTTCCGCCTGATGCGGGCCGCCCTGGACGAGACGTCGAAGGAGCTGGGCCGGTACGTGCGCCTGACCAACTACGCGTCCGGGCTGTGCATGCCCGAGATCGCCGCGCTGGCCGGCATGGAACGGCTCGACATGATGCTCAACGACAGCATGTACGGCATCCTGTTCCGCGACATCAACCCGATCCGCACCTTCGTCGACCAGCGGTTCAGCCGCCAGGTCCACGCCCGCGCCGGCATCATCATCAACACCGGCGAGGACAACTACCTGACCACGGCCGACGCGGTCGAGGCGGCCCACACGGTGACGGTGTCGCAGCTGCTCAACGAGTTCTTCGCGCACGAGGCCGGCCTCGAGGACTGGCAGCTCGGCCTCGGCCACGCCTTCGAGATCAATCCCGAGCTGCCCGAGTCGTTCCGCCTCGAGCTCGCGCACGCGCTGCTGGCCCGCGAGATGTTCCCGGACGCGCCGCTCAAGTGGATGCCGCCGACCAAGCACATGACCGGCGACGTGTTCCGCGGCAACCTGCTCGACGGGTTCTTCAACCTGGTCGGCGCGCTCACCGGGCAGGGCATCCTGCTGGTCGGCATGATGACCGAGGCCGTGGTGACGCCGTGGCTGTCCGACCGCGACATCGCCCTGCAGAACGTCCGCTACGTGCTGACCGGCGCCGGCAACCTGCACGAGGACTTCGTCCCGGCCCCCGGCGGCTTCATCCAGCAGCGCGCCAACGAGGTGCTCGGCGAGGCGGTGGACCTGCTGGAGAAGATCGTCGACGACTCCCTGCTGGACGCCATCGCTGACGGCACCTTCGGGATCATGAAGCGACCGGCCGACCGCGGCAAGGGCCTCGACGGCGTCGCCGGCCACGACGACGACTACTACAACCCCGTGACGGAGGCCCTGGAAGCATGAGCATCGTCCGGCCGTACGGGGACACCACCGGGGACGGGATGGTGCAGCTGTCGTTCACGCTGCCGATCCCGCACGACAAGCGGGCCGAGGGCGCGGCCGTCCAGCTCGCCAACAAGATGGGCATGGACCCGGCGCTGCTCGTGCACGCCAAGCCGATGGGGGACGGGTTCACGTTCTTCGTCGTCTACGGCAAGGTCAGCCATCTCGTCGACACCGAGAAGGTGCAGGTCGTCGAGCGCGACTATCCGCTGCTGAGCGCCAAGGAGGTCAACGCCACGATCAAGCGGCGGCTGCGGCGGCGGCTCAACGTGGTGGGGGCCTGCATCGGCACCGACGCCCACACCGTGGGCATCGACGCCATCCTCAACCTCAAGGGCATCGCGGGGGAGAAGGGCCTGGAGTACTACAGCGAGCTGTCGGTGACCAACATGGGCGCCCAGGTCTCCGTGCCGGACCTGGTCGAGACCGCCCGGGAACGCAAGGCCGACGCCGTGCTCGTCTCCCAGGTCGTCACCCAGCGCGACGCGCACCTGCAGAACACCCGTGCCATGTCGGCGGCCTTCCGGGAGGCCCTGCCGGCCGGCAAGCGTCCGCTTCTGATCGTCGGTGGGCCGCGCTTCGACGAGCTGATGGCGGGCGAGCTCGGCGTCGACCGGATCTTCAGCCGGGGCACCACCCCGCGCGAAGTCGCGTCCTACCTCGTCCACGCCCTGGCCGCCCGTCCCACCACCCCACCACCGTCCCCGACCGGACTGAAGGCTGCGAAATGATCACGGTCACCCACCGCCGCTATGTTCCCTACTCGCACGCGCACTACGCGGGAAACCTGGTCGACGGGGCCTACTCGCTCGGGCTGTTCGGCGACGTCGCCACCGAGGTCTGCATCCGGCTCGACGGCGACGAGGGGCTGTTCGCCTCGTACGACGACGTGCAGTTCAAGGCGCCGATCCAGGCCGGCGACGTGCTCGAGATCGTCGCCACCGTCGTGCGGATGGGCACCCGGTCGCGCACCATCGCGTTCGAGTCGCGGGTGGTGTGCCGGGGCACGGGCGGGTCGGCCGCTTCCGTCCTGGACGAGCCGATCGTCGCCGTGACCGCGACGGGCACGGTTGTCGTCCCGCCGAAACAGTGAGCACCGCCGTCTGCGTCGACGTCGGGTCCACGTACACGAAGGCCGCCCTGATCGACCTGTCGGCGGGGCGGCTCGTGCGCCGGGCCGAGGTGCCGACCACGACGGGCGGTGACGTGCTGACCGGCCTGGATCAGGCCGTTGCGGCCGTCGGGCCGGGCGACGAGGTGTACGTCTGCTCGTCGGCCGGCGGTGGGCTGCGGCTGGCCGTCGTGGGCTACGAGTCGCTGGTCACCGCCGAGGCCGGGCACCGGGTCGGCCTGTCCGCGGGCGCCCGCGTCGTGCACGTGGCGGCCGGGCTGCTCGACGGCCGGGCGGTGGCGGCCCTGCGCGAATCCCGGCCGGATGTGATCCTGCTGGTCGGCGGCACCGACGGCGGCGACGGCGAGGTGCTGCTGCACAACGCCCGGCGGCTCGGCGCCTCGCGGCTGCGCGTTCCGGTCGTGGTCGCGGGCAACGCGGACGTCCGCGCCGAGGCGGCGGCGCTGTTGACCGGACGCCGCGTCCCGGTGACCGTCACGGGCAACGTGCTGCCCCGGATCGGCGTGCTCGATCCGGCCCCGGCGCGGGCGGCCATCCGCGAGGTGTTCCTGCGGCACGTCATCGGTGGCAAGCGGCTGTCCCGGGGCGCCCGGTTCGCCTCGCTGGTCCGGGCGGCCACCCCGGACGCGGTCCTCGCGGGGGTTGAGCTGCTCGCTGACAGCACAGGATCGGGCGTCCTGGTCGTGGACGTGGGCGGAGCGACCACGGACGTGTACTCGGCTCTGGTGCCCGACGCCGAGAGCGAATCGGGGCCGCGCCGCGACGTGGCGGGAACGCTGTGGCGCTCCCGAACCGTGGAGGGTGATCTCGGCGTCGCGGTGAGTGCCGACGGCACGCGCGCGGCCGCGGTCGCCGAGAAATTGGCACTGCCGGAATCCGTACTCCTCTCGGGTGACAATGAGTTAGCCGCGGCCGCCGCCACGGTCGCGCTGCGGCGCCACGCGCGGGGCCACTCGTCCGGTCCTGGTCAGCCCCGTACAGGCGGCCGGGATCTGCGGGACGTGCGGCTGGTGGTCGGATCCGGGGGCGTGCTGCGGCACGGGGGCGGAGGGTTTGTGCTGGACGCGGTGCTTTCTGACCAGTCCGGCGGCTGGGTCGCGCCCACCTCGGCCCGCGCGGTCGTGGACGAGCAGTACGTCCTGGCCGCCGCCGGGCTGTTGTCGATCGATCATCGTGACGCCGCGGCCACGCTGGTGAACAGCCTGTAGCCCGAACGGGTACGTGACATGACACGCCGAGAAACGCGACACGCCCGAGCACCGGGACGCCGGTTGACAGCACCGCGGGGGCCGGACGTACCGTCGTCCAATCCTGAGCACGGGAGCGATGCTGTTCGCTTCGTTCCCCCGCCCACTGGCCGCAGTCCTCGCAGGGGTCGCGCGTTCAGCCAGGTCCAGGGGGCGGGGGTCGGCGGGGCGACGCGGAAAGATCATGTCCGCGGTGGGCATGAGGAGGGAACGGGCGCCAGTAGACAACGGCGTGACCCGCGCAGCCGGCGCGGAGCATGTCGGTCCGAAGGCGTTCGGGAACTCCCTGCGGTCCACCGGCCGTGCCCGGGGTGTGGTGCACATGAGGCGCGGTCCCGGGGCGGGACCGCGCCTCGCTTTTGTCAGCGTGCCCACATCGATTGTTTCCTTATCGATGCCGCCGCCCGCCCCGACTGTCCGTTTCCGCTCAGGCGCCGCGAGGTAGCCTCTCGCGCGTGGAGATGACGTTGCAGCCCCCCGCTGCGCCGCAGGTCACGGCGCACAACTCCGGGCCCCGGCCGGTGCCGCGGCGGGTCGCGCCCGTGCTGGCCGTGCTGGCCGGGCTGACCCTGCTGCTCGCGCTCCCGCCCTACGGCCTGTGGTGGCTCTCGCCGGTCGGCGTGGCCCTGCTGGCCGGGGCGACCCACCGGCGGCGGTTGCGCCCGGCGTTCGGGCTGGGCTTCCTGGCCGGGCTCGTGCTGTTCCTGCCGCTGCTGTGGTGGACCACGTTCGCCGCCGGGTGGCTGCCCTGGCTGCTGCTGTCGCTGGCCCAGGCCGCGTACCTGGGGCTGCTGGGTCTGGCCACGGCCTGGCTGTCACCCCTGGCCGACCGCTGGCGCGCCTTGTGGCCGCTCCTGCTGGGCCTGCTCTGGGCGGCCCAGGAGGCGGCCCGCGACCGTGCCCCGTTCGGCGGCTTCCCCTGGGGGCGGCTCGCCTTCAGTCAGGACGACGGGCCCGCGCTGCGGCTGGCCGCCTACGGGGGCGCCCCGCTGGTCACCTTCGCCGTCGCCGCGGCCGGCGGGGCCCTGGTCGCGCTGGCCTGGCGCGCGTGGCGGCCCAGCACGCGGCGCCCGCACACCCGCCGTCCGCTCGGCCCGGCCCTCGGCTTCGCGCTGGCGGCGGCCGCGCTGATCGCCGGTCCGCTGCTGGCGCCGGTGGCCCAGCCGGGCCGCGAGACCGCGACGGTGGCGGTCGTGCAGGGCAACGTGCCCCGGCTCGGGCTCGACTTCAACGCCCAGCGCCGGGCCGTGCTCGACAACCACGTCACCGCCACCGAACGGCTCGCGGCCGAGGTCGCCGCCGGCCGCCAGAAGCAGCCCGCCCTGGTCGTCTGGCCCGAGAACTCCAGCGACATCGACCCGCTGCGCAACTCCGACGCGGCCGCCGAGATCTCCCGGGCGGCCGACCTGATCCGGGCGCCGATCCTGGTCGGCACCGTGCTGCGCACCGACACCCCGGGCGACATCAAGAACGCCGGCATCCTGTGGAACCCCGGCACGGGCCCGGACCTCGGCCAGACGTACGTGAAACGCCACCCCGTGCCGTTCGCCGAGTACGTGCCGCTGCGCACGATCGCCCGGATGGTGACCGACAAGGTCGACCTGGTGCGCAACATGCTCGCCGGCGACCACCCCGGCGTCATCGACAGCGGCGCGGTGACCGTGGGCGACGTGATCTGCTTCGAAGTGGCGTACGACGATGTGGTCCGCGACACTGTGATCGGAGGGGCGCAGGTGCTCGCGGTGCAGACCAACAACGCGACCTTCAACGAGGCCGAGGCCCGTCAGCAGCTCGCCATGGTGCGGCTGCGCGCCGTCGAGCACGGGCGGGAGGCCCTGATGGTGTCTACGGTCGGGGTGTCCGCCTTCGCCGGCACGGCCGGTCAGGTGTACGACTCGAGCGGCTTCAACGTCGGCGCGGTGATGGTGCGTGACATGAGGCTGGGCGGAACGACTACGCTGGCGACTCGTTTGGGCCATTGGCCCGAGATGGCGATGACCGCATTGGCGGTCCTCGCCCTGGCCGGTGCGCTTCCGCTGCGTCGCCGCCGGCGTACGACGGACGACGATGCGGAGGCACGGTGAGCGAGGCGGAAGGCTACCCCGGGGTGGGGCGGGTCCTGGTGGTGATCCCGACCTACAACGAGGCGGACAACATCCGCCTGATCACCGAGCGGGTGCGAAGCTCGGTCCCCGAGGCGGACATCCTCGTCACCGACGACAACTCGCCCGACGGCACCGGCGCGATCGCCGACGAGCTGGGTGTCACCGACGACCACATCTTCGTGTTGCACCGCGCGGGCAAGGAAGGGCTCGGGGCCGCGTACAAGGCCGGGTTCGCCTGGGCCAAGAACAAGGGCTACGACGCGGTCGTCGAGATGGACGCCGACGGCTCCCACGCCCCCGAGGAGCTGCCGCGGCTGCTCGACGCGCTGAAGGACACCGACGCCGTCCTCGGCACCCGCTACATCCCCGGCGGCAGCGTGCGGAACTGGCCGATGCGCCGGCTGCTGCTCTCCCGCGGCGGCAACATCTACATCCGGATGGCCCTGCGCATGCCGTTCAAGGACGCGACCGGCGGCTACCGCGCCTACCGGATGCCCGTTCTCGACGTGATCAACGTCGAAACGGTCGCCTCGACCGGTTACTCCTTCCAGGTCGAGCTGGCCTGGCGCACCTACCAGGCCGGGTTCCGGATCGCCGAGGTGCCGATCACGTTCACCGAGCGCGAACACGGCGTCAGCAAGATGAGCGGCAACATCTTCAAGGAACAGCTGCTCAGGGTCACGGTGTGGGGCCTGCAGGCCCGCCGTGAGGTGCTGCGCAAGCGGTTCGGCAAGCGTGCCGCCGAGGGCTCGACCTGGCCGTGACCGCGCCGCTGCGTGTCATGCTTGAGGTCGATTGACACGGAGGGACCGCATGCGCCGTCGAAGCCTTGCCCTGCTACCGCTGCTGCTGCCCGCGCTGGCTGTTGTCGAGATCGCCGTCTTCATCGCCGTGGTGCACGCCATCGGCGGCCTGTGGGCGATCCTGCTGGGCGTCGCGGCCAGCCTCACCGGCCTGGCCCTGCTGCGCCGCGAGGGCATGAAGGGGTGGCGCCGCTTCCAGGCCGCCGCCGTCGAGGGACGCCCGCCGGGCCGTGAGGTCTCCCACAGTCTCGTCGGGCTGTCCGGGTCGCTGCTGCTGGCGATCCCGGGCTTCGTGTCGTCGGTGGCCGGTCTGCTCCTGCTGCTGCCGCCCGGCCGTCAGCTCGCCCGCCACCAGATGGAGCGGTACGCCGAGCGCCGCGTGGGTGGCGCCGCCGCGTCCGACCTGTTCGGCGCCCGCCACGTGCGCGTGCACCCGGGCGACCCGATCGTGGTCATCGACGAGGAGCCGGCGTCGTCCTCGCCGCGCCCGCGGACGCCGGCCGCCGCCATCGAGGGCGAGGTCATCGAGGGCGAGGTCATGCGCTGACCGGCCACACCCGCCGTCCCGTTCCGGGCCTCCGCCGTTGCCCCGGCGCGGGGCCCGTTCGCTGTCCTTCGTGCGTGCGCTCCGCTCGGACGTCTCGCGGCCATGGCGCGTACGAAAAAAGCCGCCCCGATGTGAGGCGGCCTCGTTCGTGATTCGGTTGGACCGGGTCAGCGGCCTCGGCGGGTGCGGACTTCCTGGAGCCGCTCGTTGAGGATGTCCTCCAGCTCCGAGATCGACCGCCGCTCGAGGAGCATGTCCCAGTGGGTACGCGGCGGCTTGGCCTTCTTCTGCTCCGGCTCGTTGCCGTCGACCAGTCGGGCGACGCTGCCGTCGAACTTGCACTCCCAGGTGGCGGGCACCTCGGCGTCGACGGCGAACGGCACCTCGAACTGGTGACCCTTCACGCACAGGTACTCTCGGGTCTGCCGGGGAGCCAGCTCGGTGTTGCGGTCGGACTCGTAGCTGACTGCGCCAAGACGGCTGCCGCGCAGCATGCGTTCGCCCATGGTGGCTTTCCCCTCGCTCGTGGTGCTGCTTCCGTTGATGTAACGAAAGGGGCGGCCGTCGGATTCCTACGGTCGCCGAGACACTGGACCACCGTTGTGACGGCGGTGTTAACGCTACGAGCGTAACCGCCCGCGGCCCTTACCTGGCACCGCGCACCCCCACCGAAGTGGACCTTGGTCCACTTTGCGGCCTATGGGTGTTCTCCAAGTGGTGCGATATTGCTCACCCGGTCGAGTAATACCGCATACCGCCGCCTGGTTCGGCGCCGCGTTGCCCCTCATTCGTCCGTCGTCCACCGAAGCTGAGAACTCCCGTCCTGCAACCTTCCCCCGTTCGAGCCGGATCATGCGGCTCCGCCCTGATCGGCCTGCCTTTCCCGGATCTCGCCCGATGCGGCCGGACCCTTGTGACGCCAGGCCTTGTGGCGCCGGCGCATCGGCGTCGCACCGGCCCTCAGGCGGAAGCTGGATCATTCTTCGCTGCCGGGATCAGGCTGAGGTGTGTTCGGTTCGCCACATGCCGGGCGGAACGGCCTTCCCGGACTCGCCGGGCTGCGGGGACCGGTGGTCGCCGCGCACGGCGTCCGCCTTCGCCGCCGCGGCAGTGGCCATGCGTCGGAACGCCTCGAGCCGCCGGGCGTTGTCGCGCACCGCCCGCACCTGTTTCTCGGCGAGCACGCCGCTGAGCTGCTCGGCGAACCGGACCTGGGTCTTGCACCGGGTGTCGGCCACGGCGGTCTGCTTCTCCGCCGCGCCGGCCTGCTCGTCACGCCACCAGCGGGGGTCGGCCTCGGCGTCGAGCGGAGCCGCGTACCGGAAGCCGGCCTGGCCCATGCACTCGCTCCAGCGCCTCGTGACGGTGGCTGCGCGCGGGTCGGCGTACGTCTGCTCGACGGTCTGCTCGGCAAGCTGCCCGAGCCATCGGAACTCGTCCGGCGCCCAGCCCAGCACCCGATAGGCCTCGCCGGCGCAGTCGTCCAGTCCTCGCGGGTGCGGCGAGCCCGGCACGTCGTCCCAGTGATAGCCGGCGTACGCCGCCAGCAGCTCGTCGTCGAGCCCGAACCGGTGCGCCCGGTGGCGCAGCAGATCGAACTCGTTGCGCTGCCCGCCCCGCCAGTCCTCCCCGCGGCTCAGCAGGCAGGCGCGGGTGAGCCGCTTGACCACCGTGTCGAGGTCGTTGGCCTGCGCCGGCCGCACCATGAACTGATCGAGCGGGAACACGGCGGCCGCGGCTCCGCCGGCGCCGTCCGGCGTCGGAATCGCCCGTGGCGCCCCATCTCCGGAGGGCACCGGCGCGGCCCCGTGGCGCCCGTTCGTGCACCCACCGGCCAGCACAGCCACCAGGGCCGCGAGCAGCATCAGACGACCACGCCGCACAACGCCACCTCCGCTCACGGCAGCAATGTACCGGCGCGTCGCCGCCCCGCCATCCCGCCTCCGGGTGATGTGGACGGTCCACCCGGCTTCAGCAGCTTCCGCCGCCGCGATCGACTCGGCCGGCGGCGGCGAGCCCGTTCCGTGCGGCGTCCACCCAGCCGACGCTGCCCCGTGCCTACAGGGCAGCATTCCGGCCGGTCAAGCGTGGGTGTCGGCCCGGGTGGGCTGGGTGGGCGGGGTGGGGCGGGTCGTGCCGAGGCTGGCCAGGGCCGAAGCCAGGTCGCTGACCTGGGTGGAAAGCTGGGCGGCCCGGGTCTGCGCGGCCTCGGCCTCGGACTGCGCGGTGCCCAGGCGGCGTTCCAGGTCGGCCCGGTCGCGGGCGGCCCGTTCGAGCTCCTCGCGCGTACGCACCAGGGCATCCCGCTCGGCCAGGGCACCCGCCAGATCGCGGCGCACCTCGGCCACCTCGGCGTCGGCGGCCTGCCGGGCGGATGCGGCCTCCCGGCGTACGTCCTGAAGGGCCTTGTCCGCCGCGTCACGCTGCTCGGTGAGTTCGCGCCGGGCGGCGGCCAGCTCGGTCTCGGCCTTCCGGGTGTCCTCCCGCGCGGCGTCCCGTTCGCGGCGGAGCTCCTCGCTGCGGGTCGCGGCCGTCTCGGCGTCGCGCAAGGCCGAGACCAGCTCCCGCTCGGTGGCCTCGCGTTCCCGGCGTACGTCGAGAATCTCGGCCCGGGCCGTGCCGAGCTCATCCCGCGCGGCGTCCCGGTCGGCCTCCGCCCGTTCCCGGAGAGCCGCCGCGGCGGTGGCCGCACGCTGGGCTTCCTCACGCCCGGCAAGCGCCTCGGCGGCCCGCTCGGCCGCGGCGCGGGACGCCTGCTCGGACTCCTCCGCGCGCCGGAGGGCCTCTTCCCGCTCGGCGGCCGCCGCCGCGGCGAGCTGCTGCGCCGCAGCTGTCTCCGCCACCGACCGCTCGGCGTCACGGCGCGCATCGTCGCGTTCGGTGTGCGCGGCCGCGATCCGGCTCGATGTCTCGGCCCGGATCTCCGCCACCTGGCGCTCGACACCGGCCGGCGACAGCTCGGAGTGCAACGCCTCGGTCAGCGACCCGGCGAGCTGATCGAGGCGGTCGACAATCTCCCAGGTGCGGGCGACCTGCCCCGCCAGCCCGGGGGAGGAGCGGTGCCGCATGCGCACGTTCCGCGACGCGCGCTGGCATTCCCCGTCGTTGTCACGGCAGTACCGGAAGGGCCGCCCGGCGGACGTCCGCTGCGGCACCGGCCGTCCACAGTGCGCGCAGGGTCGGGTCTCGACATCGTCGTTCTCGTTCATCGCAAGGTCACCCTAAGCGTGCCCGGCCCGCTCACACCGCCACGACACGACTCCCCGACTGTAGAGGAGTAAACTAGCATCCTAGGACGCCCTAGCGGTTGTGCTGCTGGTCGCCCGGATGCGGGCCGGGTCAAGGGCAAAAGGAATCAACGGCATCCCTGCCTTGGGTTTTCGCTGACTGCAGTCGGCGGCGGACGTGGTGCTCTTCAGCCCTCTCGGGGTGGCGTCAGCGGGCCTCGGTGGCGAGGCGGATGCCGAAGGCGACGATCACGACCCCGGTGACGCGGTCCAGGACGCGCCGGGCGCGGGGGTGGCTCAGCAGACTGCGCAGCCGGCGTGCGGTTGCCACCAGGGCCGTGGACCACAGGAGGCCGAGCGCGACGTGCACGCCCGCCAGCAGGACGCCGTACAGCAGGGGCGCCGCGCCGGCCGGGATGAACTGGGGGAGCAGCGCCATGTAGAAGGCGCCCACCTTCGGGTTGAGCAGGTTGGTGAACAGGCCGCGCCGCCACCCGGCGAGGAAGCCAGCTGCGGACGCCATGCGCGGTTCATGGTCGCGCGTCGCCTCTCCGCGCCACGTGGCCCAGAGCATGCGTGCCCCCATCCAGACGAGATAGGCGGCACCCGTCCATCGGACCGCGTCATAGGCGACGTGCGACGCGGTCAGCAGCGCCGTGATGCCCGCCGAGGCCAGCACACCCCAGGCGAGCGTGCCGGTCTGGATGCCGAGAACTACACCCCAGGCCTGCCGCGTCGACCGGACCGTCGCCGTCCGCAGGATGAGCGCGGTGTCGAGCCCGGGAGTCATGGTGAGCAGACCGACGACCACGACGAAGGACCACAGCGCACCAATCGTCATCACCAGCGGAACCTATCCGGCCCTCCGTCCCGCCTCGCACCACCTTCCCGGGCGGTGAGACGTCCCGCTTTCCCGGCCGCCGAGCTGTTGCACGCAGGGCTGGGGGCGTCGTGCAACGGCCCGGCCAGATGCGTCGCGTGCCGCCGACCGCGATGACGTCCGCAGGCGGAGTAGGCGACACCGGTTCAACCTCGCGTCGCTGCACAAGGCCACGCGACCGCGGGCAGGGTGGTGCTGCGTTCGCCGGCGGTTCGGCCTGCTGAATACATGTGGCCGGGCTGGTGGGTCAGGGGGTGGTGGCGGCCGCGGTTACGGCTCGGCAGATGGGTGGGCTGGTCAGGACGGCGGTGTTGTCGGTGATCTGGTCGATCGCGCCGGTCAGGGGACGGGTGCGCAGGGACGGGTCGGTGATGGCGGCGCGCAGGGCCTCGGCGAAGCGGTCGCCGCCGATCACCTCGTAGCCCCGGTCGTGGAACTCGCGTCGTGTCGGGGGCAGCTCTGCGGTCAGGCCGAGCTCGTTCTGTTTCTCGGCGATGGCCTCGAGGGCGGTGCAGAGCGCGTCCTCGCGGGAGCGGGCTTCGTCGGCGAACAGCGCGGCCGTGAGGTGCCAGGCGACCTTGTCGGGCGGCAGGGCGGCCATGAGCCACTTCGAATAGGGCGGCCAGCGGCGGGACTGGAGCAGGGACAGCCGGGCGATCTCGCGGCAGAGGCGGGCGGTGATCACCCGTGCGCCGCGGTCGTCGCCGGCCTCGGCCGCGCGGGCGGGGAACGGCTCTTCCTCGGCGATGCGCTGCCACTGGGTGGCCAGCACGTAGCGCCAGAGGTCGGCGGGATACCAGCGCAGGCCCTCGCGTACGCGGGAGATCGCACCGCCCGGATCGTGGAAGACCGCGCCGCCGGTGATCTCGGCGAGGCGCTGCCAGGGTGTGGCGAGCCAGTCGAGCGGGGTGATGCCGCCGGCGGCCGGGTCGAAGCCGAGCAGGCCGTGGCACCAACGGGGGAACGGGGTGATCGTCACGTAGTGGTCGACCGGGCCGTCGGTGTCGGCCATCGTGCGCACCCGGGCGCCCGGCGGCTCGAAGTGGGTGGACCAGCCGCGGAAGCGTGTCGGTAGCTGCTCGCTGAGCAGGGCGCCGAGCTCGCCGATGTCGTCGTCGACGAAGAGCTCGAGGCGCGGGCCCCAGTCGTGGTCGGTGGATCGGGGCGTGTCGAAGCCGAGCACGTCGGAGCCGGGGCCGAGGCGGGCGGCCGCGTGGGGCCGGTGGCCGAGGAGCGGGCGGACCGCCTCGGCGTAGAAGAGGCGGGCGAGTTCGACGCCGGGCAGGAATGCGGTCATGGCGAGGACCGTAGCGGGCGGCTCCGACAGTTTCGCGCCGATAAGGTCGGCCTGTGGAAAACCTGCTCCGTCCGGGATGGACCGTCGAGGAACTTGTCCACAGCACGGCGAATGAGGTGACCGGCGGGGTCTGGCGGGTCTACCGTGACGGAGGCACCGCGATCCTCAAGATCGCGACGCCGAGGCGAGAGGGCGCGGCCGACCACCTGGCGGCCAGCGATGATCCGGGTCATTTCAACTACTGGCGGCGCGAACCGGCGGCGTACTCGTCCGGCTTAGCCGCGACCGCCCTGCCCGGCCTGCCCGGGCCCGAGTTGTACGAGGAGGTGGAATGCCCTGACGGGTCGGTGGCGATGTGGCTCGAGGACGTGACCGGCACTGCCGGGCCGGCCGCCGACGTCGCCCAGCTGGGCGACGTGGCCTTCCGCCTGGGCGGCGCGCACGCGCAGTGGCTCGGCCGCCCGCCCACGGACCCGTGGCTGGCGCGGGATTGGCTGCGCGACTACACGATGGCGAACGCGTTCGACGCCGACCTCCACTGGGAGCACCCGGTGCTGGCGGCGGCGTGGGAGCCATCGCTGCGCGACGGGCTGCGCCGATTGTGGGAGCGGCGGGCCGAGATTCTCGCGCGGGCCGACGACCTGCCGCGTACGTTGTGCCACCACGACGTCTGGCCGATGAACCTGGTCTTCGCGCAGCGCGGCCCGGTGCTGCTCGACTGGGCGTACGCGGGGCCGGGCGCGATCGGCGAGGACCCGGCGAATCTGGCCCTGGACTCGTTCTTCGACGGCCTGATCGACATCGCGCGGCTCGACGACGTGCTCGCGGTGGTGGCCGAGCAGTACCGGCGCGGCCTCGACGGCGCGGTCGACGACGAGACGGTCCGCCGCGCGATCATGACGTGCGGCGCGGCGAAGTACTTCTGGCTCGCGCCCCGCATGGTCACGGCCGCGATGAACGGCGGCGGTCGCAAGGCCGGCTACGACCAGCGCGGCCTCGAAGCGATGTTGGCCGGCCGCGCTCCGGTGCTGACGGTGGTCGCCCGCTGGGCCGAGGCCGTGCTGTGAGGTTGCGGCGCACGTCGCTCGGCCAGCTGAGCTGCTGATCGATCTGGGCTGACCGTGGTTGCCCGTCAGGCTGACGCCGTGCTGCGCGAGAGTGCGTCGGGCGAAGGCGGCTCGCTCGATGGAGGGCCTGATCGCCGCTGCGCACGCTCGGCGTCGGGCCGGGCGTGCGCAGCGGCGGTGATAAAGCAGCGCGTTGATGAACAGGCCGCGTCAGGCGGCGGCCGCGGTTGCTTTCCCGGGCTGGGTGGCTGGGCGGCGACCCAGCGACAGCAGCGCTGCGAAGGCGAGGCCGAGGACGGTCCACATGACCGCCTGGGTGCCCAGGGACGTCAGGCGGAACGACCACAACAGGTCCGGCGGGAACGTTGCGGGAACCTCGTTGATGGTGGGGAGCAGGGCGTAGCCGATCACCACGACGACCAGGAAGCCGGTCACGGCGGCGATCGCCTGGCGCCACTCGGTGGGCTGGGTGCGTTTCGCGACCACGGCGGCCCAGACCGCGACCAGGCCGATGACGACGATCGCCAGGTAGCTGATCGTTCTCTGGTCGATCGTGCCGGGGTCGCCGACGGCCGGTGGGTTCGGCGGGTATTTCACGTACGGCACGAGCACCAGGCCCAGCAGGGCGGCGCCGGCCAGGCTGAGGGCGGCACGGGTGTCGCTCGTGGTGCGCAGGCGGCGGCGCAGCAGCGTGTACGCCACGGCCAGCAGGCCGCCCATGGCCGCGCCGTACAGACCGGTGGCCAGGAGCAGGCCGACCTTCTGGCCACCGCGGCTGACGAGCGGTTCTTCGTGACCGGCTTCGGCGGAGGGTGCCTGGGCGGTGGAGGCCGCTTCCTCGATGGCGATGGCCGCGTCGATTTTGGGCTCGCCGAAGCCGTACGCGAAGAAGCCGGCCAGCAGACCGGCGATCAGGCCTGCGAGCAGGCCCCGGAGCAGCAGGGCGCCGAACGTCGGCGCCTTCGAGCCCTCGCTCAGTGGCACGGAACGCCGAGCAGGTGGCGGCCGTCGTGCATGAGCTCGTGCAGGTACATGCCGCTCTGCGACACCGCACCCTGGTCGAACGCGACCAGGTAGGTGACGAGCAGCATGAACGCGACGACGGTCAGGGCCGTCCAGAGCAGCCGCGGGGTGACAACGGGGGTGCTCACGTGACCTGCGGTCGTGGCCTTGGGCATGGCAGGAACCTCCTTGCGGGATGACGCGTCCCGGATGACAGGCTGCGACGGGTGAGCGTCCTGACTCACGAGAGCGGAACCCTCGTTCACAGTGGCGCGACCGCACCGGAATCTCACCGGTTTCCCTCACGACGCCGCAGATGGTTTCCACAACCTAACTGTGTGATCCCTGGACGCACAACAGGGGTTGTCGCACCCCCTCGATACCATCCATGCGAATCGCTGCCACAGGTGCGGAGGTGTTCGATGGACTGGCGTCGGCCGGCCGCTGCCGGGGCGGTGCTCGTCGCGGTGCTGACGGTCCCCGCGCCGGCCCGCGCGGCGGTGGTCTGTGAGCAGCCGGGTGCGGCGGCGCCGGTCGCCGCGGGCGTTCCGACCGAAGACCAGGTGTACGACCCCAAGCGGCTCGCCGGGTTCGCCACGGGCGCCGGCGTGCGCGTCGCCGTGATCGACTCCGGCGTCGACGCCGAGCATCCCCAGCTGCGCGGACGTGTCGACGAGGGGGCCGATTTCCTGCACGGCGAGCAGTCCGGCCGGCAGGACTGCGCCGGCCACGGCACGGCGGTGGCGAGCATCATCGGGGCCGCGCCGGCCGGCAACACCGGCTTCCAGGGGCTCGCGCCCGACGCGGTGATCGTCCCGGTGCGGATCAGCGAGCAGCTCGAGATCGGCGGCGACGTGGTGGGCGATCGCGGAAGCCCGGCCCAGTTCGCCGACGCGATCGACTGGGCGGTCGACGAGGGCGACGCCGACGTGATCAACCTCTCGCTCGTGATGACCGAGAACAACGGCGACGTGAAGGCGGCGGTGGCCCGGGCGATCGCGGCCGGCGTGGTCGTCGTGGCCGCCGTCGGCAACAAGGGCGGCCCCGACGACGGCAACCCCGACCCGTTCCCGGCCCGCTACCCGGGCGTGATCGGGGTCGGGGCGATCACCAGCAGCGGCGTGCGCGCGTCGTTCTCCCAGCGCGGCGACTATGTCGACCTGGTCGCGATCGGCGAGCCGGTCACGGTGGCCAACCGGGTCTCCGGGCACGCGTCGGTCAGCGGCACCAGTTTCGCCACGCCGTTCGTGTCGGCCACGGCGGCCCTGCTCAAGCAGCGCTTCCCGGCGATCACCCCGGCCGGGGTGCGGCAGCGGATCGTCGCCACGGCCGACCTGGCGCCGGGTGGTGCTTCGAGCGCCGAGTACGGGCTGGGCGCGCTCAACCCCTACCGGGCGCTGACCGCCACGTTGAACACCGAGGGCCGCGCCGAGCCGGTTCCCGAGCGGATGGGGGCCAACGACCCGGCCGCCGTCGCGCTGGCCGCCCGCCGCGAGCAGTCCCAGCGCAACGCCATGCTGTTCGCCGCGATCGGCGGCGGCGTCGTGCTGCTCCTGGGCATCGTCGCCGCCGCCGTCCGCTCCGGCCGCCGCCGCGCCTGGCGCCCCGCCGACCCGGGCGCCACCGACTGACCGCCGGCCGGGTCCTACGCCGACCCGGCCACCCTGGCCGCGCGGCCCCCGGCCTGACCACCCCGCCGCGCCCTGCGCCGACTCGGCCACCCTGGCCGCACGGCCCAGCGCTTCGCGCGGCACTCCACCGACCGAACCTCCGCCGCGCCGGGAGCGATGACCGCCCAAGGCACGTTGTCGGGGCGAGCCGGTGAATCCGCCGTGCGTGAGCCGAGCAAAGCGCCATGCTCGGGAACGTTTTCCGGGCTGTGCCGTGAGGGGCCCGCGGAGACAGAGCTGGGCGTCAGTAGGGTGCGGGCATGGGACTGAAGTACGCCGTGGGTCTGCCGACGGTCGGGGAGTTCGGGGACGTCCGGCGGATCGTCGAGCTGGGGATCGCGGCCGAGCGGCACGGGTGGGACGGCGTGCATCTGTGGGACCACCTGCTCTATCACGACCCGGACTGGCCGGTCACGAACGCGGTGGTGGCGGCGTCGGCGATCGCGGCGGCCACCGAGCGGGTGCGGATCGTCCTCACGGTCGTGCTGCCCCGGCGGCAGGTGCAGGACGTCGCCCAGGAGACGGCCGCCCTGAACGTCCTGTCCGGTGGGCGGCTCACCGTGCTGCCGATCATCGGCTCGCTCGACCGGGAGTTCACCGACTTCGGCCTCGACGCCGGCCTGAGGGCACGCGGCCGCGCCCTCGACGAGCGGATCGACCGGCTCACGGCACTGTGGGCGGAGTGGGGCGCCGGCCGGATTCCGATCTGGTGCGGGGGGCTTTGGCCGCACCGCCCGGGTCTGCGCCGGGCCGCCCGCTTCGACGGTGCCATGCCCATCTACGAGAACCAGCGTGAACGCAACGTCCCCCTCGACGAGTTCGCCGCGACGGTCGCCTTCGTGCGGGGCGAGTCGGCCCACCGGCCGCGCCGGGTGAACCGCCCGTACGACTTCGTGCTGGAAGGCGCCACCGACCCGGCGACGGCCCCGGAACAGACAGCGCCGTACGCCGCAGCCGGCTTGACCTGGTGGATCGAGGCGCTCGGCTACTGGCGCGGCGGCATCGCGTTCGCCTCGGAACGGATCGGCCAGGGCCCACCAGCTCGAACCTAAGCGCGGAGGCGACGCGACCCCGCCATCACACGGCGCGGAGGCGAACCGCCCGGACGTAGGCGAGAGGCGGCAGGACGGCGGCGGGAGAAAGCCGGAAGGCGCAGGTCGTACGATCGCCGGGCACCCACAGGCACACGACGAGCGGCAGGGGAGGGGCGGTGCGGCCACTGCGGCACGGCTACACGAACGACACCCGCGGCGATGGGGCCGTGGTGGTCAAGCGCTACCAGGGCGGCATCGACGAGGCGCTGCGCCGGGGCACCGAGCTGAGCCTGCTCGAGCGGCTCCCGCCGGGCATCCCCGTGCCCAAGGTGCTCGGCGTGCCCGAGGGCGCCCTCGAGCTCGAGCAGCTGCCCGGCCTGCACGGCCAGGACCTGATCGACGAGGGACTGGCCCGTCCGGTGCTGCGGTCGTGCGGGGAACTGCTGCGGCGGCTCCAGCAGGTCGATGTGGGCCGGGTCTTCCCGGGCGCCGCGGCCGGCACCGGCTGGGTCGTGGTGCACGGCGACTTCGGGCCCAACAACATGCTGTTCGACCAGGACACGTTCCGGGTCACCGGGCTGCTGGACTGGGAGTGGGCGCACCCGGGCGACCCGATCGAGGATCTCGCCTGGTGCGAGTGGATCGTCCGGCGCCACCACCCGCGGGCCGTCGCCGACCTGGACGACCTGTTCGGCGGGTACGGGGTGCGTCCCTCGTGGGCGCGCCGGCAGCGGGCGGCCGTGGCCCGGTGCGAAAGCTTCGTCGAGCGCTTCCGTCACGGGCCGGCGGCTGCCCGCCGCCGGTGGCAGGAGAACCTGACGGTCACCCGGTCCTGGTCGGAGTAGGCCGGAACTCCAGGAACACGATGCCCGGGTTGGGCAGTTCCAGAGTGACGTCCTCGCCCGGCGCGACCCGCCGCGGCGGCTCGGACTCGTCCAGGTGGTCCGCCTCGGCCAGGGCCTCCCACTGCGCGGGCGACGGCCACTCGCCGTCGAACTGGGCGGCGATGTTCCCGTGGGTCCGGTCGACCCGCCACATCCGCAGCCGGTGCGGCACGGTCAGGCCGGGCCGCAGCACCACCCGACGGTGCAGGTGGGGTTCGCCGGCGGTCCGGCTGTGGTCGAGGGTGCTGTTGAACAGCAGCACCCCGGTTCCGCCGTCGTCGTAGCGGGACGCCCACGCCGAGACCAGGCTGTTCGCGCCGTCGCCGGACAGCGACACCGGCAGCTCCTCGGGGCCGAGCCGGGCCGCCAGCGACAGCGCCCAGAACTTCGGCTTGGCCAGGTTGCCCACGGTGAGCAGCCCGAAGCCGCCGTGGAACAGCCGTTGCGGGCGGCCCAGCTCCTCGAAGTGGTCGCTGGCCACCCAGGGTGCGAGCGCCTCGATCCGCCCGGCCGCCGAGTGCATGCCCTTGAGCAGGAACGCCGCCGCGAACACGGTGTCGTTGATCGGGTTGCCGTGGGTGGCGGTGACGCCCCACTCGGTCCACAGCAGCGGACGGTCGCCGGCCAGCGGGCGCAGGTCGAGCGGCAGCGTCCCGTACACGTGGGTGGAGAGGAAGCCGGCCGTGGCGGGCGTGTCCTCGACCCAGCCCACCGCAGCCGTGGCCGGGCCGCCCACCCGCAGGCCGGGGTCGACGTCGCGCACCGCTCGCGCGGTGAGCTCGTACAGCTTCCAGTACTCCTCGGTCGTGCCCGACCAGAACACCGACAGGTTGGGCTCGTTCCACGCCTCGAACCACCAGGTCGAGCGCACCTCGTCGAGCCCGTAGCGGTCGACGACGTGCGCCGTGAACGCCCGGATCAGGTCGTACCAGCGGTCCCAGTCGCGCGGCGGCGAGATGACGCCCTGATACGTGAAGACCGTCTGCGACGGGTCCCGGGCGAGGTCGCGGGGCATGTAGCCGAACTCGACGACCGGCGTCATCCCGATCGACCGGACGGCGTCGTAGATGCGGTCGACCCGGCTGAAGTCGTACACCGGCTCGCCGCCGACCTCGCGGTAGACCCCCACGTCGTCGCCGAGGATGTGATGCGCGCGCACCGTCCGCACGCCCAGCTCGTCGTGGACGCGCCGCAGCGCCTCGGCCAGTTCCTCGCCGATCAGGCGCCCGCCGGTGACCTCGGTCGACAGCAGATGCGACAGGTGCTCCGAGCCGACCATCGCCTCCCACACGCGCGGCAGGGGTGAGGTGTCCGCTCCGACGTTGACGGTCACCATCGGCGGCTGCGAGATGTCGACGGCGGGCACCGGGGTGGACACCGGCCCGAGCGCGGTCACCGTCTCCAGGGCGGCGACCGCGTACCAGCCGCCCCGCCCGGCCGTGGTGTCGGCGTAGGGCCCGTGGGGCACGGCCAGGACGTCGCCGCCGCCGTGGTCGACGACCTCGAACGGCCCGTCGGCCGAGTCGGCCCGGTGCACCGCGTAGCCGATGGCGCCCGGCACCGCGTCCCACGAGACGCTGACCTGGCCCCGGCCGCTGACCGCGAAGACCCCGGTGGGTGCGGGCAGCGTCGACTGTTGCGGCTTTCCCGGCGTACGGTCCTGAGCCCCGCCGCCGCCCATCAGGGTGGCCCAGCGGGACCGGGCCTGGTCCTCGATCGTCATTCATCGACCTCCCAGTTGCGGCAGCCGCTGCCCGGCCGGCACGTTGAACGTCTCGCGGGCGAGCAGCGGCCTCACGGCCCGTTCGAACCGCGGCGTCACGAACGCCTTCTTGATGACGTCCTGGGCCAGGTAGTTACCCAAAGCTCCCATGATCATCGATTGATCGAGGGAGAGATACCGCTGGGCGACGGTGCCCGAGCGCACGGCGACCGCGTCGTAGAACCCGCCCGGTCCGTACGCACCGAGGTTGTTCTTCATCTTGGCCAGGTTGGCGCGGACGGGCCCGGGCGCGTACGGCAGAGCCAGGAAAGCCGCGTGCGGCGTGACCACACCGTCACCGTAGACGGCGGGCGGCCCGGCCGGACGGCAGTCACCGAAGCCGGCGTCGTACTTGCCGCCCTCGACGTCGGACGGGTAGCCGTCGGTGTCCATGCCCATGGCGTCCACGCCGTACACCCCGTACCCGCCGAACGGGTTCGACGCCGGCGAGAACCCCCAGTAGCCGTACCCGGCGTCGTTCAGCCCGTGCTCGATCTGCGCGGCCACCGTCGCCGGGTGGTTGCGGCCCCAGCTGCGCGGACCCCACGCCGCCTCGGGCACGAACAGGTCGGGCATCAGCGCCTCGAACATGTCGCCGCCCCACGACGGCACGAACGTGATGCCCCGGTAGCGGTACGAGCCCTCGTAGACCTGCCGGCCCAGGTGGGTGGTGGTGAAGCCCCGCGGCTGCATCTCCTGCCACGAGTAGTCGCAGCTGTCGGGCAGGGTGCGCATGGTGTCGAAGTACGCGGTGGCCGGGATCTGCCCCGAGCCGATGCCCAGATAGGTCGCCATCCGCGGCTCGGTCACCGTGATGTCGTAGTGGTTGCAGGTGAACCAGACGCCGTCGGCCGGAGAAGCCACCGAGCACCCGGGCGGCTGGGTGTCCCAGAAGCCGCCGCGGATCAGCCCGCGCGTGCCGATGGGGGAGACGGCGGCGGGGTTGAAGAAGAACCCGAAGTCCATCCGGTCGAGCACCCGTGCCGCCTTGCCGCGCAGCGACGGGAAGGCGCCCTCCACGACCTGGAGCGCCGCGGCGAGCCACCCGTTGTCGACGCTGGACAGGAAGGGCGTCACCGCGGTCCCGTCCGGCAGCACCGTCAGCACCGCTCCGGTGTGCGGGTCGTACCAGTTGTAGAACATGCCCGATTCGTCGTGGTGGCGCAGCGCGGCGAGCGTGGTCAGGGTGCGATCAACCCGCTGGGTGGCTTCCCGCGACGAGATCAGACCCAGTTCCCGTGCCACGACAGCCGACCACAGGTAGCCGCCGATGTTGGTGGGCGAGGTGTAGGCGTCCGGCGCGGACAGGTCCCCCGGGATGTTGTCGGCGACCAGGCCGGTCGCGGGGTCGGTCATGGCGACCAGCGACTTCCAGGTGTCCTTGGCGTAGGTGCGCAGCGGGTCGGGCGCGGCCTGCGCCACCTGGGTCCCGCTCAGGATCATCGCCAAGGCGAGGAGGGGTACGAGCAGTCGTCGCATGAGAACGCTCCTACTTGAGTCCGGTGGTGGCGATGCCGCGCATGAAGTGGCGTTGCAGCGCCAGGAAGACGATCAGGACGGGCAGCACGACGACGACCGCGCCCGCGAGCAGCAGGCCGTAGTAGATGCGGTTCTGCCCGATGGCGTAGAGCGCGAGGGCCACCGGCAGCGTGTACTTGTCGTCGGTGGTGGCCACCACGAGCGGCCACAGGAAGTTGTTCCACGAGCTGAGGAACGTCAGGATCCCCAGGGTGGCCAGGGCCGGTTTGCACAGCGGCAGCACGACCCGCCAGAAGATCCGCCACTCGCCGGCCCCGTCGACCCGGGCCGCCTCGATCAGGTCGTCCGGGATCGCGAGCAGGAACTGGCGCATCAGGAACACGCCGAACGGCCCGGCCAGGAACGGCAGCACCAGGCCCGCGTACGAGTTGGCCAGTCCCATGTTCGACACGAGCACGAACTGCGGCACGAAGGTCACCATGCCCGGCACCATGAGCATGCCCAGCACGACCAGGAACAGCGCCTTGCGCCCGGGGAAGTCGAGCTTGGCCAGGGCGTACCCGAGCAGCGAGCAGAACAGCAGGTTCCCCAGCGTCACCAGCACGGCCACGATCGCCGAGTTGGCGAAGTACTGCGGGAAGTCGAGCCGGTCGAACAGGTCGCGGTAGTTGCCGAGCGACCACGTGGACGGCCACCAGGTCGGCGGCACCGAGCGGATCTCGGCCTCGGTCTTGAACGACGACAGCAGCATCCACAGGAACGGGCCCACGACCACCAGCAGCCCGGCCACCAGGATGGCGTACAGCGAGAACCTGGCGATGCGGTCTCTAGTCATCACGGCTCCCCAGCAGCCGGAACTGCAGCACGGACAGGGCGACGATGGCCACGAACAGCACGTACGAGGCCGCCGCGGCGTAGCCGTAGTTGCCGAACCCGAACTGGTTGTAGATGTGGTAGCTGACCGACAGCGTCGAGCTGAGCGGCCCGCCCTGGGTCATCACCAGCGGTTCCTCGAACAGTTGCAGGTAGCCGATGCCGGTGATGACCGCGCCGAACAGCAGGGCCGGGCGCATCAGCGGCAGCGTGATCCGCCGGAACTGCTGCCACCGGCCCGCGCCGTCGAGCCGCGCGGCCTCGTACAGGTCGGTGGGTATGCCCTGCAGCGCCGCCAGGAAGATCACCATGAGCGAGCCGAAGTTGCGCCACGCGGCCATCACGATGATCGAGCCCAGCGACGTGCTGGTGTCCCCGAGCCAGTTCGGCCCGGTGATGCCGGCCTGGGCGAGCAGATTGTTGACCAGGCCGGCCTCGGGGTCGAGCAGGAACCGCCAGATCACCGCGATGGCCACGATGCTGGTGACCACGGGCAGATAGAAGCCGACCCGGAACAGCGCCCGGAACCGGATCAGGCCCGAGTTGAGCCCGTTGGCGGCGGCCATGGCGGCCACGATGGTCAGCGGCACGCCCAGACCCACGAAGACGAGCGTGTTGATCGCCGAGCGGACGAACAGGTCGTCGGAGAACAGCCTCGTGTAGTTGTCGAGGCCGACGAAGTTCACCGACAGCGGCGTCCGCAGATCCGTGGCCCGCATGTCGGTCACGCTCATCACCAGCGAGGCGATGACCGGCAGCAGCGCGAACACCAGGAACAGCACGGTGAACGGGGCCGCGAAGGACCAGCTGGCCCATTTCCGGCGCCGCTTACCGGCCGGGGCGACGCGGCCCGCCTCCGCGGGCCGCGTCAGGACCGCGGTCACGAGCCGGTGCCGATGGATTCGGCCTGGCTCTGCACCGCCTTCAGCGCGGCCGCGGGGTCGGCCCCGGCGACGCACACCTTCTCGGCCTCGACGTCGAACGTCGCGGCCAGCTGGGTCCAGGTCGGGAACGACGGCGGCGCCTTGGCCGACTCGAGCTGGGTGCCGAACACCTTGAGCATCGGGTCATCGGCCAGCGCCGGGTCGTCCCAGGCCGACTGCACGGCCGGCAGGTCGTTGACCGCCTGGTACCACTTCACCTGGACGTCGGGCTTGCTCAGCCAGGCCAGGAACTTCCAGGCGGCGTCCCGGTTCTCGGCGTCCTTGAACACCGCCAGATTGCTGCCGCCGATGAACGAGGTCGACGACTGCCTGGCCGGCATCGGCGCGACCGCGAACTTTCCCTTGGCGCCCTGCTCGTTGAGGATGCCCACGTGCCACGGCCCGGACATGAACGCGCCGATCTCGCCCTTGACGAACGCGGGCTCGAGCGCGCCCTGCGGCAGGTCGGCCGGGGACAGCTTGTTCTTGAAGAACGACTGGTAGTACGTCAGCGCCTCGGCCATCTGCGGCGTGTCGAACGTCCATTTCCCGTCGGACTCGAGGGAAGCGCCGTTGGACCAGCCGAACGGCAGGATCGACTGCCAGCTGCCGGTCTTGCCGGGCTGCAGGTTGATGCCCCACTTGGCGCCGGCCTTGTCCTGCAACGCCTTCGCGAACGCCGTCAGGTCCTCCCACGTCTTCGGGCCGTCCGGGAAGCCGGCCTTCCGGGCCAGGTCGGTCCGGTAGAAGATGCCGCGCGTCTCGACGTACCAGGGAATGCCGTACGACGTGTCGTCGACGACCGTGGTGTCCCAAGCGCCCGGGAAGAAGACGTCCTTACCGAACAGGTCGGCCGGGGTCGGGTCGAGCGCTCCCGTCGTGGCGAACTCGCCCTGCATGGTCGTGCCGATCATCGACACGTCCGGGGTCTGCTCGGCCGCGATCGCGCTCGAGATCTTCTGCTGGGCCGAGTCCCACGGCACCGCGGTCACGTTCACCGTGGCCTCCGGGTTCTCCGCGGTGAACGCCTTCGCGAACTCGCCGAGCTTCTCGCCCTCGGTGCCCATCGCCCACACGGTGATCTCGCCGGTGGCCTTGCCCTCCGCCACGGACCGGGCGGTCTCGCCGCCGCCGCTGTCGTCGCGGCCGCATCCCGCGGTCACGCTCACCATCAGGGCCGCGGACGCTGCCACGGCCAGCCATCGCTGTCTCATGAACGCACCTCCTCGTGCGACCCGCAGCTCTGCCGGATCACCAGCTCGGTGGCCAGGATCCGGCGGCGGGCGGCTGTCCTGTTCTGTTCTCCGCTGTTCTCGTCGATCCGCCGGTTCAGCCAGCGGGCGGCGGTCGCGCCGAGCTCGCGCATCGGCTGCCGCACTGTGGTCAGTCCGGCGAACCGGGCCGCGAGCAGGTCGTCCCAGCCGGTCACGGCCAGGTCCTCGGGCACGCGCAGGCCGTGTTCGCTCGCGGCGAGCAGCACGCCCAGCGCGACCTCGTCGTTCGCGCAGATCACGGCGTCCGGCTTCTCGTGGGTCAGCAGCTGCTCCGCGGCGCGCCGGCCCGAATCAAGGTCAAGACCCTTCCCGCGTACGAGGGTCAGCCGCGCCCCCTTCGACCCGGCCCGCACACCGGCGTACCGGCCGGCGACGTCGGGCGACTCGTCCGGGTCGCCCAGGAACGTGATCGTGCGGTGCCCGTGCCCGACCAGGTGCTCGGCCAGGGCCCGCGCCGTGCCGGAGTTGCCGGCCCGCACGGTGTCCACGCCGTCGACCGGGTCGCGGGCCAGCAGCACGACGGGCAGCCCGGCGCTCGCGATCCCGGCCACCACCTCGTCGTCGACGGTGCGGCCCATCACGGTGAGCCCGTCGACCCGCCCGGCCAGCTCGCGAACCGCGGCCGCCGCGTCGGGCCGCCCGTTGGTGGCCAGGATCAGCACGCTGCTGCCCGAGGCGGCCGCGGTCGCCTCGTACCCCAGCACCACCTCGGCGTAGTAGGGACCGATCAGGTCGGGGAAGACGATGCCGTTGGCGGCGTGACGGCCCTCCGCCAGCGACCGGGCCGGCCGGCTGGGGGTGAAGTTCAGCTCGCGGGCGGCACTCCGCACCCGCTCCCGCGTCTCGGCCGTGACCAGGTCGGAGTCGCGCAGAGCCCGCGAGACAGTGGCGATGGAGACGCCCGCGAGCTGGGCGACCTGATAGATGGTCGCCTTTGAAAGCGCTTTCATCGCCATTGCCGGAACGTAACCCTGCTGTCATGACCCCGAAACTTGGGAGCGCACCCGATTCACCATCCGGAATTAGCGCCAAATCGGATGAGCGCGATCGCGGTCTGCCGATCACCGGCGCGTTCGCCCGGCTGGTGGGTCGCCGTCGCAGGATCTGATCGGGGGCGCCGTACGGCGTCGAGCCCTGCTAACCTCCGGCGGTGATCCTCCGCCGTATCGCCAGCGTGCTCGGCTTCACCGTCGTCCTCGGGGGTGTCGCCGCCACCCCCGCCCATGCCGAGCCCGTCCACTCCGGCGTGCGTGAGATCTTCGCACCGGCCGAGTTCCCGCAGGGCTACACGTGGAAGCTGACGCTGCGCGCCGACGCCTCGACCACGGGCGGGGACACCCTGCCGATCGATCCGTCCCGCCTCGCCGTCAAGCTCACCATCCCGGCCGGTGTCACCTACGCCCCCGGCGAGGGCGAGTCGTCCGGCCCCTGCGACCTGGCGGACGGCGTCCTGACCTGCACCTCCACCGAACAGCCGCCGGCCGGCAGCATGTTCACGTCGCTCGTCTTCCCGATCGAGCTCCTGGTCGGCCAGGACACCCCGATCGGCACGAAGCTGCCGTTCACGCTGACGTTCGACGTCGAAGGCGGCCAGGAGGACTGGCCCGTCGACAACACCCGCAGCTGGGAAAGCACCGTGGCCGGGTCGGCCGACATGGGCATCGCCGTGAAGGATCTGACGGTCGCTGAGGAAGCGGTCACCTACACGGTCGTGCTGCACAACTACGGTCCGCAGACGACGACGAAGTTCACCTATCACGAGACGTTCCCGGTGACGAACTGGCACGGGACCGGCGTCGGGCCGGGCGCGTCGTGCCGGTTCACCAGCGGCAAGAACCAGTGCACGGTGCGGCAGGCGCTCGCCCCCGGGCAGGAGACCGAGATCAAGCGTACGGTCCCGATCGCCGCCAACTCCCCGTGGCGCGGCACGAAGGTGCCGGTCGAGCTGTACGTCTTCGACTCGCCGTCCAACTTCGCCGGCAGCGAATGGTTCGTGAACACGATCAACCCGGACAACGACAAGACCAGCTACGTGGCCGACCTGACCGGCCTCGCACCGCCCGCGTCGCCGTCGCCCAGCCCGTCCCCGTCCCCGACGGGCGGCACCGCGGCGCCCGCGCCCGGTGACGGTGACGGCGGTGGTGGTGGCGGCCTGCCGATCACCGGCGCGGCCACGATGCCGTTGCTGCTCGGCGGCGTGCTGTTGCTGGTCGTGGGCGCGGGCGCGGTGCTGCTGGGCCGGCGCCGCCGCTCCTGACGCGGCCGATCAGTTTCCGGCGCCGCGACCGTCTCAACAACCATGGCGAAACTTCTGTACTCCGCGACGATGTCCCTGGACGGCTTCATCGCCGGCCCCGACGGCGACATGACCTGGATGGCCGAGCTGCCCGACACCGGCCCGCACGCGGTGGCCGACGGACTGTGGCAGCAGATCGGCTCCCTGCTGACCGGCGCCCGCACGTTCTTCGGCAACGACCCGAACGAGGGCACCGACCAGGAGGGCGCCTTCGGCGGCCTGTGGTCGGGCCCGCAGTTCGTGCTGACCCACAACCCGCCGGACAGCCCCGTCCCCGGCACCACGTTCGTCACCGGCCTGCGCGAAGCGGTGACCGCGGCCCGGGCCGCCGCCGGCGACCGCTACGTCAACGTCCTGGGCGCCGACGTGGCCGCCCAGTGCCTGACCGCCGGCCTGCTCGACGAGATCCTGGTGTTCGTCGCTCCCGTCCTGCTCGGCGACGGCACCCCGCTGTTCCGCCACCCCGGCGGCCGGGCCGTGCCCCTGGAAGAGATCTCGTCGACGCCGGGACCGATCCCCTCCGTCTGGTACCGCGTTCCCCGCTGAGAGGCCGCCCGTGTCCGAACGCATCGTCAGCCCCGCCGGTCGAGGCTTCCTGCTGGTCGACTCGCACCCCGCCGGCTGCTTCCGCACGGTCGCCGACATGCGGGAGCAACTCGGCGCGGCCCGGGCGCCGGGCAAGAAGCCGACCGCCCTGGTGATCGGCTCGAGCGCTGGGTACGGACTGGCAGCCACCGTGGCCGGCCTGACCCGCCACGGCATCGAGGGCATCGGGATCGCGTTCGAACAACCGCCCGGCCGCCGCACGGCAACCGCCGGCTGGTACCGCACGATCGCCACCGCGAAGCTGTCGCCGGCGTTCACCTTCCTCAACGCCGACGCCTTCGCCGACACCACCAAGCGGCAGGCGCTCGACCTGATCGCCGACCGGTTCGGCGGCCTCGACGTCCTGATCTACAGCGTCGCCGCGCCCCGCCGCACCGACCCCCGCAGCGGCACCACCTACCAGTCGGTCATCAAGCCGCTGGGCGCCGAGCACACCACCCGGACCCTGGCCTTCGACCGCGACGGCCGCCCCGAACTGCGGGAGGTGACCGCCCAGCCCGCCACCGAGGAGGAGGCGGCGGCCACGGTCAAGGTGATGGGCGGCGAGGACTGGTCGTGGTGGATCGAGGCGCTGGCCGCCCGCGGCCTGCTGCGCGACGGGTTCACCACCGTGGCCCTGTCCTACATCGGGTCGAAGCTGACCTCGGCCGTCTACCGCGACGGCACGATCGGCGCCGCCAAGGTCGACCTGGAGAACACCGCAGCCGCCCTCACCGAGCGGTTGACCCCTGTCGGCGGCCGGGCGTTCACGTCGGTCAACGGCGCGGCCGTCACCCAGGCGTCGACGGCCATCCCCGGGATCGCCCTCTACGTCAGCCTGCTGCGCAGCGTGCTGGGCGACCGCATGCGGTCCCCGCTGGAGCAGTCGGTGCAGCTCTGGGACCAGCTGACCGGCGCGGCCCCGCCGGATCTCGACGACGAGGGCCGGATCCGCTTGGACCGCTGGGAGCTCGACCCGGCGGTGCAGGCCGAGGTGGCCCAGCGCTGGGCCGTACTCACTCCGGCCACGGTGGACGAGGTGGCCGACATCGCCTGGTTCCGCCGCCAGTTCCGGTCCCTGTACGGTTTCGACGTCCCCGGCGTCGACTACACCGCCCCGGTCGAGACGGACCAGCCCTGGCCCGCCTGATCCAGCGCCGCCCGCACGGACTCCGGTGCGGCGGGGAGCAGGGGGAGGCGTACGTCCGGGGTGGCGATGCGGCCCTGTGCGTACAGGACGCCCTTGATGACCGTGGGGTTGGGCTCGGCGAACAGGGCTGCCGACAGCCGGGCCAGACGGTGACCGAGGGCCGGTTCCCAGGCGCGCGTCAGTGCGGCGTATTCGGCGGTGGCGAGGTGGGCCGAGGCCAGGATGCCGCCGTGGGCGCCCAGTGCCAGCAGCGGGGAGATGAAAGCGTCGTCTCCGCCCAGGATTGCGAAGCCGGCGGGCGGGTCGGCCATCAGGGTGATCGTGTCGGCGTCGATGCCGCCGACGGCCAGCTTCATGCCGGCCACGCCCGGGATCGCGGCCAGCCGGCGGACGGCGTCCGCCGTCAGGGGCTGGGCCGTGCGGTACGGGACGTGGTAGATCACCAGCGGCACCGGGCTTTCGGCGGCCAGGGCCGTCAGGTGGGCGACCACCCCGTCGGCGCCGGGCCTGACGAACGGGGGCACGAGAGTCAGCGCGGCCGTGGCCGACGCGGGCGCTGCGCGTAGTGCGCCGGCGTCGTTGGCGCCCACTATCAGCTGGGCGTCGCGGCAGACGTCGGCGAGGACGGTGAGGACGGACGCGCGCTCGGCGGGGGTCAGCGACGACGGCTCGCCGGTGGTGCCGAGCGCGACCACGCCGCTCGCCCCGGCGTCGAGCACGTCGGCGGCCAGGCGCTCCAGCGCGGGCAGGTCGACGGTGCCGTCCGGGGCGAACGGGGTGATCAACGGGACGTGGAGGCCGCTCAGAGTCATGCGGTCACGGTCTCAACGCGTACGCGTAAGGTCTATTTAATTCTGCTCGCCGACACTTAAGCGGTGCTGAAGTAAGCGGCGCACGCGATGTTGTCCGGCGCGCCGGCCTCGCGGGCAGCGGCGATCAGTTGCCCGACAGCCTCGTCCGGGGACTGCGCCGAGGTGAGCACCGCCCGCAGCGTGTCCCGGGGCACGACCGCCGACAGCCCGTCCGAGCAGAGCAGATACCGGTCGCCGGGCAGGGCCGTCCGCAGGGCCAGGTCGGCCTCGACGCCCTCGCCCCAGCCCAGCGCCCGCACGAGCAGCGCCCGCTGCGGATGCCCGGCCGCCTCCGACGCGGACAGTTTGCCCTGTTCGACCTGCGTCTGCACCCACGTGTGGTCCTGGGTCAGCAGCGACAGCCCGCCGTGGCGCAGCAGGTAGGCCCGGGTGTCGCCGATGTGCACGAGCGCGAGCTGCGACCCGCGCCGCAGCACGGCCGTCAGCGTGGTCACCGGCTCGTCGTCCGGGCTCAGGCCCCGCACCGTACGGTCGGCCGCCGTGACCGCCGAGGCCAGCGCCGTCAGCAGTTCCGCGCCCGGGCCGGCCGTCAGCTCCAGCGGTTTCAGCGCCTCGATCGCGGCCGCCGCGGCGGCCGCCCCGAACGGTCCCCGCGTGCCGTCGGCCACGGCGACCAGGTGCTCACCCGCGTACGCCTGATCCTCGTTGGTGTCGCGCCCGACGCCCGGGTCGATGCCCGCGGCGAAACGGTAGTCGCTCATGGTGGTGTCCTTCCCCGACAGATGCTCGACGAGGGCGGACGTCAGCCGGGCGCGAGCCGCCGTGTCGGCGCTGACCTGCTGCCAGAACCCGGCGACGGCGTCCGCGGCCTCCGCCGGCGGCAGCGCGCACACCTCCCGGATCTCGGCCAGCGGCATCCCGATCTCGCGCAGCTGCGCGACCAGCCGGGCGTGCGCCACCTGCGACGGGTCGTAGAACCGGTAGCCCGATTCCGCGTCGACCGCGGCCGGCGCCAGCACGCCCAGCTCGTCGTACAGCCGCAGCGCCTTGGGCGTCAGCCCCGCCGCGCGGGCGAACGCCCCGATCGTCAGCAGCCCCACCGCGACATCCTCCTCGTGCCGGTCACCGCGACCGGCACGAGTCACCCTCGGCCTTGCCCGAGGGTCAAGGTCAAGGTCGCGGCCCGGATCGTCAGGTACCGCTTCTCGGGTTCGCTGGCCGTCGCCGCCGCGGCCAGCCGGTACTGCGCCACCGCCCCCGCGTGGTCGCCGGCCAGCTCGAGCAGGTGCCCGCGGGTCGCCGGGACCCGATGGTGTTCGTTCATGGAAACGCTGTCGACCAGGGCGAGCCCGGCCGCCGGCCCGTCGACCATGGCCACCGCGATCGCCCGGTTCAGCGCCACCACCGGGCTGCCCGTGATCCGTTCCAGGATCCCGTACAGGGCGGCGATCTGCGGCCAGTCCGTGGCGTCGACCGAGGCGGCCCGGTCGTGCAGCGCCGCGATCGCCGCCTGCAGCTGATATTCGCCGACCCGGCCGCGCCGGAACGCCGCGTCCAGGACGGCCGTGCCCTCCTTGATCCGGCCGGCGTCCCACCGCGTCCGGTCCTGTTCGGCCAGCGGCACCAGGTCACCCCCGGCATCCGTACGGGCCAGGCGCCGCGCGTCGGTGAGCAGCATCAACGCGAGCAGGCCGGCCACCTCGCCGTCCTCCGGCAGCCGATCGTGCACCAGGCGGGCCAGCCGGATCGCCTCCGCCGCAAGCCCGACCCGATGCACGGTCGTCCCGGCGCTGCTCGCGTACCCCTCGTTGAAGATCAGGTAGAGGACGCGCAGGGCCGCCCCCAGCCGCGGCGCCCCGCCGAACGGCGCGCCCGACGCGCGGATCTGCTGCTTGGCCCGGCTGATCCGCTGGCCCATGGTCTTCTCCGGCACGAAGAACGCCCGCGCGATCTCCCCGGTGCTCAGCCCGCCCACCGCCCGCAGCGTCAGCGCGACGGCCGACGTGTCGCTCAGAGCCGGATGACAGCACAGGAAGAGCACATCGAGCGTGTCATCGCGGTCCACCGCAGACCCGGCCGCTTCCCGCCGTTCCGCGAGAACCTCGCGGCGGCGCCGGGCCTGGTCGCCGCGCAGCTGGTCGAGCACCTTGCGCTGCGCCGTCTGGATCAGCCAGCCGCGCGGGTTCGCCGGCGTCCCGTCCACCGGCCAGCGGGTGGCCGCCGCCAGCAGAGCCTCCTGCACCGCGTCCTCGGCCGACTCGAAGTCGCCGAACCGGTGGGTGAGCACGCCGACGACCTGCGGCGTCAGCTCGCGCAGCAGGTCGATCACCGCTCGGACCCGAGGGCCTCGAAGTCGGCGGCCTCCATCACCCGCCGTACGCCGATGGGCTGCTGCAGCGGCACCCCGCCCGGCCCCGGCACGGCCGAGATGCGGGCGGCGATCTCGAAGGCGCGCTGCTCGTCGGCCACCTCGACGAGCTGGAAGCCGGCCAGCATCTCCTTCGACTCCGGGAAGACGCCGTCGGTGACCACGGGCGCGCCGCCGTCGCTGACGACCTCCTTGGCGAACTCGGGCCCGGTCAGCGCGTGCTGGTCGACCAGCTCCCCGCTGTCGAGCAGCTCCTCGCGCAACGCCCCGTAGTAGTCCATGTGCGCCTTGACGTCGCCCGGCTTCCACTCGTCCATCGGCGTCTCGACCGCACCGGGCCGGTGATCCACGATGAGCAGGTACTTCGGCATTGCTGTCTCCCGTCCTCGTTCGTGCTGTCACCGGTTGAACGGAGCCGCCCGACGGATTTCTACCTCACCGGCGAACAATTCTGGGGGCGCCCGGATCCGAGTGGTCGATCAGCACATCGGCCCGTTCCTGCGGGCGGCAGGCCGCGAAATACAACCGCTGCCCGCCGACGTACCGGGCCAGGCTCGGATGGCCCGGATCGGGGTGCGAGCCGTCCCGCGCGGCCATCCGCGGCACGGTCACCTCGAACGGCGCGTCCAGGAAGATCGTGAACTCCCAGCACCCGCGCAACTCGTCCCGGTGCAGGAACAGCCCGTCCACAATCAGCACGGCGTCGTCCGGCGCGGTCTCCCACTCCAGATCCAGAGCCGCGTCCGTACGAAGGTCGTGCACGCCCCGCCGGAAGCGGCGATCACCCCCGGGCCCGAGCGGCTCCAGCACGGTGCGCCGCAGCGCGGGATAGTCATAGCTGTCCAGCCAGAACCCCTCGGCCGACTGGCGCCCCCGCCGATGACGCACCGCCCGCGGCTGATGGAAGTCGTCGGCCGACACCTGAACGACCTCCCGGCCGCCGGCCCGCAGCGCCCCGGCCAGCTCGGCGGCGAACGTGGTCTTCCCGACCCCGTCCACCCCGTCGACGGCGACTCGGGCCGCTCCCGCCGGAACGAGCCCGGCGACGCGAACAGTCGTGGCAGAGATCGGCGGCCTCCCGGCAATGTGACCCGTCATGGACCTGGACATCTTCTACCGCCACCAGCCCGCGGTCGAGGCCGGCGTGCAGATGGCCCTGACCTGCTGTACGAGCTGGTGGCCGCGCTCGGCGGGCCGGGCGACGGAGCTGCCGGCCGCCTCCGGGCCGGTCGATCTGATCTGGTGCCGCGACGTGCTCGTCCACGTCACCCCGCTCGACCGGGCTTCCGCCGGGTCCTGCGCCCCGGCGGCCGGGCCGTCGTCCACCAGATGTACGGCACTGCGCTGCCGGCCCCGGCCGAGGCCGAATGGCTCTTCCCGACTATGGGCGTGGCGCCCGCCAACGCCGACCCGGCGACCACCGCCCGGCCGAGAATCGCACGCCCTGAACCTCGGCTGTGTAGTTGTGAATCAGCAGACCTCGCAGGGCTGGTCGGAAGGCCGGGCAGCTGGTCTCGGTGACGCCCGGGGCCGGAGGTCGCGCTCGGCCGCCGATAGAACCCGGCGATCTCCTTCATAAGGTGGGAGGGTCTAACAATTCGGTCAGCGCTGCATGATCCAGGTGGGGAGCGGAGTCTCGATCTCGCCGGTCACCTGCCAGCCGGCCCGGCGGTAGAAGTCGACGTTGGCGGGGTTGCTGGTCTCCAGCACGGCGGGCAGGCCGTCGGCGGCGGCCCGGTCGAGGCCCGCGTGCATGACGGCCTGCGCCCAGCGGCGTCCGGTGTGGTCGGGATGGGTGCCGAGCACGCCCAGATACCAGAACGGCTCGCTCGGCAGAGCGGCGTGCACCGCCTCGTCGTACGCACGGACCCGCTCCACCACGTCGGCCGGCAGCACCGACTCGAGCGCGCCACCGGCGTGCGTGACACCGGGCGGCTCCCAGATGGCGGTGGCGGCGCCGCCCTGGATCGTCCAGATGGAGCGGTGGCCGACGCGCTTGTCGAAGCAGGCGCCGAAGAACGCCTCGGCGTAGCGGGGGTACGTGTCGTCGTCGGGGAAGACGTTGCGCAGTGCGGGATCTTTCACGAACGCGGCGACGAGAGCTTCCAGGACGCCCCGGCGGTCGTCCGGCCCGGCAACAGTGATCACAGGGTGGCAGCCTATCGCGCGTAATCGCGTTGCGTGTCCGCCTCGGGACGGGCTCACTGCACGCATGCTCTCGACTTCGCCGCCGCGTACGACGAACTGAACCCGGCCGACAACGACCACCGCTTCTACGCCGCCCTGGCCGCCCGGCTAGGCGCCACCAGCGTTCTCGACCTGGGCCGCGGCACCGGCACGCTGCACGACCTGCGCCGGGCGCTGTCCTTCTCGTACGGAGATGGGGACGGAAAGCCGGAGGCGGCGATCACACCCGAGATCATCCTCGTCGCACAAACGCCTGTTTGCACAAACGACCGCTTGTATTAGAGTGCGGTGCATGCCCCCTTCCGAGCTGGACGCCTCGTTCGCCGCCCTGTCCGACCCCGTGCGCCGGGCCCTGGTCAGCCGGCTCGCTCGGGGGGAAGCCACGGTGAGCGAGCTGGCCGAGCCCTTCGCCCTGACCCAGCAGGCCATTTCGCACCACGTCGGCGTGCTGCGCCGTTGCGGCCTGGTCGAGCAGCGCCGCGAGGGCACTCGCCGCCCCTGCCGCCTGCGAGCCGATCAGCTGGCGCTGGTCGGCGGTTGGATCGACGAGCAGCGGCGGGTCTGGGACGACCGGCTCGACGTCCTCACCCGGCATCTCGAGGCGCAGTGACCGCCCGCCTGCACGGCGACGAGCTCATCGCCTCGCGCCATCTGCCCGCCCCGCCCGAGCGGGTCTGGGCGGCCTTCACCTCGGCCACCGGCATCGCAGCCTTCTGGGGTGGGTCGCACGCCACCGTGCCCGCCGGCTCGGTGCGCGTCGACCTGCGACCGGGCGGCTCGTTCCGGCTCGACACCGTCGCCCCGGGCAGCCGGGCCGGCCGGTTGTCGTTCGTCTACGTGACCGTGTCGCCGCCGCGCGAACTGGTCTTCGACGAGCCGCGTACCGGCCTGCGCACGACCGTGACCCTGCGCCCGGCCCCCGGCGGCACCGACCTCACCGTCCACCAGAAGCGACTGCCTCCCGAACTGCGCACCACCCAGGCCGCCGACGGCCTGGCCGCCATCCTCGACGCCTTGGCCACCCACCTGATGGAGACACGATGACCGCACAGCGCGACCTGGTCGCCCAGTACTTCGACGGCTTCCGCACCAGCGACCACGCCCGGATCCTGGCCACCCTCACCGAGGACGTCGAGTGGGTCATCCACGGCCACCGCACCACCCGCGGCAAGCGTGACTTCGACGGCGAGATCGAGAACCCGGCCTTCACCGGCAGCCCCACCCTCGACCTGCAGCGCGTCTACGAGGACGGCGCCACCGTCATCACGACCGGCGAGGGGCAGGGCGCGACCGTCGACCACGGTCCCTTCCGCTTCGCCTTCAACGACCTCTTCACGTTCCGGGACGGCCTGATCGCCCGGGTCGACTCCTACGTGGTCCCGCTGCCCTAGACCCGTACGGCGGCCAGTTGGATGCCCTGCGCCACCAGGTTGTCGCCGTCGTCCCAGACCTCGACGATCTCGTCCATGCGCCCCGAGGTGATCTCGTTCGAGTGCATGACGACACGCACCGGCCCGGGCACGGGCAGCCGCCGCACGTACGCGGTCAGGCTCAGCGTCGGCGCCCAGCCGGTCACGCCGAGGGTGAGCGACACCGGCGGGGCCGGGTCGGTGGCGATCAGCAGGCTCAGCGGATCCCAGTCGGCGCCGTCGGCCAGCCGCAGCCAGCCCGCGACGCGTCCGTCGCGCGACGGCTGCCCGGCCGCGAAGCCGAACACGGCCGGGTCGTGCCGGTGTTCCACCACGTCGAGCAGCGGCACCGGGAACAGCGAGCCGGGCGCGTTCGCGGGCAGCAGGAAGCAGTCCTGTTCGGCGGGCAGGTCGGGCGCCTTGGCGCGGCTCCAGAACGGTTCCGCCGTGTCGAGCGTGCCCTGGGTGACCAGCGCTTCCGCGCACGGCTCCCCGTCCTGCACGAGCCGGGCCCGGTACTGTCCCGCCGTACGCCCGGCGCGAAGCGTCTCGACCTCGACGTGGGCCGGCCCCGGTGCCGGTGGGCGCAGGAAGGTCGTCGTCATCGCCACCAGGTGGGGGAGCGGGGCGACGGCCGCCACCGCCCGGCCGAGGACAGCCATGAGGTAGCCGCCGTGCAGCTTGTCGCCGACCGCCCACTGGGCATCGAGGTCGGCTCGCAGATCCTGGTCGACGGCGGTCGCCTCGCGAAACGTCTTCATCCTGCCACCTTACGATCGGCCCATGCGCAAAGCGATCTTGTTGGATGTGTTCGGCACCCTCGTGCGGGACGACGGCGCGGGCGCGGCAGCCATCGCCGCCGAGGTGGCCGCTCGGTCCGGCGCGACCGCGGACGAGGTCGCCCGGGAGTGGGAGACGCGGCTCTGGGCGATGGCCGAGACCGCGTACGGCGAAGGCTTCCGTACCCTCGACGACCTCAACGCGGGCAGTCTGGCCGCGGCGGCCGCTCATTTCGGCGTACGGGTGGATGCCCCCGCCCTGTGCCGTGCGGCCCAGGACCCCTCGCCCGCGCTGTTCCCCGACGCGCGGCCGTTCCTGGACGCGGTCGACGTGCCCGTCTGCCTGGTCTCCGACGCCGACCGCGACCACCTCGACGGCATCCTGGAGCGGCTCGGCATCACCGTCGACCACGTGGTCACGAGTGAGGACGCCCGCGCCTACAAGCCCCGCCCCGAACCCTTCGAGACGGCTCTGCGCCTGCTGGGCGCGGCACCGGCCGACGTGGTCCACATCGGCGACTCACCCGCCTCCGACCTGCTGGGCGCGGCCGGACTCGGCATCCCCGCGATCTTCGTGAACCGCACCGGCCGCGACCTGCCCGACGGCCTGTACCCCCTGCGTACGGTGCCGTCCCTGTCACTCCTATCATCCTAGGATGGCTTAGGCACGGAGATCAACGACACACAGGACGGACGACCCTCCGGGCCGCCCGCGGCTCCGACCAAAACCCTTTGCTCGGCGCGCCGAGCGGCCGGACGATCGGCAGCATGCTGAGACCTGAGGTTCTGGAGTACTACCGCCGCGGGGGCGAACGGGGCCGGCTGAGCTCCGGCGCCGGGCGGCTCGAGTTCCTGCGTACGTGGGACGTGCTGACCCGCATGCTGCCGCCCGCCCCGGCCGAGGTGCTCGACGTCGGCGGCGCGACGGGCGTGTACGCGGCGCCCCTGGCGCAGGCCGGTTATCGGGTGACCGTGGTCGACCCGGTGCCCGAGCATGTGGCGGTCTCGGCCGGGTTGCCCGGGGTGCAAGCCGTGGTGGGTGATGCCCGCGATCTGCCGGCGGGGGATGCGAGCGCCGATGTGGTGCTGCTTCTCGGGCCGCTGTATCACCTGCAGGAGCGGCCGGATCGGTTGGCGGCGTGGCGGGAGGCGGCCCGGGTGGTGCGGCCGGGTGGCGTGGTGGTGGCCGCGACGATCAGCCGGTTCGCGTCGTTGTTCGACGGGTTCGTGAAGGGGTTCTTCCGGGATCCGGGGTTCGGCCCGCTGGTCGAGCGGACGCTGGCCGAGGGGCGGCACGGCAATCCGCGGGAGGTGCCGCGCTGGTTCACGAGCGCCTATTTCCACCGGCCGGAGGAGTTGCCGGTCGAGGTGGCCGAGGCGGGTCTGGTGTTGCGGCGGCTGGTGTCGGTGGAGGGTCCGTTGTGGATGAGCCCGGCTGCCCTGGCCGATTTTCTCGACGATCCGGCGTTGCTGCTGGACAGGTTGCGGGAGGTCGAGGACGAGCCGAGTCTGCTGGGGGCGAGCAGTCATCTGCTGACGGTGGCGGCCCGGGAGAGTGCCGGGGGGGCTGTGAGAAACTGCCGCGCGTGGCTGACGACAAGGGCGGGCTGGAGGCTCGCGCGCTGATCGCCGCCGAGGGTGGCGGCTGGTCCGGTCTGCTGTTCGACAATCCGGTGATCGGGTTGTCCCCGGCGCTGACGTGGACGTGTTCGGTTCCGCTGGAGCCGGTGCGGGGGGAGCGGGCTGCGCTCGACCTCGACTGGTTGCCGTGGGCGGCAGCCGACTGGCGGGCGATGGCCGGGGCCGAGGTGTCGTGCGCGTCGTTCGCGGAGCCGGCCGAGGCGAGTGTGTATTTCCGGGGTCATCACCGGTACGACCGGGTGGCGGTGCGGGTGGCCGAGCAGCGGGGCGACCGGATCCGGGTGGTGGCGTCGGTGTCGGGTGACATCGACGGTCTGGGCCCGGACGAGGTGGCTGTGGACACGTGGCTGGCTTTCCGGGGTTTCACGGTGCAGCTGAGTGATGTCTCGTCGGCGGCTGCGGCGCTGGACCGGTTGTCGGCGTTCACCGTGACGGATGGTTTGGCCGAGGTGGATGATCCACGGGGCATCGCGTTCCGCTTCCAGCCCCGATAGCGTCACGGCATGGCCGATGCGGTGGTGATTCCTGGACGCAGGTTCGGGCCCGGTTCTCCGCTTCCGATGTATGCGGGCGATGTGGCGGAGAAGCGCGGCGCGGTGGTGCATCGGTACGAGTGGACCGGGGAGCCGCCGGGTCCGGGGCCGGGCGTTGAGGCGTGGGTGCAGGGTGAGGTCGCCCCGGTGCTCAAAGGACTGCCGGGCCAGCCGTTGCTGATCGGGAAGTCGCTGGGGTGTTTCGCGGCGGGTCTGGCGGCGGACCGGAGTCTGCCGGCGGTGTGGCTGACTCCGGTTCTGACGGCGGTGTGGCTGACGGCGGCGTTGGAGCGGGCGACGGCGCCGTTTCTTCTGGTGGGTGGTTCGGCCGATCCGCTGTGGGATCCTGCTGCGGCGCGGCGGTTGTCGCCGTATGTGGTGGAGGTGCCGGCGGCCAACCATGGCATGTATGTGCCGGGTCCGTTGACGGACACGATCGCGGTGCTGGCGCGGATCGTGGTGGCGGTCGAGGAGTTCCTGGACGAGGTCGGCTGGCCGTGAGTAATCCGGTTTCGGGCCGGGGCGGCTTTTGGCAGGGTGGGGCCATGGGTCGTTCGGTGCGGGTGACGGTGCGGGGCAGTTTCGACGGTTTGAGCGAGGCGCAGATGGCGGAGTTGCGGGCGGAGTCGGCGGCTCACGACTTCATGAACACGCAGTACACCGCGGAGGGGTATCTGGCGTACGACCTGCCGGCGCGGCCGTTCTTCACGTTCCGGTTCGCCGAGGAGGTGGACGGCCCCGACGAGGTGCCGGCGGCGGGTGTGCGTGCGCAGTCGAAGGCGGAGGCCTGGATGGCCGGGCGCGGCTATCCGATCAAGGGTGTGTCGGTGCAGACGGTCGACATGGCCGAGGTGCCGCTGGGCAAGCGCGGCCGCCGGGAAGCCAACCGTCTGCTCTGACCGGCCGTACCCTGCTGGGTCAGTCGTCGTCACTGTCGGTGAGGATGGCGCCGGTTACCGCGTCGACGTCCAGTTCGTTCTCGTTGCCGCGCAGCCGGAACTCCATCTCCCAGATGGGTCCGCCGGCCCGCTCGTCGAGTTCGGCCTCCAGCACCCGGGCGCCGGGGAACCGGCGGGTCACGATGTCGGCTGCTTCGACGGCGTTGACCGGCCGCGGGCCGAACTTCGCGTCCAGTTCCGGATCGATCTCGATCTCGAATCCGGCCGAGGTGCTCCGCCGATCCGCGGAGTCGCCGGCCATCGCCAAAGCGGTACCTGCGCTCAAGGGCACGACAACGCCCACGACGGTGACCGCGACCAACAGACTTCTCCGCATCAGATCCTCCAACTGCCGGGGCCGCCGCATCGACGGCCAAGGACGCCACCGGTCGACGGGTGACGTCGGGCAGTACGGGGGATCGGGGCCTGCGGACGCGGCCCCGGCGAATGTCTGGCTTTTCCCTGGCCAGTTCCTGGCAATCGACGTCGTCGGCTGCCTGCGACAAGGCGATCGGGTGCCCACGGCTGCGGTGGCGGGCCGTTGGTGGCCGGTGGGCGAGTCGTAGCTACGGGAATCGTCCAGGGGCTGGGCAGGGTCTGTCCGGGCACGAATCCGGAGTCTGGTGACGGCACGTCTACCGCTGCGTACGGCTGATGCGGTGGAGGTTGACGTGACAGAGACAGCAGCGCAGGAAACGTGGTCGTCGGCGGACATCGCCCGGGCGGTGGACGCGGTCCTGCGGGAGGCCGGTGGCGACCGGATGGCCGGCGTGCGGATCGCGCACGAGTTCGGCCGCCACGTTTTCGTGGTGCAATTCGTCCGTGGCACCTGGCTGTGCGCCGCGGACGTCGACGCGGTCACCGGCGAGGTCATCTCGATCGCGGACGAGGGTCTGCCCGTCGCGCAGACGGACATCGCGGGCGAGGTGACACCCGCGACGACGGCGCAGCTGGCAGTTGACACTGTGTGGGATGTGCAGGCGACCGTGGAGGACCCGGCCACGGGATACGTGGCGACCGACGCGGGGATTGCCGTGGTTCGGCTGTGCCGCGACATCCACTGGACGGTGACCGTCGAGGACCATCACCCGACGGGTTTCGCCGCCACCCGGCGGCCGGCGGCGGTGCCTGGCGGGGTTCTCGCCAGCACCGCGGACGGCCGGGTGTTCCGGATGGACATGGCGGGACGCCTGGTGTGGGAGACGCGGCTGCCCGGCTGTTCGCACAGCGTCGCCGCTGACATCGCCTCGATGCGGGCACTGGTGGCCACCAATGCCGGCGTTGTGGAACTCGATGCCCGTACCGGCACGTTCCTCAGCCTGTTCGGCGGGCCCGCCCGGGCGGCGGCGTTCCTGCCCAACGGCAACCGGGCCGTCGCCGGGCACCGCGGTGACCTGCTCGTCACCACCTCCTCGGGCGAGACGCTGTGGCAGATGGAACAGGGCGAACTGCCGGAGCGGCTGTGGGCGCGCCGCGACCGGCTTTTCGTATCCGGTGAAGGCGGGGTCAAGGAGATCGTGGTGGGCGAGGGGGTGGTGGCCCGCTGGTCGGCGCCGGGCGCCGTTCAGCCGCGCGGCGGACCCCCGGCGGTCGGTCTCGTCGCCGCGGGCGGTCAGCATGATGATCGGGACGTCGCTGACCTGCCGCAGCCGCCGGCACACGTCGATGCCGTCGATGTCGGGCAGTCCGAGATCCAGCAGCACGAAATTTCGGAGCGGGGCGCTCAACGCCGCGGCGCCGGTGCCCACCCGGTCGGTGGTGATGCCGTACCGGCTCAACCCGTCAGCGAGCGGCTCAGCGATCGACTCGTCGTCCTCCACCAGCAGAACCCGCACCATGACCTCCTCGACCAGCGTTGTCCCCGCGATGACAGATACGGAGCAGGCCACCTCATGGTTGGACCCGCGCAGCCGGACCACCCGTACCGATCCCTGTGATCCGCCGCTTGCTGTTGACCTATGTGTCGCTCACCCTGGTCGTCCTGGCCGGCCTGGCACTGCCGTTCGGCTACGTCTACCAGCGCCAGTCCGATTCCAGCTGGGCGAGCAACAGCACGCGCTCGCCCAGCTGGAATCGGACTGGCGCTGGTCTCCAAACTCGCCGAAGCCAGCGGCGGGCGCTCCCGGCTCGACGCCGCCGAGCCCACCGGCATCGACGCCGTCGTCGCCCTGCGCGCCTGACTCCCGGCACCCACAACCTCGGCGGAGGATAGTGGGCGGCCATCAGCGCCGGCAGCCACCCACGCCATCACGGCGACGGCTGGCCTGCGAGTACCTGCTCTCGTCGCGGGTGATCCGGCCCGGGGTGATCCTGCTGCTGCGCCGGGTGGCCGCGGCCCGGGCACGCGCCCGGACGGAGACCTGGACCCGGGTGAAGCACCTTCTCACCGACCGGCGCTGCGCCGAGTTGGATCTGCTGCTGGTCCCGGACGCCTATCTCGGCCGCACGCCGCTGGCGTGGCTGGGCGTGGGGCCGACGTCGTCGAGCCCGGCCGCGGTGAAGGCAGAGCTGGAGAAGCTGACCTACCTGCGCCGCCTTGAGGCACACACCATGGCCCTGTCGATCTACACCCACGTCTCCGACCAGCACTCCACCTTCGACACCAAAGTGATCGTGGCGACCGCGCCCGAGTCGCACTATGTGTTCGACGGGCTACTGGGCAACGCCACTGACCTGCCGACCTTCGAGCACGCCACCGACACCCACGGCGCAACATTGGCCAACTTCGCCCTGTTCGACCTGGTCAGCAAGCAACTCTCGCCGCGGATCCGGGACCTCGGGAAGATCGCCCTGTACCGGACGGGGCCCGCGCCCACTTCCTCGACCGGCACCCGCGCACCGGGCCGCTGCTGACCCGGCGGCTGAACCTTAACCTGATCACGGACATGTGGGACGACCTGCGGCGCGTCGCCGCCAGCGTGCAAGGCGGACACGCCATCGCAGCCCTGGTCGTCGGCAAGCTGTGTTCCTCCAAACGGCAGCAGAACGCGCTGACCAGCGCGATCAAAAAATACGGGGCGCTGCGCCGCACCGTCTACGCCACCCGGTACCTGGCCGACGGGACCTACCGGCGGCGGATCGCCCGGCAGCTCAACAAGGGCGAGAACCTGCACGCCCTGCGCCGCTCTCCTCTGGCCTACGCGAGCGAGGGAGCACTGCGGCACCGGCATCACGAGCAGCAGACCGAGCAGATGTGGTGCCTGACCCTGGCCACCAACGCGATCGTGTGCTGGTCCACGGAGTATCACGGGCTCGGCGTGGCCGCTCTGCGCCGCACCGGCCGCCAAGTCGACGACGAGGTGCTGGCCCGACCCACCACGAGAACGTGCATATCTACGGCACCACTCCGTCGACATCGATGGTGAACTCGCCCAGCTCGACACCGACGGCTACCGGCCCCTGCGGATGGCCGAGACCGGCGGGGCGGGCATCTGACCGTCCGTCACCAGTCACCTGGGACGTGTTCGGCGGATCGCCGCCAGCGTGCGCCGTGGTCCGCCGAACACGTCTTCAGGCACCGATCGACTCAGGAGACGGGCACCGTGAGAACGGTCGGGTTCCCTGTGCTCCAGAGGCCCCGGATACGGCGGTGGCTGATCTGCCAGCCCTGCTCGGTACGCCGGAAGGTGTCGTCATAGGTGCCGCCCAACAGGAACTGCTCTCCACCTCGCACGTGCTGGGCCGTCATCGTGGCGTGGGTGGTGGCGGCGTCGCCGTCGATGCTGACCTCGATGTTGTGCACGGCATGATGGGTCGCATCGAGCGGCCCCAGGAAAGCCCGCGTGCCCTCGACGATCTCCGCGCGCCCGCTGGCGGCGGCGTTGACGTAGTCGCCCTGGGCATCCTCGGTGTAACCGGCCGCGAGCAGGTCCCAGTCCTTGCTGTCCATCGCGCGGGCGGTCCGGTACAGCACGTCGGTGATGGCGGCGCGGTCGAGCAGTTCCTGAACGTCGTTGCTGTGCATGGTGGTTCTCCTG
>NZ_JAMQOL010000048.1:0-178903 GCF_023717965.1 Paractinoplanes hotanensis | reverse complement strand
ACATCCCCGCCATCGCCGCCTCGGTCGTGCTCACGACCGTACCGATCGTCCTGCTCTACGCCATCGGCCGCCGCCAGTTGCTCAGCGGCCTGACCGCCGGATTCGGCAAGTAGAAAGGCTTTACCCGATGACCTTCGAGTACCACGTGGCCACCAGTGGTTCCGACGCCGCCTCCGGAACGGCGGACCAACCCTTCCGGACGATCAACCACGCGGCCGCCCTGGCCCAGGCCGGCGACACCGTGACCGTGCACGCGGGGGAGTACCGCGAGTGGGTCAAGCCCCGCCGCGGCGGCCTCAGCGAGTCGCGCCGCATCACCTACCGCGCCGCCGAGGGCGAGCACGTGGTGATCAAGGGCTCCGAGCGGATCACCGGCTGGGAGAACGACGGCGGCACGGTGTGGAAGGTGACCGTCCCCAACACGCTGTTCGGCGACTTCAACCCGTACGCCGAAGAGGTGGCCGGCGACTGGATCGTCTATGCCGAGAAGGCGCCCCGCAAGCACCTGGGCGACGTCTACCTGAACGGCCTCAGCTTCTACGAGGTGGGTTCGCGGGCCGAGGTCGACGCGCCGGACCGGCGTACGGAAATCATCGACAACTGGACGAAGACCACCGACACGGTGCGGAACCCGGACCAGACGCAGCTCGTGTGGTTCGCCTCGGTCGCCGAGGAGACGACGACGATCTGGGCCAACTTCCAGGGCACCGACCCCAACCAGTCCCTCGTCGAGATCAACGTACGGCGGTCGGTCTTCTACCCCGAGGCGACGCACCTCGACTACATCACCGTGCGCGGCTTCGAGCTCGCCCAGGCCGCCACCCCGTGGACGCCGCCCACCGCCGACCAGCCCGGCCTCATCGGCCCGAACTGGTCGAAGGGCTGGATCATCGAGGACAACGTCATCCACGACGCCAAGACCTCGGCCATCAGCATCGGCAAGGAGGCCTCGACCGGTCACAACTACTCGACCGAGCGCGGCGACAAGCCCGGCTACCAGTACCAGCTCGAGTCGGTCTTCACGGCCCGGCAGATCGGGTGGGACAAGGAGCACATCGGCTCGCACGTCATCCGCCGCAACACGATCTACGACTGCGGGCAGAACGGCATCGTCGGCCACCTGGGCTGCGTGTTCTCGACCATCGAGGACAACCACATCTACAACATCGCCCTCAAGCGGGAGTTCTACGGCTACGAGATCGGCGGCATCAAGCTGCATGCCGCGATCGACGTCGAGATCCGCCACAACCGGATCCACGACTGCTCGCTCGGCGTGTGGCTCGACTGGCAGACCCAGGGCACGCGGATCAGCCGTAACGTCCTGTACAACAACAGCCGGGACATCTTCATCGAGGTCAGCCACGGCCCGTACATCGTCGAGCACAACGTCTTCGCCTCGCCGGCCGCGATCGAGCTGTTCAGCCAGGGCGGCGCGTTCGTGAGCAACCTGATCGCGGGCACCGTCCGGGTCGAGGCGGTCATGGACAGGGCCACCCCGTACCACCGCCCGCACAGCACGCAGGTGGCCGGTTACGCGTACATCCGGGCCGGCGACGACCGCTGGTTCGGCAACCTCTTCGTCGGCGGAGACCCTTCCCGGGCGTACGGCGACCAGGCCGAAGGCTCCGAGCCGGCGTTCAGCGGCACGTCCGCCTACAACGGCTACCCGGTCTCGTTCGACGACTACCGGGCCCGCATCGAGTCCCAGCCGCCGGGCGACCACCAGCGCTACCTCACCGTGCAGCAGCCGGTCTGGACCCGGGCCAACGTGTACGCGGCCGGCGCCAAGCCCTTCGACGGCGAGAACAGCCCGGTCGTGGTGTCCGCGGGCTCGGTCTCGGTGACCGACGACGGCGACAGCGTCCACCTGGTCACCTCGCTGCCGGCCGAGTTCGACGCGGTCCGGCTGGCCGCCGTCTCCGGCCTCGACCTGGAGCGCGTCCGGTTCGCCGACGCCGAGTTCGAGGAGCGCGACGGCACCCCGGCCGTGCTCGACAAGGACCTGCTGGGCGCCCCGAAGCAGGCGGGCGACTTCCCGGCCGGCCCGATCGCCACCCTCTCCTCCGGCGAGGCGACCACCCGCATCTGGTGAGGTGTCGCGGGGGCGTACGGATTTTGCATACGCCCCCGCAACAAGCCGCCGGGTGGAATGGGACTGTGAACCGAAGCGCAGATCTGTCCGCACCGCCCCGCCGGCGCGGGCTCCTTGTCTCGGCCGTCGTCGTCCTCCTGCTTGCCGCGGCGGTCTACGCCCTGCGGCGGATGCTGTTCATGGCCGCCCCGCGGTGCCTGGCCGGGCACTGGCACGGCTGCTACGACACCGAGAACGGCGTCGTGTTCATGCTGCTGGCCGGGCTACCGGTGGCGGCGCTGCTGATAGCGGCGCTGGCCCTGGCCCGGCGGGGCGCCTGGCGCAGGTCGGTAGCCGAGGTGGGCCTGGTCTACGGGACGGTGCCGCTGGTCTGGCTGACCCTGATGCCCGGACCCGGAGCCGGTGTCGTTCCCGGCCGGCTGAGCCTGATCCCGCTGCTCGACCTGATCACGATGGGCCCGCTCGGGATCGGCGGCAACCTGCTGATCCTCGCGCCGCTCGGGTTCTTCGCCCCGATGCGGTTCGCGGCGCTGGCGTCCGTGCCCCGGATCTTCGCCCTCGCGGCCGGCTGCTCGATTCTGGTCGAGACCGCCCAGTACGTCTTCCAGCTCGACCGGGTCTCGTCGGTCGACGACGTGCTGGTCAACGCGACCGGCGCTGCCCTGGCCGCCCTGGCGTCCCGGCGCTGGTGGCGAGCCTAGGCTGCCGCTATGCGCGTACTGATCGTGGAGGACGAGCCGCACCTCGCCCAGGCCGTGCGCGACGGTCTGCGGCTCGAGTCGATCGCCGCCGACATCGCCCCCGACGGGAACACCGCCCTCGAACTGCTCGGCGTCAACGCGTACGACCTGGCCGTTCTCGACCGTGACATCCCGGGCCCCTCGGGTGACGAGGTGGCCCGGCACATCGTCGCCTCCGGCCGCGGCATCCCGATCATCATGCTTACCGCGGCCGACCGGATCGACGACAAGGCCTCCGGGTTCGGGCTCGGCGCCGACGACTACCTGACCAAACCGTTCGAGCTGCGGGAACTCGTGCTGCGGCTGCGGGCGCTCGACCGCCGGCGCGCGCATGCCCGGCCCCCGATCCGCGAGGTCGCCGGTCTGCGGCTCGACCCCTTCCGCCGCGAGGTCTTCCGCGACGGCCGCTACGTCGCGCTCACCCGCAAGCAGTTCGCCGTGCTGGAGGTGCTCGTCGCCGCCGAGGGCGGGGTGGTCAGCGCCGAAGACCTGCTGGAACGGGCCTGGGACGCCAACGCCGACCCGCTCACCAACGCCGTCCGGATCACCGTCTCGGCCCTGCGCAAACGGCTCGGCGAGCCCTGGATCATCAGCACCGTGCCCGGCGCCGGCTACCGGATCGCCGGATGAGCGCCCGCGTCAAGCTCACCCTCAGCTACGCCGGCTTCCTGATGCTGGCCGGCGTCCTGCTGCTGGCCACGGTGTGGGTGTTCCTGCTGCGGTACGTGCCGGACCGGGCGCTGCTCATCCGCGCCGACTCCTCCGTCGACGGGGTGTTCCCGGTCCGGTCGAACCTGCTGCACATCTTCGCCCCGCGGGCGGCCGCGGTGCTCGTCTTCCTGCTGGCGTTCGGCCTCGTCGGCGGCTGGCTCCTGGCCGGCCGGATGCTCGCGCCGCTGAAGCGGATCACCGATGTGGCGCGGACGGCCGGGACCGGGTCGCTGTCGCACCGGATCGGCATGACGGGCCGCCGGGACGAGTTCCGGGAGCTCTCCGACGCGTTCGACTCGATGCTCGGCCGGCTCGAGTCGCACGTGGCCGAGCAGCAGCGGTTCGCCGCCAACGCCTCGCACGAGCTGCGCACCCCGCTGGCGATCTCGCGGGCGCTGCTCGACGTGGCCCGCCGCGATCCCGAGCGGGGCCCGGACGAGATCATCGAACGCCTGCACGTCGCCAACCAGCGGGCGATCGACCTCACCGAGGCGCTGCTGTTCCTGGGCCGCGAGAACGTCACCCGGGACAGCGTCGACCTCTCGCTGCTCGCCGAGGAGGCCGTCGAGACGCTGCTGCCCCTGGCCGAGCAGCGCCGGATCACGCTCGAGGTCACCGGCTCGGCCGCCACCGCCGCCGGTTCCGCCGAGCTGCTGCTGCGGGTGGTGACGAACCTGGTGCAGAACGCCATCGTCCACAACCTGCCGGCCGGCGGCACGGTGGCTGTCCACACCGAGGCCGACGGCGACTCCAGCACGCTGCGCGTCGTGAACACCGGGCAACCGGTGCCACCCGACCTGCTGCCGGCCGTCACCGAACCCTTCCGGCGCGCGACCAGCCGCGTACGCACCGACGAGCACGCCGGCGTGGGCCTCGGCCTGTCCATCGTGCAGCGAATCGTCCACGCCCACGGCGGCACCCTCGAGCTGGCGCCCGGCTCGGCCGGCGGTCTGGCGGTCACCGTACGGCTATGCCCCCCAGACCAACCAGGGTCAGCAGCCGGCGCAGGTGCGGGGACGGCCGGTCCAGGCTCAGCCGCCGTCCCTGCCGGTCCAGCCGATCGGCTGTCCGGGCCAGGCCGCGCAGGCCGGCGCCGTCGATGAAGCGCAGCTCGCTCAGGTCCAGGACCAGGTCGCCGTCGGTTTCCATGCCTCGGTCGAGCGTCCGTTCGAAACTGTCCCGGGTCAGCAGATCGACCTCACCTCGCACCTGAAGTATCGCCATGCTGTATCAGCGCGGAACACCTTCGCTTTGTTACAGGTCGGCCGGGGGTGTCGAAACGGCCGGTCGCCGTTCGACGCACAGATGACAGCGCCCCCGGCATGAGGAGACAACGACGCGGTTCATGGTGACGGGCTCAGCCGATCACTTTGCCGGGGTTGAACAGGTTGAGCGGGTCGAGGGTCTGTTTCACCGCGACCTGCATGGCGAGCACGGCCGGCGACAGCTCCCGCTGCATGCCGGTCCGCTTGAGCAGCCCCACGCCGTGCTCGCCGGTGACCGTGCCGTCCATCGCGATGGCCGCGGTCAGCATGTCCTCGAAGGCGGCCTGGGCCGCGTGGCGGGCCTGCTCGTCACCGGCCGGGGCCAGGATCATCGGGTGCAGGTTGCCGTCACCGGCGTGCGCGATGGTGGCGATCGTGGTGCCGTGCCGGGCGGCGATCCGCTCGATGGCGGCCAGCATGTCCGGCACGCGCGAGCGGGGGACGCACACGTCCTCGGTGAGCACCGGGCCGAGCCGTTCCAGGGCAGGGTAGGCGAGGCGGCGGGCGGCGAACAGCGCCTCGGCCTCGATCTCGTCGGTCGACTGCTCGGCCCAGAGCGCGCCGGCCGCCCGGAACACCTCGGCGACCGCGGTGGCCTCCTCGTCGCCGGCCGCGCCGGGCAGGTCGAGCTGGGCCAGCAGCAGCGCCGCGGCGTCGGCCTCCAGACCCAGGTGTTTCCAGTCCTCGACGGCCTGCAGGCACGTGCGGTCGAGCAGTTCGAGGGCCGCCGGCAGCAGCCCGGCCCGGGTGATGGCGGCGACCGCCTCGCCGGCGGCCACGACACTGCCGAAGGCGCCCACGACCGTACGGGGTGCTTCGCGCCGCGCCGGGCGGAGGCGCAGGGTGATCTCCGTGATGACGCCGAACGTGCCCTCGGAGCCGGTGAACAGGCCGGCCAGGTCGTAGCCGCTGACCCCCTTGGTCGTCCGCCGCCCGAGCCGCACCACCGTGCCGTACTCGCCGGCGGGGCCGCCCACGACGGCCTCCAGGCCCAGCACGTAGTCGCGCGTCACGCCGTACTTCAGGCAGCACAGCCCGCCCGCGTTGGTCGACACGTTGCCGCCGATGGTCGACCAGGGGGCGCTGGCCGGGTCGGGCGGGTACCACAGGCCGTGCTCGGCCACGGCTGCCTTGAGGTCGTTGTTGACGACGCCCGGCTGCACGGTGGCGGTCAGGTTCTCGGTGTCGATCTCGACGATCCGGTTCATCTTCGACAGGTCGAGGATCATCGCCCCGTCCACGGCGTTGGCCCCGCCGGAGAGCCCGGTGCCGGCCCCGCGCGGCACGATCGGGATGTTCCGCCCCGCGCAGGCCGCGACTACCCGCCGTACCTCCTCGGTTGTCCGCGGGCGGACCGCGCCGGCCGCCCGGCCGTAGGGCGCCCACTCCGCGTCGTCGTGGCTGAGACCCTCCAGGACATCCGGGTCGTCGACGACGTCGAGCCCCTCGAGCAGCTTTCTCACGCCCGCGACCTTACGCCGACCGCGGGCGCGCGGCCCTGGGCGGCGAGCCCGCCGGATGGCGGGTAGTTTCCGCCGGTTGGCGCTCGTGCCGCGGTGTCCTGGATCACAGAATGGAGGAAATCTTCTCGTAACAAAGGGGTTCCTCATGACGAGCGTTCTTCCCGATGCCAGCGGCACTGCCGGCCCGCCGCCGCCCTTCGACCCCGAGCTGGCGGCCGCCCTCGACGTCATCGGCGAGCAGATGCCCTCGGCGCTGACCGCCGACATGATCGAGCCGATGCGCGCGGGCAGTGTGCTCGCCGACCTCAGCGACGACGACCTCGCCCGCGACGGCGCTTTCACCGTGACCCGCCGCAGCGTGCCCGGGCCGGCCGGCGACCCCGACGTGGAGCTGCTGATCCTGACCCCGGCCGGGCACACCACGCCGCTGCCGGCGATCTATCACACGCACGGCTCCGGCCCGGGCCACCGACCTGGCCGGCCTGCCGCCCGCGTTCGTCGACGTCGGCTCGGCCGAGACGTTCCGCGACGAGGACGTGGCCTACGCGAGCCGCCTCTGGCAGGCCGGCGGGCAGGCCGAGTTGCACGTGTGGCCCGGCGGCTTCCACGGCTTCGACATGATGGCGCCGCAGGCCGCGATCAGCCAGGAGGCCCGGGCGGCCCGGGTCCGCTGGCTGAAGAGGCTGCTCGGCTGACCCGGATCACTCGGACGGCGAGGGAGGATGGCATCGTGAAGGACCTCGCCGTCCGCCTCGCCGCGCTCGACCCCGACGCCGGCGCCGCCCTGCGCGTCATCGCCTACTTCGACCGTCTGGCCGAGGCCCGGTCCGGCCTGCAGACGATCGTGCGCGGGGCGGCCGTCCTGGCCGGCTGTCCCGCCCGCCTCGTCGAGGACGATCGTCGCCTCCAGGTGCGGGTCCAGCCCGACGGCTCGGCCGGGCTCCCGGTTCCGCTCGACCCGGCCTGGATGTCGGCCACGGCCGGCAGCGCGACCCTCTGGCTGGAACGTCCCGGTCCGCCCGGTCCGGTCGAGGCGATGGTGCTGGAACGGGCGGCCGCCGCGGCCCGGGCTGTGCTCGAGCGCACCCGCAGTCACCCGCCGCAGGCCGATCCGGCCCTGATCGAGCTGGTCATCGAGGCCGGGGCGGACGAATCGGCGCGCCTGAAGGCGGCGGCTCGGCTCGGCTACAAACCCACCGACCGCGTACGCGCCATGGCCCTCGAAGACGGCACGGCGGCGCTCAGTCCCGAGACCGCCGAGCCGCCCACCGGTCGAGCCGGCCTCGGCCCGGCCGGCCCGCCCGCGGCCCTGCCCGAGTCGTGGGCCGCCGCCCGCATCGCCCTGCGCTTCACCGCCGAGGGCACCGAACAGGACCCCGGCCGCCGCGTCGTGCACGCCGACGACCTGGGCGGCCTGACGCTGCTGGCCGCCGCCGTCGGCCCCGGCACCGAGCCCGTGCCCGACGTGCGGGCCCTCGACCGCGCGGCCGCCACCGCCCCGTGGATGCTCACGACGCTGGACGCCGTGGCCGAGACGGCCAGCCTCCGCGCCGCCGCCACCGCCCTGCGCGTCCACCACTCCACCCTGCAGGACAGGCTGGCCCACACGATTCCGGTGCTGGGCTGGGACGTCCGAGAGCCCCGCGGCCGCCTGCGCCTGCAGCTGGCGCTCGCCCTGCGCCGCCTGCGCCGCAACCGTTAGCGCTTGGCCTGCCGATTACGCGGGCTGCGCGTGGCCGGCAGGACAGGCGCTGACCTCAACCCGCGGCGCAGCCCGTCGGCCAGCAGCAGAAACGCCGATCCGGTGGCGGCCAGCACCAGTCCCGGGACGAGCAGGAAGACGGGGTCGACGGCGAACCAGCTCGTCGCGTCGTCGGTCAGCATCCCGCCCAGCGAAGGGCCGGGTGGCATGCGCCCCGGCGGAGAACTAGGCGGCTGCCGCGGGCTTCCTCGTGGGCTCGTCGGTGTCGGCGGCGGGGGTGGGGCGGCGGGTCAGCACCTGCGGGCCGGTCGGCGTGATGGCCACCGTGTGCTCGGAGTGGGCGGTGCGGGAACCGTCGGCCGAGCGGATCGTCCAGCCGTCCTCGTCGTACTTGATCTTGTCGGTGTGCTGGCACAGCCAGGGCTCGATGGCGACCGTGAGACCGGGGTCGAGGCGCATGCCGCGGCGGGCCCGGCCGTCGTTGGAGATGTGCGGGGCCTCGTGCATGGTGCGGCCGATGCCGTGGCCGCCGAACTCGTGGTTCACGCGATAGCCGTACGAGTGGGCGACCTGCCCGATCGCGGCCGAGATGTCGCCGAGGCGGCCGCCGGGCTGGGCGGCGGTGATCGCGGCCTCCAGCGCGACCTCGGTCGCCTCGATCAGCTTGAGGTCGGCCGGGTCGGGCGTGCCGACGACGAACGAGAGCGCGGAGTCGGCCACCCAGCCGTCGATGCCCAGCGCCATGTCGATGCTGAGCAGGTCGCCGTCGCGCAGCACGTAGTCGTGGGGCAGGCCGTGCAGCACGGCGTCGTTGACCGACAGGCACAGCACGTTGCGGAACGGGCCGCGGCCGAACGACGGGGCGTAGTCCCAGTAGCAGGACTCGGCGCCGCGCTCCTTGATGCGCCGGCGGGCGTGGTGCTCGATGTCCATCAGGTTGACCCCGACGGCGGCGACGCCGCTCAACTCGGCGAGCAGCTCGCCGACGAACTGGCCGGCCACCGCCATCCGGCCGATCTCCTCGGCCGACTTGAGCTCGATCACGACAGTCTCCTTCTCGACGCGCTGTCTCGGTATTTTTATACCACGGTGCTGCGGGCGGTATCCTGCGGGCATGGTTCGCCCACCTCTGACCCCCGAACAGATCGCCGCCGGCCAGCGCCTCGGCGCCGCTCTGCGGGCCGCGCGCGGCAACCGTGGCCTGGTCGAGGTGGCCCTGGCCGCCGGCATCTCGCCCGAGACGCTCCGCAAGATCGAGGCGGGCCGGCTGCCCGCGCCCGCGTTCGGCACGGTGGTCGGCCTCAGCCAGGCCCTCGACGTGCCGCTCAGCGAGCTCGCCGAGATCTGGCTCGCCGACGAGCCCGTGCGCCAGGCGTCTTAAGTCGCTCTTAGGCCGGCTGAAGGCGGTCCCCGGCACCGTACGGGGCATGGACAACGAACCCACCGGCCTGCTTCTGGCCCACCGCGCCATGCTGCGCGACCTCGACCGCCTGGCCGAGCTGACCGACCGGCTGACCGCGGCGCGAACCGGGCGCAAGCGGGCCACCGCGATCGCCGGCTATCTCACCGATCTCTGCGACAGCATCCACCACCATCACAGCGCCGAGGACGAGGTGTTGTGGCCGGTGCTCGAGCGCTCGGCGGGCGCGCACGTCGACCTCACCGAGCTGACCGACGACCACGCCGTGCTCGATCCCAAGCTGGCCCGGATCCGCGCGGGCGCGGCCGCACTCGCGGCGACCCACGTCGTCCCGGCCGAGCTGGCCGCCGATCTGGCCGACCTGCGGGACACCCTGCGCGAGCACATCGCCGACGAAGAACGCACGATCGTGCCGCTCATCAAGCAGTACGTCTCCGACGACGAGTGGAACCGGGTCGAGACGGCGATTCGCCGGCGGGGCGCCAAGATGAGCTTCGAGGTGCCGCGCATCCTGGCCGTCTGCACGGACGACGAGCTGGCCGAGACCCGGCGCGAGGGCGGCATCCCGGTCGCTCTGATGATCAGATTGCTGCCGCTGCCGTTCAAGCGCCGCGAGAGTCTGGTGTTCGGAGACTCGCGGTGAGAGCAGCGGCCGATTGCGCGTACGCCGGATCGCCGGTCAGGGCGTGCAGGGCGCCGTCGACCGGGCCGGCGTAGAGCGAGCCCGAGTCGAGCCCGGCGACCCGTCCGGCGAACGGCAGCAGCTCGGCGACGAGAAGAGCGCCCGTCTCGACGTCGCCGAGCCGGGCCGCCGCGTGCGCGCGCAGCGTGGTGAAACCCAGCCAGTAGTAGTTCCGGTCGATGGGCCGGCGCTCCGCCCACACTCGCCGGGCCCCCGGTTCGTCGCCCGAGTCCAGCAGCGCGAGCACGAGCGGGTCCGTCACCCGTCCCGGGTACGCGGCCTCGACCGCGACCAGTTCGTCGCGCAGCGGCGCGAAGTCGTCCCGGGCCATCGCGGCTCCCAGCCGCCCCACGGTGGCCATGGCGGCGCCGTTGAACGCGCCGTGCTCGGCCAGCCGCCGGCTCACCTCCTCGTACCGTTCGAGGGCCTCGTCGACCCGCCCCGCCAGCAGTTCGAGCAGCGCCGTGAAGATGCCGACCACCGCCAGCAGGCTGCCCAGCTGTCCCGTGGTCGACCGGGCGACGGCCAGGTCCATCTCGGCCCGGGCCCGGTCCAGCTCGGTGTGCGCGGCCGAGTCGAGGAAGAGCAGCCAGTGCGCGACCGCCTCGTGGTCGAGCTGGCCGGACTCCACGGCCCGGGCCAGGTATTCCTCGGCGACCGGGCGGCGCTCACGGCGCAGGTCGGGGCCGAGCGCGGCGTACGCCCGCACGTTGAGCGCGGCGCACAGCAGGCGCGCGTCGTCCACGCCGCGGGCCAGTGCCAGGGCCTCGGCGCTGATCCGCTGCGCCTCGGCCTCGTCGTAGCCCTCCAGCTCGCGGAAGAGGGCGAGCAGCAGTCGTACGCGAACATCGTCGGAGAGCTCACCGGCGAGCCGGGCCCGGATGGCCTCGACCGCGACGAAGGACGGCTCGCGCCCGTCGCGGGTCGTCCAGATGAGCGGCGCGTCCCAGGCGATGTGCAGCGCGATGTCGTCGTGGGCGGGGAGTGCGTCGAGATAGATCGCCCGCCCGCGCACGATGTCCCCGGCCCGGGCGTGCGCTGTCACGGCCGGCGCCAGCAGCTCGACCGCCGGACCGATGGCCCGGGTGCCCGCCAGCTGCCGCAGCCGCAGCGCCTGCCGCCACTCGCCGGCCGCCTCCCGCCACGACCCGGCCCGCTCGGCGGCGCGGGCGGCTGTCACGGCGTACGGAATGGCCTGTTGCGCCGTCGCCGGACCGGCCGCCGCGGCCGCGTGCCGGGCCAGCGTCGCCGCTTCCGCCTGCCCGTCGAGCACGGCCAGGGCCCGGCTGTGCAACCGCGCCCGGCGCAGCAGCGGAGTGTCCTCATAGAGCGTGTCGCGCACCAGCGCGTGGGTGAAGCGCACCTGACCGGGCGCGGGCTCGTCGAGCAGCCCGGCCATGACCGCCGCCTCCAGCGTGTCGAGCAGGTCGTCCGGGTCGCGGCCGGCCACCGCGGCCAGCACATCGAGGTCGGCCCCGCGCCCGAGCACGGCGACCTGCCGCAGCGTGGTCGCGACGGCGTCGGGCAGGCGGGCGATCCGGCGGCGCAGCACTTCACGGACGCCGGTGGGGATTCCCGACCCGGCCGCGCCGGCGCCCTCGGCCGCGATGAGCCGGGCCAGCTCCCGCACGAACAGCGGGTTGCCGTTGGTGCGTTCGGCCACCATGGCCAGCAGTTCCGGGCCCGCCTCGGCCAGGCCGTGCCGCCGGGCCAGCTCGGTCACCGCGGCCGGGGCCAGGCCGCGCAGCACGAGGTGGGCCGAGGTCGCGCCGAGCAGTGCCGCGACCGTCGCGTCGAGCTCGTCGCCGCGGTCGGTGGTGCGATAGGTGACCAGCACCAGTAGCGGCCGCCGGGCCTGCTGAGCGACCACCTGCCGCAGCAGTTGCAGGGTCAGGTCGTCGGCCTGGTGCACGTCGTCGAGCAGCACCGCCGTCCGGCCGGTGTCGAGCGCGGCGGCGATCGAGCGGCCCAGCTCGAACGGGTTGGCGTCGGCGGCGGCCGGCGTCGGGATGTCCAGGGCCTCGAACCAGGCCCAACCGGGCGGGGCGCCGGCCACCTCGGGGCAGCGCCCGCGGCGCCCGTGCCAGCCCGCCTCGGCCAGCGTGGCCAGGGCCGCCTCGGCCAGGGTGGTCTTGCCGGCGCCGGCCTCGCCGCCGATCAGCACGACCCGGGCGCCGTGCTGATCGGCCTCCTCGGCGGCGGCGGCCAGCGTGGCCAGCTCGGCGTCTCGGCCCCAGGCGACGGGCACGGCCGTGAAGGGAGCCCGCGGCGCGGCCGCCACCGGGGGCGGGTCGAGCGCCGGGGCCTGCGCCAGGATGGCCGACTCGAGTGCGCGCAGCACCGGGCCGGGGTCGACGCCGAGCTCGTCGGCCAGGTGGTCGCGGGTGCGCCGCAGCACAGCGAGGGCGTCGCCCTGCCGGCCGCACCGGTAGAGAGCCAGCGCCAGCAGGCGGACGGCGGCTTCGCGGCCGGGGCTGTCGTGCAGGTGACGCTCGAGCTCGGCCACGACGACGGCCGAGCGGCCGAGCGCGAGCTGCGCCTCGGCCCGGGACTCGACGGCCAGCAGGCGCAGCTCGGCCAGGCGGGCCACCTCGGGCACGGCCCACGGTTGGGCCGCCACCTCGGCGTACGCGTCGCCCTGCCAGCAGTCCAGCGCCTCGGTCAGCAGCCGCAGCTGCTCGGCCGGCGATGCCGTGGCGGCCCGGCGCACCAGGGCGTCGAAGCGCCACGCGTCCACCGCCTCCGGGGGGAGCCGCAGGGCGTAGCCGGGCGGCGCGCTGACCAGCACGGTGGCCGGAGTGCGCGGGGCCCGGCCCGGTTCGAGCGCGCGGCGAAGGTGGCTGATGTGCACCTGGAGGGTGGCGAGCGCCTTGGCCGGCACGTCGGCATCGCCCCACAGGTCGTCGACGAGCCGGTCGGCCGAGACGACCTCACCGGCCGCGACAGCGAGACGTGCGAGCACGGCCCGCTGCCGCGGCCCACCGAGGTCGGCCGCCGCGCCCCGGACGGTGGCGCGCAGCGGGCCCAGAACGGAGAGGAACACTGCCCGTAAGTTACTCCGAAGATCGTCGGCGGCGGCCCCTCCGAAAGGCTGATATCCAGCTCAGGGGGTACGGCTGACGCGCTCGTAGGTACCGCGGTGGGCGGCCCGCAGCGCGTCGAGCACGGCCGGGCCGGCCTCGGCGGTGCGCCGCCCCTCGGTCAAACCGAGAAACTCAGTGGTTTCTCCGTCTTTGCGTTGTGCCTTGGCCCGGTACATGGCGGCGTCGGCTTCGCGCAGCAGAGGGGTGGCGTCGGCCGGCGAGCCGGTGGCCAGGCCGACGCTGGCGCCGACGGTGACCTCGGCGGTGCCGGGCAGCATGATCGGCTTCTCCAGCGCCGCGGCCAGGCCCTCGGTCGGGACCTCCGCCGAGCTCTCGGCCGGGCCGGGCAGCAGGACCGCGAACTCGTCGCCGCCCAGGCGCACGGCCAGGCCGCCCTCGGGCGTCCACGCGGCCAGCCGTTCGGCCACGGCGACGAGCACCTGGTCGCCCGCGTGGTGGCCGTACGAGTCGTTGACCGGCTTGAACCCGTCGAGGTCGACGAGCAGCACGCTGACCTGGTCGCCGGCCGGGTGCTCGGCCAGGCGCTGCTCCAGCAGGCTGCGGTTGGCGAGCCCGGTGAGCGCGTCGTGGGTGGCCCGGTGGTGCAGTTCGTCGTGCAGGTCGCGGACCTCGGCCATCCGGTGGTCGAGCTCGGCCAGCAGCCGCTCGTTGTCGGTGAACGCCGCGAGCTGACGCGACAGGACCAGCGCGGTGATCGTCACCGCGCCCACGGCGACACCCCAGATCCGCAGGTCGCCGCTGTGGCCGACCAGCGCGGCGAGCAGCAGCAGCTGCACCGCGACGATGGCCACGTAGGGCAGCCGGCTCGAACGGCGCCGGTCGGCGGGGGCGGTGCCGGTTGCGGCACGGCGCATGTGCAGGGTCTGCAGGCGCATGCCGACCGGCATGAGCAGGCACGGCAACAGCTGGGAGACGTAGATGACGCCCGGTTCGGCGTCGCCGGCCACCAGCGTCACGGTCGAGGCGGCGACCGCGGTGCCGGCCACGCCGATGCTGGCGACGATCCCTGGCACGCGGGCGAACGGGGCGGTGCCGCCGAGCATCAGCTTGAGCAGGCCGACGGTGATCAGCAGCATGACCGTGGAGGTGGCGACGGCGCCGGCCAGCTCGGTCCGGTTGCCGTGGGTGACCACGCCGGCGAGCAGGAAGTACCACAGGAAGACGGCCACGCCGGCCAGCACGGTCGCCGCGTCCAGCCACAGCCGCAGCCGCTGGCGCCCGGTGCCGCCCAGCGGGTGGAACACCATCGTGACGACGACGATCAGCATGCCGAGCACGACCAGGCCGGTCTGGACCACGCTCGGCTGGTGACCGGCGGCCGGGTCGAAGAGGGTGAGAACGGCCTGGAAGCCGTCGCCCAGCGCGCAGCACACGCCGGTGGCGAGGACGGCCAGCCAGAAGCGCCGGGCGTGCCGGTGGCCGGCGTCCTGCCGGGCCAGCCGCCACGAGCAGACGACGATGGTCACGTCGAGGCCGGTCTGCACCGTCCACGAGACGGTCGCCCCGCCCGGACCGGCGAGGAACCACCCGATCAGGGCCAGGCTGAAGACGGCCAGCCCGGCCAGCACGGGGTCCGGGGTCAGCCTGCGCCTGGGTTCCACGAGTTGGTGATCGGCAGCGAGCCGCGCGAGGTGAGCCTCTTCGGCCGGCGACACGGACCCTAAGCGAAGGTCGCCGGGTGCCGATCGGAGTCTTGTGACCGGCACCGATCTGGCGAACCGCGCGGCGTTCCTGCGCCGTCTCGACGAGGCCACCGAAGGGTTCCAACGAGGTGACGCGCCCGGTGTGCTGGTCGTGGACCTCGACGACTTCGCCGGCGTCAACGACGTGCTCGGCTACGAGGCCGGGGACAGCATCCTCGAGGGTGTGGCCCGCGTGCTGCGCGACACCGTCGCTGACGCCGGAGTGGTCGGCCGGCTCGGCGGCGACCAGTACGCGGTGCTGGTGCCCCGGATCGCGGCGCCCGGGCTCGAGGAACTGGCCGAGCGGATCCGGGTCGCGCTGGCGAGCCCGATCGACGCGGGCGGCCGCCCGGTCTCGGCCCGGGCCAGCGCCGGGGTCGCTCACGCCGCGCCCGGCGACCGCGGGACCGATCTGCTCAGCAAGGCCGAGATGGCGTTGCGTACGGCCAAGTCGCGCGGCCACGGGCGGCCCGTGCACTACGAGTCGGGTCTGAAGGCCCACTTCCTCGACCAGGCGGCGGTGCTCGAGGGCTTGCACGACGCGGTCGCGGGCGGGCAGCTGGAGCTGGTGTACCAGCCGATCGTCCGGCTCGGTGAGGGCACGCTGACCGGCTTGGAAGCGCTCGCCCGCTGGCAGCACCCGGTCCGGGGGCCGATCATGCCGGGCGACTTCATCCCGATCGCCGAACGCAGCGGGCTCATCGTGCCGCTCGGCCGCTGGATGCTGACTGAGGCGTGCCGTCAGCAGGAGGCGGACTGGCCCGCGACGTACGTGAACGTCTCGGCTCATCAGCTGCGCGAACCGGGCTTCGCCGACGAGGTGGCGCGCACCGTCACCGCGCCCGGCCGGCTGATCGTCGAGGTGACCGAGGACGCTCTGCTCGAGGAGCCCGTGGCGCGCACGTTGCGGGCGGTGCGCGAGTCCGGCGTACGGGTGTCGCTGGACGACTTCGGCGCCGGGCCGGCCTCCCTGCGGTCGCTGGCGACGGCGCCCATCGACGTCATCAAGCTGCACGGCTCCATCACCGAGCAGATCATCACCTCGCCCCGGCAGGCGGCCGTGGCCCGCGCGATCGCCACGCTCGCGGCCGACCTCGGCATCACCGCGGTGGCCAAGGCCGTGGAGGGCGCCCCGCAGGCGGCCATGCTCCACGACCTCGGCTACCGGCAGGGGATGGGCTTCCACTACGCGGTGCCGCAGCCCGCCCGCGCGATCCCGCTGTTCCTCGCGAACGAGGCCCTGCTGACGCCCTCCTGACCCGCCTGGTTTTTTACGACAACCTGTCGTAACCTTTGCGCCATGGATGATCACGCCGCACTGATCGAGTTGCTGGGCCGCTACGCCGACGTCGCCGACCTCAAGCAGTTCACCGACCTGCCCGGGCGGGTTCTCACCGATCCGGTGACGCTCGACTTCTCGTCGGTCGTCGAGGTACCGCCGATGACCCTGCCCCTGCCGGAATACGTGGAGATCCTCCGCGGCTCCTTCGCGCCCTTCACCGCCACCCACCACGCCATCACCGGACACGTCGTCGAGATCGACGGCGACCACGCGACGGTGCACGCGCATGTCCGCGCCGAGCACTGGACGCCCTCCGGCGACCGCTGGCTGGTGGTCGGCTTCTACGACAACGAGGCGGTCCGTACGCCTCGGGGCTGGCGGCTCAGCCGCGTCAAGCTCACGGTCGCCCACCAGGAGAACCCGCATCTGGCGCCTCAGGCAGGATGACCGTATGCCGCGGATCAGGGGAGCCAGCATCGAGGAACACCACGAGATGGTGTGGGCCGCCCTGGCCGAGGCGATGCGCGAGCTGATGCTCGAACGCGACTACGAGTCGATCACCATGGGCCACATCGCGGCCCGGGCCGGGCTCGCGCGCAACACGCTCTACAACTACGCCGTCGACAAGAGCGCGCTGGTCCTCGCGCTGACCGGCCGGGCCAGCCGGCCGATGGTCGAGAGCGTCACCGCCATCGCCGCCCGCTCGGCGGAACCGGCCGCCGAGCGGATGCGGCAGATCGTCGCGGCGGTTCTGGCCGCGTCGACCGATCAGGCTCTGCAGCCGATGTTCCGGCCCGGCTCGGCCGCGCTGGTGGCCGAGGTGCCCAAGGGGCCCGGCAACCCGTTCACCGTGGTGGTGGCCGAGGTGGAGGGCGTCGTCCGCGACGGCGTCGCGCGCGGAGAGTTCCGCGATGTCGGCGACGTGCCGCTCACCGTGGAACTGCTTTCCGGGGCCATGCGGGCGGGCGCCGAACGGATCGGCCGTGACCCGGCGTCGTACGAGGCCACGGTGCGCGCGGCGCAGGACGTCATTCTGGCGTCCCTCACCCCGTAGGTTTCAGCGCTGCGTCGAGGCCGTGGCGGGAGGCCATCCCGAGCTTGGCGTACGTGTGGGCCAGATGGGTCTCGACCGTGCGCCGGCTCAGCGCGAGGCGGCCGGCGATCTCGCGGTTGGTCAGGCCGGACGCGGCCAGGCCCGCGCAGGTCTACGGCGACCACACCGCGATCTGGCCGCTGCTGATCGGCGCCGTCCGACACAAAGACTAGGTTCCTAGGACGCTTTGCGGCGTGTGACGCCGGGAACGGGGACGCGCCTCGGAATCCCTCCGGGACGCCGTCAGACCTCGACGGTGCTCAGGGCGATCGAGATGCCGATGCAATGGGCGGTGAAGGCGGCAACGGTCAGGGCGTGGAAGACCTCGTGGAACCCGAACCAGCGCGGGCTGGGGTCAGGCCGTTTCAAGCCGTAGACCACAGCGCCGAGGGTGTAGAGCACGCCGCCGAGAAGGAGGAACGTAACCACCGCTGCACCGCCCGCCTGCCAGAACCCGGGCAGGTAGATGACGGCGACCCAGCCCAGAGCGATGTAGACCGGCACGTACAGCCAGCGCGGCGCGCCCACCCACAGGACCCGGAAGGCGACTCCGCCCAAGGCGGCGCACCACACGATCCACAGCAGGGCTCGGGCCTGTTCGGACGGCAGCGCCAGCACGCAGAACGGCGTGTAGGTGCCGGCGATGATCAGGAAGATGTTGGCGTGGTCGAACCGCATCAGCAAGCCGTGCGTGCGCCGTGTCCACTGACCGCGGTGATACACGGCGCTGACGCCGAACAGCAGCGCCGCCGACAGCGTGAACAGCGTCAAGGCCAGCCGGGAACCGGTATCCGGGGACAGCACAGTCAACATCGCTCCGGCTGCCACGGCGACGGGGAAGGCAACGGCATGCAGCCATCCCCGGAGCCGGGGTTTGATCACGGCGCTGAGGTGGTCCAGGCCGTGCTCGACCCTGTCCCCCAGCCGATCCAGCCCGGCATCCGGATGGTGGCGCTCGTCTGCCGGCACGTCACCAGAGCTCACGTTGTTGCGGGGTTTGCTACGACCACGACGGCGCAGACGGACGTTGAGTACGGTGCCATGGCCCACCCTTTTGAAGCGCAGCGACACACGCCGGGGTCCGAGGCGGCAGCCGAAAACCGGCCGCAGCAAAGACAATACGCGCAGAGCGTTGCCCGCGCACTGAGCGACGGGACCGTCTCACCCCGGCCACCGGAGCGGGTCGCCGAGTTACCGTTCGGCCATGAGGGTGAGCTTCCGGGCGCGACAGGGTGGGCGGCGCATCGATCTCGCCCTCGGGCTGCTGATCGCGGCCGGCGTGCTCACCGGCACGGCGGCCAACACCATCGGGGTGAACTGGCCGCTCGACCTCATCCAGCTGCATGCCGGGGCGGCGCTCGCGATCCTGCTGCTGGCCCCGTGGAAGTACGTGGTCATCCGGCGGGGCCTGGGAAACCAGCGTCGCGGCCGCGGCAAGAAGGCGTTGTCGCTGACACTGCTCGTGTTCGTGCTGGTGACGATCGGCAGCGGGCTGCTGCACTCGACCGGCAAGGTCGAGGACGTCGGCCCGCTGACCCTCATGCAGATCCACGTGGGCGCGGCCATCGGCGCGCTGCTCGCGGTGGCCCTGCATTTTGTCGGCCACTACGTCCGGCCGCGACGAACCGACGTCGACCGGCGGGCTTTGCTGCGACTGGGCGTGCTCGGCGCCGGCGCGGCCGCGGCCACCGCCGCCTGGGACACGTGGGCCGCCACCGAGCGTCGCTTCAGCGGTTCCGTCCCGCAGGAGAGGTTGCTGGTCACGTCCTGGTTCGACGACGGCATTCAACGCATCGACCAGACCGATTGGCACGTACGCGTCGGCGCCACCACCTTCGATCTGGCCGCCCTGCTCGCCCTGCCCCACGAGCGGTTCACCGCGGTCCTCGACTGCACGAGCGGCTGGTACAGCAGCCAGCAGTGGGACGGCGTACGGCTGAGCGCCCTGCTCGAAGCGGCCGGCGTGCCCACCGACGGCTGGCGCAGCCTCGAGGTCCGCTCGACCACCGGCTACGCCCGCTGGTTCGGCCCCGGCACCCTGGACGACGTCTGGCTGGTGACCGCGATCGACGGCCGCCCCCTGACCTATGGCCACGGCTACCCGGCCCGCCTGGCCGCCCCCGGCCGCCGTGGCTTCTGGTGGGTCAAGTGGGTGACCTCGATCCAGCCCTCCGCCCGCCCACCCTGGGCCCAGTCCGTCTTCCCGCTGAGTTGACCGTCGACCGCAGATGGTGCGACAAACCTACTACTACCGACTACGCTGTAGTCATGACCGCACCGCGCTCAGTTCGCTTCGATGCCGAGGTGTTGTCCCGCCTGGATCGCTATGTCAGGGAGCATCCCGGATCCTCCTCCTCTTCCGTGGCCAATATGTTCATCGACGAGGCCTTGAGGACCTACGAACATCCCGGTGTAACCTTCCGGCCCGGTCCGACCGGCCGGCGAGCGGCACTCGCGGGTGGCCCGGACATCTGGGAGGTCGTCGCGGCGCTGAACGCCGTCCGCGATGAAGATCCCGAAATCGACTCGGCTGCACTGCTCCGCCAGCTTGCCGAGGTGACCGGATTGGCCTCGGCCCAGGTGGGGGTTGCCTTGCGCTACTACGCCGCATACCCCGACGAGATCGACGAACGGATAGTCCTCAACAACGAAGTTGCGGACCGGGAGGAGCAGTTGTGGGAAGCCCAGCAGAAGCTTCTGCAGAAGCGGAAGCCCTGAGGGGTCTCCTCCTCGACGAGATGTATCCGCCGGCGCTCGCGCAACACCTGCGGCAATCCGGCCATGATGCGGTCGCCGTCCTGGAGATCGAGGTGGGACTCGCCGCCAAGACGGACGAGGATGTTCTGGCTTGGGCGAGCCGGAATCGCCGGTGCGTGGTCACCGAGAACATCAGTGACTTCGCGCGGTTGGCGCAGCAAGGCTTCGGACATCACGGCATCGTCTTCATTTCGGGCCGGCGCTTTCCTCGTACCGGCGCCGGACTCCAGCGAATTGCCAAAGCCCTCGACGAGATGCTGACGGCGGATGGCCTGCCCGGCTCAGACGGTGTCGCCTGGTAGCGGTGATTCGGCTCAGCTCAGCAAGGTGCACCGTCGTGCTCTGACGGGTGGCGAGCGTGCCGCACACTGCCGCCATGGAGATCCTCTTCGTGGTGGGCGCTGTCGTCGTTGTCGCCGTGGTCTTCGTGGTTCTCGTGGTGCGTGCTTACAACGACCCGCGGCCCCAGAGCAAGCGCCGGGGCGGCGGGGACAGCAGTGGCAGCTTCTGGTCGAGCAGCAGCAGCGACGACGGCGGCTACTCGAGCGACTCGGGCAGCGGCGGCGGTGGGGGCGATTAGCGGGAGCGGACGGTCACCCGGGTGAGGGCCAGCGATCCCACGTCGAGTCGCAGGCCGAAGGCGGGGGAACCCGGCACGGCGGCCAGGGGTGCGGTGTGGAGGAGGGTCCAGACGCCGGCGTGCTCGTGCCAGGTGGTGAGGCTGCCGGAGCGGGCCAGGACGGCGAAGCGGTCACCCGGCTGCCAGCGCACGGGGGCGCAGCAGCCGCCGTCGGGCTGGGCTGTGCCGTCCACCCGTACGTCGGCGCCCGAGGTGCCGTGGAAGTTGTTGTACCAGGCCAGCGCGTTGGTGCGGTCGCCCGCCGAGAAGCCGAGGAAAAGGCTGTCCTCGGGGCTGGATCCGGCGAACTTGGTGGGTTCGACGATCACGGCCGAGCCGGTAGTGACGGGGGCGGCCAGGACGGCGAACGCGCGGGAACCGGCGGCAGCCGTCAGCGTGCCGCCGGCGACGGTCAGTTGCGGTGACGGTTCGGCTGCCGGGTGGTCGACGCGGTACCGGTCGAGCCGATCGGTGGAGAAGTCGTCGTCCCACACGGTCACCGGATAGTCGGCCGGGTCGAACTGGTAGCGGGTGGGCAGCAGCGCGCCGCTCACGCCGGCGCCGGCCTCGGCCAGTAGCCGGATCGGCAGGCCGGCCAGGGGATCGGCCGATGCCGGGATCGTGACGTCCCACGTGGTCGTCAGGGTGGCGCCGGGTTTCAGCACCGGAGCCTGCGCGGCCGTGCGGGCGCTAGCGGTCCAGCCGCGCGGCACCTGCAGCGACGCGTGCACGCCGGTGGTGCGCTTGGCAGCGGTGACCCGGCTCTGCACGCGCACGGTGCGGCCGGCGTCGATCGCCAGCGAGCTCACCGTGAACGACGCCTTCAGCCGCGGGTCGGGTTGCCGCCAGACCTGCAGCGCCGTGATGCCGAACGAGCCCGGCGCCACGACCCGCAAACGGTCGGTGGTCAGCGGCGGGTCGACCACGATCCGGTTGATGGCACGGCCGACCGGTGCCGCCGGGGTGCGCTGCTGGCCCGGCACGTCCAGCCAGGCGCCGTCGGAGGTCTGGTGCTGCAACGCGTACGACGGGGGAGTGCGCACCCCGCCGTCGTCGTCGTAGAAGTCCACGCGTACGTCGGAAACCGTTGTCGGCGCGCCCAGATCGACCGCCAGCCAGTCGCTGCTGTTGGGCGTTCCGTACGAGGTCCAGCGGGTCGTCGGCACGTCGAGGTGGAAGCCCTGCCCGTCGATGGCGTTGACGGCGGCGTCCCCGGACCACGTGTACGAGGCGCCGGCGGCGGGATAACCCGTTTCCCGTACGTTCGCCGCGTCGTCGACGAGCTCGGGCTGCCCGGCCGTCGCCGGTGCGGCCGGCACCGCCACCCGCACGTCCCCCAGCGTCGTACGGAAAAGCTTCTGCACGCCGTCGATCCAGACGCGCATTCCCGCGCCGCGACCGTAGACGCTGCCGTCCCTGTCCCACACCACCGTGAGGTTGTGGCCGTGATACGGCACGTTCTCGACTGCGAAATGTGTCCAGTCCGCCGGGGCCAGCGGCGCGATCCGCACCGTGTCGCCGGCCTGCGGCCGGATGCCGAGCAGCCCGGAGAGCACCAGATCGGTGAACGTCGAGTGGTTGTAGTCCTCGCTGTGGCCGCGGCCGTCGTAGATCCAGCGGTCCTCGTCCGGATGGTGCGCCTCGGCCACGTACGGCTGGCCGTTCTTGCGCTGGGTCAGCGCGTACCCGCGAAGCAGCGAAACGTAGTCAGCGGCGTCCACGTAGGACTGTGCCGGATAGTCGAGCAGCTGGTTGGCCAGCGCGGTCAGCGTCTGGCTGGTGGCGAACGGCCAGCTCGGCCCGTCCCACCGGCAGCAGCCGTCGAGCGCCTGGTGCATGAACCACCGGCTGCGGCGCTCGGTGGTCGTCGGCCCGTAGGTGGCCGCGAACCCCTGCGGATCGGTGAGCTGGGCCCAGGCCGGCGCGGCCGAGGCCGGTGGCATGTTGAAGTACCACGGCACGTAGCCCATGAGTTCCCGGTCGGCGAGGCGGGTGCTCTGGCCCTTCATGACGTGCTTGTAGAAGGAGCCGTCCCACAGGGCCCGCTCGGTCGCCGTCCTCAGCCGCGCCGCCTCGCTGTCGTAGCGCCGCGCGGCCGCCGGGTCGCCGGCCTTGCGCTTCAGCAGGGCCAGGGCGCGGGCATCGCCGTACTGGTAGGCATTGAGCGTGGGCCGGTAACCGTCGCCGCCGTGGTAGGGGTCGTCGCTCTGGTACGAGCCGGCGGTGAACTCCATCGCGTCCCACACCGGCGTCTGCCAGTAGACGCCGCGGGCCGCGTCGAAGTTGGTGCGCTTCCAGCCCTTGTACTGCCGCTCGAGCGCCGGCATCCGCTCGGTGAGGAACCGCCAGTCACCGGTGACCTCGGCCCGGGCCACCGCCGCGTCGACCGCCCAGAACGAGTACTGGTGGGCCCAGTCGGTGGTGTTCTTGTTCAGCTCCTCGGTGGCCGGTTTGGCCGCCGAGCCCGACCCGGTGAGCCAGTAGTCGAGATAGTCGTCGAGGTAGCGCCGGTCGCGCAGCCAGCGTCCCTCGTAGATGTGGTGCCCGGCGGCCGCGTTGATGCCGCCGAACGGCGCCGAGTAGCCGACCGGCCCGAGGAACTCGGAGACGATCCACCCGTCCTGCGGCCCGGTGTATTTGAGGGCTTCCTTGAAGGTGCGCCACCGGTAGTAGTACGTCTTCTCGATCTCGTCGTCGGGCAGGTCGACGAACGGGATGTTGGCCTCGTACCAGGCCGGTTCGGGGGTGGTCCCCAGCAGCGCGCGGTGATCGAGGAACTGTGTGCTCGTGCCGCCGGGCGGATAGAGCGGGGGAGCCGCGGCCGCCTCGCCCGCCACCAGAAGGCTTCCGATCAGGCTCAGCGCCGCGACAGCCCCGATCCGCTTCCGACCAATCACCATCGCACGCCCCTCTGAACTGAACGAGCATGAACGACCAAAGTCAAACATCGGCTGTCATCAACGTCAAGGCTCGAGCGGCCTTGCGGAGATCGGTGGCCGCCGATATTGTCCAGCGCGCTGGCTCTGTCTCCGTTCGATGGCAGGGCGGTCACACAATTTCAACGGGGGATTCATATGAAGGGTGCCAAGGCACTCTCGGCTCTTGCTGTGTTCACACTGGCCAGTGGCGTGGGGCTGGCTGCCTCCGGCGTCACCGCCGCCCAGGCCGACGACGCGCCGCCGTCGCTGGTCGAGGACTACGCCTATCCGGGCGCGGCGGGGATCCTGGCCCAGCACGAGCTGAAGCTGTTCAAGGGCGACGGCCACATCCTGTTCGACTCGAAGCGCACGCTGGCCGAGGGGCAGTGCCCGGTGGGCCTGACCCAGGTCGAGAAGTCCACCAACGGTCTGCCGCCGTTCGGGCTGTACTACTGCTTCAAGACGATCGGGTCCAAGGGTTACCTGACGCTGGAGGTGCCGGGCACGTTCGGCGTCCGCGGCGGCACCGAGGACCTGGTGGTCAAGGCGAAGGTGACGGGCGACCCCGACGCCGCGACGAAGGAGTACGCCGTCGAGCCGAACGAACCGGTGGCGATCGAGCCGGGCGACGGCAACGAGCTGCCCAAGGCCGTCCTCGTCGAGATCCGCATGAGCTGACCGCTCGGCGTCCGGCCACCTGATCGAAGTACGTGCTGACGCCTGCCCCGCGCGGGGCAGGCGTCTCTTTGTTGTGTCGTTCGGCAACGGGGGTTTCTGATGGCAGTCTTTCCGGCGTACGCCCGAAGTTCGGGCCCGAGAGCAATACGCGCGTTGCGAACAGTGGGAACTGGTCTCGTACTCGCCCTGGCGGTGCAACTCGCCGGCGCGGGAGTCCAGCCCGCGTTCGCTGATGTTCCTGAGTTCACCGTCGACGAGCTGCGGGAGGCCGCGGCGTCCGACGTGCAGTCCGGCGGGCCGTCGGTCAAGCGGGCGGCCGAGGCGGCCCTGGTCGGCTCGGAGCAGGACCTGCGGGCGTACAGCGATTCCGGTTTCACCTCGGCTCGCACCGCCGATGAGCGGCTCGCCGCGCAGGCGCTGGCCGGCACGGACGGCCCGTCGCTGACCGCGGCCGCGCTGGCCAGCCTGGACAAGTCGCCGGCCGAGTTGCGGACCTTCGTCGACGGCGGCTGGCGTGCCGCGTGGAACGCGGACGAGCGGGTGCGGGCGTTCCGGATCCTCGACGCCGGCGGCCCGACGGTTCAGGCGGCCGCGCAGCGGGCGGTGAACGGCTCGGCCGCGGACCTCAACGAGTTCATGTCGACGGGCCGGCGCGCGGCCGAGCACGCGGACGATCGTCTCGCGGCGACCCGGATGCTGACCGGCGCGGCCAACAACAGTGGTGCGCTGCTGAACGAGGCGGCGCAGAAGGCGTTGACGGGCACGCCGGAGGAGCTCGCCGAGTTCCTGCGGTGGGGTCAGTACGTGGCTCGGGCCCGCGACGCCGAGCTGGCCTCCATCCGGAGCCTGACCGAGCAGGCCAAGCAGGCCGGCGCGGCGACGGCGCGTGAGGCGCTGGCCGCCGAGGAGTCGTCGACGCAGGCCGGCAACGCCGCCGCCGAGGCCAAGGCGGCCGCGAACGCGGCCGTGGCCGAGGCGAAGGCGGCCGGCGGGGACGCGAAGAAGGCATCGGCCGCAGCCGGGCGGGCCGCGGATGCCGCGGACGGCGCGGCGGCGGCGGCACGCGAGGCGGTCAAGGCGTCGAACGCGGCCATGCGGGCCGCCCGGACGGCGGCCGACGCGGCGCGCAAGGCCACGGCGGCAGCGTCGCTGACCGCTCAGGCGGCGACGCGGGCGCAGCGGGCCGCGACGGCGGCGCGTTTGAACGCGGGCGATGCCCGGCTGGCCCGTGAGGCGGCCGAGGCGGCTCGCGACGCGGCCGCCCTGGCGCAGCAGCTGGAGCAGGTCAAGGCGCAGCGGGACCGCGCGCAGGCGCAGGCCCTGGCGTCGGCGGTCGCGGCGGGCAAGGCCGGCGCCAACGCCGACGAGGCGGCGAACGCCGCGGACGAGGCGTCGTCGCAGTCGGGTGTCTCCGCGCAGCAGGCGCAGCGGGCCCGCAACGCGGCCGCGCAGGCGCGCGCGGCGGCGAAGACCGCGGACCGGGCTGCGGACCGGGCCGAGTCGCTGGCCCGGCAGGCGCAGCAGGCCTCGGACGAGGCGTTCGCGCTGGCCCAGTCCGCCGCCCAGCACGCCAGCACGGCGGTGACGCAGGCCAACGCGGCGGCGGACGCGGCCGATCGCGCGGAGTACTCGGCGATCGAGGCGGCGAAGCACGCGAAGGCGGCCGACGCCGCGGCGCAGACGGCGGTGGCCGCGGCCAACCAAGCCACCAAGTTGGAGGCCCTGGCGCGTCTGGACGACGAGACGCGGCTGGCCGAATGGACCGAGCAGGGTGTCGCCGCCGCGCAGGCGGCGGTGCAGGCCGAGCAGGAGACCACGGCGGCCGGTGGCGAGATCGCCGTCTGGAACCGGTCGCTGCTGTGGGACACCGCGGAGCAGGACCGGATCGATGCCGCGACCAGGACGCTGCTGGCCGAGGCGACCGCGCCCGGCGCCGACCCGGTCGTGGTGCTGGAGCGGGGCCGGCGGGTCGCGCTCGCGCTCACCTACACCGGTGGCGACTGGACCAGGCAGGCGGCGCAGGACGCTCTCAGCGGCACCGACGCCGATCTGCGGGAGTGGCTGGCGACGGGCCGACGGTCCGCGGCGGGTCAGGACGACCGGGCCCGGGTCTGGCGGCTGGTCGACACGCTGCCGGACGGCGCGGAGAAGACCGCCGCGCGGACAGCTCTCAACGGTGATGTCGCGGTCGTGGAGCAGTTCCTGCGCACGCGCAACTATCCCGGCAAGACCGTCAAGGACCGGCAGGCCGCGTACGCGTTGCTGCCGACCGCGAGCGCCAACCTCAAGGCGGCGACGAGCCGGGCCCTGGAGGGCACCGGGGCGGAGCTGCACCAGTTCCTGCGGACGGGTCAGTACGCGGCGCGGGCCGCGGACGACCGGTTCACCGCGACCGGGCTGCTGGAAGGCGGCCCCGAGGTCAGGGCCGCAGCCAAGGTCGCGCTCGCCGGCACGGCGTCGCAGCTGTCGTTCTTCGTGACGACCGGGCAGTACGAGGCGCAGCAGCGTGACCTGGAACAGGCCGCGCACGTGGCGACGGTGAAGAAGCTGCTGGCCGAGGCGACGCAGTACGCGCAGAAGGCGTTGGAGGACGCCGGGCGGGCCGTCGAGGCCGCGGAGCGCGCGCAGCAGCACACCAAGGAAGCCGACGCGGCGAAGGCCCGGGCCGACAAGGCGGCCGCCGACGCGACGGCGTTCGCCAAGCAGGCCGCGGCCTCGGCCGATGCGGCGAAGAAGTCCGCCGAGGACGCGGCGAGGTCCGCGCAGACCGCCCGCAACGCGGCGAACAGCGCGGCCGCGAGTGCGAGCCAGGCCGCCCGCTCGGCGGCGACGGCGACCGCCGCGTCCCGTCGTGCGGCGGCCGACGCGGCGACCGCACAGGCGGCCAAGAGGGACGCGCGGGCGTCAGCCGAGGCAGCCGGCAAGGACGCCGAGGCAGCCGCGAAGGCGGCCACCGAGGCCGACGTGATCTACACCAACCGCGTGAAGCAGGCCGAGCTCGACCGGCGCAGCACCGAGCCGGGCAGCGGGCCAGGCGGGCAGGGCACCGCGGCCGACGACCACAAGACCTGGGGTTGCCTGTCGCTCGAGGCGTCGTCCGCGTCGAGAGAGTGCCTCGACGTCCTGACCGACTTCGCCGACAAGATGCTGCACCAGGAGCGGTGCAAGTCGCCCGCGAACGCGGCCTCGGCGGGCTGCACGATGCTGGGCGACGTCAAGGAGTTCATCGGCGAGAACGGCGAGCTGCTGCTGGACCTGCTCCAGCTCACGCTCATGGCCTGCGGCCTCGTTCCCGCCGCGGGTGAGGTCTGCGACGGCATCGACGCCGCGGTGTCCTTCAGCCGCGGCGACTGGGTCGGCGGTCTGCTCTCGGCCGGCGCGGCTGTCCCGCTGGTGGGCTATCTCGCCACCGGGGCCAAGGCCTGGAAGAACTCCGACAAGATCCGCGACGTTCTCAAACTGGTCGAGAAGCTCAAGCTCAAGAGGGGCAAGTGCCCGGCGCTCGCCCCACGGAACAGCTTCGTGGCCGGCACCAAGGTTCTGCTGCGTGACGGCGACTCCGACGACGACACGCGGAACATCGAGGACGTCACGCCCGGCGCCACCAGCGTCGAGGCGACCGATCCCCTCGGGAACCGCACCGCTGTCAAGCCCGTCACCGCCCTCATCACGGGCCAGGGGATCAAGCACCTCGTCGACATCTCCATCGACGAGGACGCCGACCCCACGACCACGCCCGCCGTCATCACCGCCACCGACGAACACCCCTTCTGGGTGCCTGCCCGCAACGCCTGGCTACCGGCCAAGGAGCTGGCCGCGGGCACGGAACTGCAGGCGTTCGGCGGTAAGCCCGTTTCCGTCACGGCCGTGGATCCGCGCACCGAGACCACCACGGTCTACAACCTGACCGTCGCCGACATCCACACCTACTACGTGATGGCCGGCAAGGTCCCGGTGCTCGTGCACAACGACGAAGAGATCGTGCGCGTGGGCCGGTGGATGTCCCAGGAGGAGTACGACAAGATCAAGAACACGGGTAAGGTTCAGCCCGGTCACGGCAGTGGGATGTCGTACGTGGTCTACCCGGCCGACAAGGAGGCCTACCGATCTTCGCGGCCCGGCTCGGTCTACGCCGAGTTCGACGTGCCGAAGTCGTCGCTGATCCCCGGCGGCCGGCCCGGTGACTACAAGATGGCCGACTCGACAACCGTGTTCTCGCGGCTGGCGGTGAAGCGCGGCGGCCTGCCGCTCGAACTGCCGGACGCGGGAAACCTGGAGATCTGCTGATGGACATTGATCTGCTGTCTCACGCCCGGCGCTGGATCGCCGGCGGGCGGGCGCAGAATCCGGCCTGGGATGCCACCTCGAAACTCGAGGAGTCCCCTTCGGGCCACGTTCCGCGCACGCTCAGCTGGGTCGTCGAGGACGGCGACCGCATGGCCCAGGTGGTCATCTGGGACGACGGTCAGTCCGAGACCGACCTGGTCGACAGCGCGACCGGCGAGGTACGGACGGAGTCCCGGCGCCTGTCCGGGACGCACGACCTGGACGAGCTACTGACCATCGTCCGCGACTGGCTCCGTCCGGCCTGACGTCTGCCGTACGACGGCCGGGCGACTGCCAGTCGCCCGGCCGTCGTAATCGGGTGTCGCCGTCGCCGGGCGGGGTCTATACATCGGCTATGACCGAAGAGACCCTGGCCGGGGGCAACACCGTCGGCGCGGTGCGGATCGGCGGCGTGGTCCACAAGCAGGCCTCACCGTGGACGCCGACCGTGCACGCGCTGCTGCGGCACCTCGAGGCGGCCGGTTTCGGCGGCGCTCCCCGGGCCCTCGGCTTCGACGACCAGGGCCGCGAGATGCTCACCTTCCTGCCGGGCGAGACGGCTGCCGGCCGCTTCCCCTGGCCCGCCTGGACCTTCACCGACGGCCTGCTCACCCAGGTCGGCCGATGGCTGCGCCGCCTCCACGACTGACGGCCGGCTGGAAGCCCTACCACCCGAATTCTGGTGACGATCCCCGCGTCTCAAGCTGAGACACCGCCACCCGCCGCGGCGCGGTGAGATGACGCCATGGAGCCGACCACGCCAGCCGAGTTCGCCACCCTGGTGGCCGGCCTGGGCGTGGCCGGCATGGGCGTGGCCGGCATGGTCCTGGCGGCTCTCACCGTCGTCGCGCTGCGGGTGGTCCGGCCCGACGAGTGCCCGGCCTCCGTCCGCGGGCGCATCCGCTGGTGGAGCGCTCATCACACTGCGTTCCTGGCCATGAGCACGGTGATCGCCGTCGCCGCCCTGGCCGTGGCCTGAAGTGCGCCGACGCACAGTTCGAGTGGAGTCTTAGGGGCCGATTTTCCGGGTAGGACCGGCTTTGACTTGACTCATGGCGGTCAATTTTTAAGACTGTTGCATATTACCCCCACTCCTCTCCCCGGAGGATCATCCCCATGCGCAAGTCCCGATTCCTGATCGCGGCCACCGCCCTCGTGGTGGCCCTGAGCGCCGGCCTCGCCGTCGGCTCCCGCAACGACACGGCCGAGGCGGCCGTCGTCTGGAACGAAGACTTCAACGGCCCGGCCGGCAGCGGCGTCGACACGTCGAAGTGGAACTTCGACACCGGCGGCGGCGGCTGGGGCAACCAGGAGCTGCAGTACTACACCAGCGGCACCAGCAACGTCGCCATGAACGGTCAGGGCCAGCTGGTCATCACGGCCCGCAAGGGCAGTGGCGGCAACAGCTGCTGGAACGGCGCCTGCCAGTTCACCTCGGGCCGGATCCAGACCGCCGGCAAGTTCACCCAGCAGTACGGGCACATCGAGGCGCGCATCCAGGTCCCCAACGGCTCGGGTCTGTGGCCCGCGTTCTGGATGCTCGGCGGCAGCAACTGGCCGACCGACGGCGAGATCGACATCATGGAGGTCGTCGGCCGCGAGCCCAACCAGCTGTTCGGCACGCTGCACGGTCCCGGCTACTCCGGCGGCAACTCGTTCGGCGCCATCACGACCTCCGGCACGCCGTGGCACCAGGCCTTCCACACGTACGCCGTGGACTGGTCGCCCAACCTGGTCGTCTGGACCGTCGACGGCCGGGAGTACTTCCGCGCCACCCCGGAATCGCTGCGCGCCGCCAAGGGCAACGTCAACTGGGTCTTCAACCACGGGTTCTTCATCATCCTCAACCTGGCCATCGGCGGGAACTTCGGCCAGGGCAACCCGGCCGGCCTGCCCGCCGAGAGCAAGATGCTGATCGACTACGTGCACGTCAACACGTCGACCACGACGCCGACGCCGCCGCCGGGCGGTAGCGGCACCGCGCTCAAGTCGAGCCTGAGCGGCCGCTGCATCGACATTCCGGGCGCCAACCCGGTGGACGGGGCCCGGCTGCAGACCTACGACTGCAACGGCACCGCCGCGCAGCAGTGGGTTGCCAACGGCGACGGCACGATGCGTGCCATGGGCAAGTGCATGGACCCGGCCGGCGGCGCGCTCACCAACGGCACCCCGATCCAGCTGGTCCAGTGCAACACCAACCCGGTGCAGCGGTTTACCCTGTCGCAGCAGGGCGACCTGGTGAACGTCTCCGCCAACAAGTGCGTGGACATCAAGGACCGCAACACGGCCAACGGCGCCCAGCTGCAGCTGTGGGACTGCTCCGGCCAGCCCAACCAGAAGTGGTCGCGCGCCTGATCGAGGCCATGGCGCCAGATCCATCATGTTGACGTATTGACGTGTTGAATCAACACGTCAATACGTCAACACGTCAGTGCGGCAACAAAGACGGTGAGGCGGTCTCCTGCAAACGGGCCGTCAGTTCCCCGGCCGGCAGCGGCCGGTCGAAGTGATAGCCCTGGGCGGTGTCGCAGCCGATCTCGCGCAGCGCCTCGACGGCCGCCTCGTCCTCGACACCCTCGGCCACGACGGTCAGGCCCAAGCGGTGACCCAGTTCAACGGTCGAGGCGACCAGGGCCCGGCTGCTGTTGTTCTCCGCGATGTCCAGGACGAAGGAACGGTCGATCTTCAGTTCGGCGATCGGCAGGACTTTCAGGTAGGTCATCGACGAGTAGCCGGTGCCGTAGTCGTCGATGGACGCCGTCACGCCCGCCTCGCGCAGCCGGTGCAGCGCGCGGATCGCCGTGTCGGGGTCGCTCATCAGGGCGTACTCGGTGACCTCGATCGACAGCAGGTCGCCGGGCACGCCGCTCTCGGCCAGCAGGGCGGCCACCCGGACCGGGAACTGCGGGTCGAGCAGGCTGCGGGCCGACACGTTGACCGCGATCGGGACCCGGTGGCCGGCGTCGAGCCAGGCACGGGCCTGGCCCAGCGCCATCGTCAGCACCCGCTCGGTGAAACGGTGCATGAGGTTGGTGACCTCGAGGACGGGGATGAACTCGGCCGGCGAGACCGAGCCGCGCGCCGGGTGGTGCCAGCGGGCCAGGGCCTCGACGCCGACCAGGGCGCCGGTGTCGACCGCCACCTTCGGCTGGTAGTGCAGGGTCAGCTGCTCCGGGTCCTCCACGGCCCGGCGCAGGTCGCCCAGCAGCGACAGCCGGGCCGCGGCGTCCTGCCGGCCCTCGCCCTGGAAGCGGTGGAAACCGGTCCGGTTCTGCTTGGCCTCGTGCATGGCGGCGTCGGCGTGCCGCAGCACGGTGATGACGTCCTCGCCGGCGGCCGCGGTGGCGGCGCCGATGCTCACCTCGAGGTCGATGGTGATCTCGTCGAGGACGAACGAACGGTCGAACGCCTCGGTCAGCCGGACAGCGATCGTCTCGCCGACGCCCGGCTCCCGGTCGCGCAGCAGCACGGCGAACTCGTCGCCGCCGAGCCGGGCGACCACGTCGCCGCCGCGGACCAGCGAGGCCAGCCGCCTACCGGTCTCGACCAGCAACAGGTCGCCGACGCGGTGCCCGAGCTGCTCGTTGACGTCGCGGAAGCCGTCGACGTTGATGACCAGCACGGTGGGCTCACCGGGCAGCGCCTCGGCGACGTGGTCGACGAAGGCGGCCCGGTTGCGCAGCCCGGTCAGCGGGTCGGCGCCGGCCATCGCCGTAACCTGCCGGCGGTAGGCGCGGCGGGACAGCCCGAGGCCACCCAGCACGACCAGGCCGGCCAGGACAACGACCAGGACGGCGATCACCGAGTGGCGCGAGTCGCGCAGCGCCTGGGTCTGCAGGAGGTCGTAGTCGGCGAGGTGGTGGCTCTGCTCGGCCAGCAGCTCATTCATCATCGCCGTGTACTCGGGCTCGAGCACCTCCTCGAGGGTCACCTCGGCCGCCGCCTCGTCGCCCCGTTCGACCTGGGCCAGGAAGCCGATCACGACCATCCGCAGGTTGCGGTGCCGGGCGGCCAGGTCGGCGGCATCGCCGTGGTGCTCCTCGTCGACCATGGCCATGCGGGCCATCGCGTCGTCGGCCCGCTGGTTCGCCGCGAGCAGGTCGTCGCTTTCCTCGCCGCCGGCCTCCAGCATGGTGGCCTGCAGCATCGCCATCTCAGTGGTCAGATCGAAGGCCGCCGCCTGATACGCGTCGGTGTCGCTGCCGGCGGCGGCGACGCTGCGCACCAGCGAGGCCTGCTGCCAGTTGCCCACGACGGCATAGCCGGCCAGCGCGGCCAGCAGCAGCCCGAACAGCACGGTCAGCGCGCGGGCGGGACGGACACGGGACAACGACACGTCGGCCTCCTCGTCCGTCCTCGGAACACGACGGGACAGTCCCGCTGGAGCGAGGATCGGACGCGGCGGTTCCCGGTTGACCGCCTTCCGGTTGCTAACGGGGAGCAGAGCGGCGCTTACCCCAGGAAGGTGTCGTAGAGCAGGCAGGAAGGCGTTGAGGCCGATGATGAGCGTGGCTATGCCTGCGGCCACGGCGGTGGTGAGGGGCTTGCTGAGCCAGCGGCACGACAGCGGCGAACTGGCCGACCTGCTGCGCTTCTTCCCCGGCACGGTCGAACTGCCCGCCGCTGCGCTACCACCTCGAGGACGTCCAGGCCCATCGTCGCCCCGACCAAGTAGTTCAGTTGCCCGCGCCGAGGTGGGACATCATCGCGGTGGGGTAGCGGTCGCCCTTGGCGGCGCCGGGCGGGACGGCCTTTTCGATCTCGGTCAGGTCGTCGTCGGTCAGGGTGACCTCGAGGGCGGGCAGGGCCTCGGCAAGTCGCTCGCGGGTGCGGGCGCCGACCAGGGGGACGATGTCGGTGCCCTGGTCGGCCACCCAGGCGATCGCCAGTTGGGCCACCGTGCAGCCCTTGGCCGCGGCGACGCGGCGCAGGGCCTCGACCAGGGTCAGGTTGTGGTCGAGGTTGTCGCCTGAGAAGCGCGGGGTGACGCCGCGGAAGTCGCCCGGCTCGCCGCCGCGGTCGGCGTTCCAGTGGCCCGAGATCAGGCCGCGGCTGAGCACGCCGTACGCGGTCAGGCCGATTCCCAGCTCGCGCAGCGTGGGCAGGACCTCGGCCTCGATGGCGCGCGAGATCAGCGAGTATTCGATCTGCAGGTCGGCGATCGGGTGCACCGCGTTCGCGCGGCGGATGGTCTCGGCGCCGACCTCGGACAGGCCCACGTGGCGCACGTAGCCGGCGTCGATCATCTCTTTGATCGCGCCCACCGTCTCCTCGATCGGCACGGCCGGGTCGAGGCGGGCGGGGCGGTAGATGTCGATGTGGTCGGTGCCGAGCCGGGTCAGCGTGTAGGCCAGGAAGTTCTTGACCGCCTCGGGCCGGCCGTCCTGCCCGTTCCAGGACATGTCGGGGCCGCGCAGTCCGCCGAACTTGACGCTCAGCTGGTAGCTGTCGCGGGGGCGCCCGCGCAGCGCCTCGGACAGCAGCAGCTCGTTGTGGCCCATGCCGTAGAAGTCGCCGGTGTCGATCAGCGTGACGCCGGCGTCGAGCGCGGCGTGCACGGTGGCGAGGCTCTCGGCCCGGTCGGTGGGGCCGTAGACACCGTGGGACATGCCCATGGCGCCGAGCCCGAGCTTGCCCACGGTCGGGCCGGTCTTGCCCAGAGTGACTGACTGCATCGTGTGCTCCTTCGTTGGTCTGTGTCGACCATGCGCCCGTATCGGGCCGGGCGGGAGCGGAGAGTTCATCGTGGGAGCGGCAGTCCCTGGTTGCGCCGGCCCCCGCCGGGGCAGCATGGAGGGCATGCAACGGGATGAGCTGGCCGACTTCCTGCGCCGCCGCCGCGAGGCGATCCGCCCGGCCGAGGTGGGTCTGGCCGACGGGCGCCGGCGCCGCACGGCGGGTCTGCGGCGCGAAGAGGTCGCGATGCTGGCCGGCATGTCGGTGGATTACGTCGTACGCCTGGAACAGGGCCGCAGCAGCCAACCCTCCACGCAACTGCTCGGCGCGCTGGCGCGGGCCCTGCGGCTGTCCGACGACGAGCGCGACCACCTGTTCCACCTGGCCGGCCACCAGCCGCCACCGGCCGACGGCACGGCCCGGCTGGCCCGGGCCGGCCTGCTGCGCATGCTCGACCTGCTCGGTGACACTCCCGCTCTCGTGCTGTCCGATCTCGGGGAGACGCTCGCCCAGAACCGTGGAGCCGTGCTGCTTTCCGGCGACCAGGTCGGCATCGAGGGCGACCGCCGCTATCACGCCTACCGGTGGTTCACCGACCCGGTGGCCCGCGCCGTTCACCCGTCGGAGGACGAGGAGCGCCACTCCCGGGTGATCGTGGCCGACCTCCGCGCGGTGGCCGGGCGCCGGCACGGCGATCCGACGATCGCCCGCCTGGTCGCGCGGCTCAACGCCGAGAGTGAGACCTTCCGCCGGCTCTGGGCGGAACACGAGGTCGGGGTCCGGCGCTTCGACCGGAAGACCTTCGTCAACTCGCGGGTCGGGCCGCTCCTGATGCATTGCGAAACCCTGGTCACGCCCGATCTGGGGCAGTTCCTGCTGGTGCTCACCCCGGCCGACGACGACACCCGCGAGCGGTTCGACCTGCTACGTGTCGTCGGTCTCCAGGAGTTCGCCGCCGGGGTGTGAGGCCCGCCGGCGCGGGTACGCTTCGCGCGGTCATGCCTCCAGTTGCCGTCAAACCCCAGTCCCGCCGCAGGCTGTTCCTCCTGCTCGGCGCCGTTGTCCTGATCCTCGCCGCGGTGAACGTCGCCGACATGTACGGCCCGCACCACACCGGTCTGGTTGCCGGTCCGCTGGTTGCCGTGCTGCTCGTGCTCCTGGCCCGCCGGTCCGGTCTGAGCTGGCACGATCTCGGGCTTTCCCGCCGTACGTTCGTGCCCGGGCTCAAGTACGCCGTGGGTGCCATCCTGGCCGTCGCGGTCGTCTACGCGATCGGGGTGGCCCTGCCCCTGACGCGTCCCGCGTTCAACGACGTCCGCTACCACCTGCACCCCGGCGCCGCCCTGCTCACCGCGTTCATCATCGTGCCGCTGGGCACCGTGCTGCTGGAGGAGATCGCCTTCCGCGGGGTACTGCTCGGCCTGGTCAGCCGCCACCGCGGCGCCGTGTGGGCCAGCATCACGTCGTCGGTCCTGTTCGGCCTGTGGCACATCCTGCCGTCGCTGCGCCTCAACAACGCCAACGCCGCCGTCGGTTCCGTCTTCGGTTCGGGGGCGACCGGCCGCATCCTGGCCGTGCTGGGCGCGGTCGCCTTCACCGCCCTCGCCGGCGTGCTGCTGTGCGAGTTGCGCCGCCGCAGCGGAAGCCTGCTGGCCGCCGCCGCCCTGCACTGGGCCACCAACGGCCTGGGTCTGCTGGTGGCGGCCGCCCTGGCTACGACCAGCTTCGCCTGAGCAGGCCTTCCACGAGGGGTTCGCGGTAGTCGTCGTTGTGGCCGCCGCCCTCGACGGCGACGACCCGGACCGGCCCGGCGGCGTCGTCGGCCACGGTGATGCTCTGCTCGGGCGGAACGACCGAGTCGGCCGTGCCGTAGACGACCAGCGTCGGCACGGTGATCGTGCGGATCGGCCGGGCAACCGGAAATTCGTCCCGCAACAACAGCCGGACCGGCAGGAACGGGTAGTGCTCCCGGGCCGCCGACCCCAGATCGGCGAACGGTGACCGCAGCACCAGCATCTCCGGCGGGTGCCGGGTCGCCAGCCCGGTCACGACCGCCGCGCCCAGGCTCTCCCCGAGATAGACCAGCCTGGTCCCGGCCCGCTCGGCCAGGAAGGCGCGGGCGGCATCGGCATCGCGGGCCAGCCCCTCCTCGCTCGGCCGCCCGGGGTTGCCGCCGTAGCCGCGGTAGTCGAGCAGCAGCACGGTGAAGCCCTCGGCCGCCAGGGCAGCGGCGAGGGGCGCCCGGCCCAGCCGGTTGCCCGCGTTTCCGGGCGCCACCAGCACGGCTGTGCCCTGATCGGGCGTACCGGAAGGTGGCCGGAACAGCCAGGAGCCGAGCCGCAGCCCGTCGCTCGTGTGCAGGGTGACCGGCTCGGCCCCGGCGACCAGGGGCGGCGTCGCCCGGTCGGGAAAGTAGATCAACCGTCGTTGCAGGAACCAGATCGCGGTCAGGATCAGGGCCAGCACCACCAGCACGACAAGTGCCACCCGGAGCCGGACCATGCATCGATTATGTGCCCTCCCGCGCCGAGCGGGCCGGGCTCAGTCGAGCGGCGTGAACTCCAGGTGGTCGAGGTTGAAGTTCTGGTATCGGTCGGCGTCGGCTCGCAGGACGACGGTGTGGGCGCCCTCGGTCAGGTGCCAGGACGGGATCACGACCTGGGACGCGAAGGCGTAGTGGGAGGTCGTCGTCATGACCTCGACCGGCGGGGTGGTGCGGGCGCCGTCGAAGGTGAGGGTGAAGCGGCCGGCCGGGCGGTACGGGGAGGCCACCCGCGCCGAGACGCGGTAGTTGCCGCTGCGGGGAATGGCGACGTCGTAGCGGATCCACTCGCCGGCCCGGATCCAGCCCACCACGATCGCGCCCGCGGTGTCGCCGACGTCCACGCCCTCGAACGGGCGGGCGGCGCCGCCACGGTTGATGTCGTCCAGGTCGTAGTAGCCCAGGCCCTTGCCGGCGGGGGAGTAGTCCTCGGCCTGCACCCGCACCGTGCCGGCGGGTTGTGGCGGCCACGGGTGGCCGAGGTCACGGGCGCTCAGCCAGGCGCTCAGATCGTCCGGGTCGTCGGTCTGGATGATGTCGGCGCCGTGCCGCTCGATCAGCGTGGCCCAGCCGAGCGCGGGATCCCGCAGTGAGGCCTCGTCGGTGTAGCCGGCCGCCATCCCGTACCACATGGTGCTCACCCAGACCCGGCTCGTGGCTTTCGCCCGCGCCACCGCCGCCGGCTGGATCTGGGCGTCGGTCAGGCGGTCGAAGACCAGCTCGTACGCCTGCGGAGGCCGTCCCGGCGGGAAGGCGCCGATGTCCACCGCGTTGGCGTCGCCGACCACGTGGTTGTAGAGGATCCGCGGGTCCCGGTCGAGGAACGCGGTGACCTCGTCGATCGGCGCGCCGCTCTTGAAGATGCCCTGCTCCACCTGGCCGAGCTCGACGAGCAGGTCGTAGATCTGGTCCCGGTACGCCCATCCGCGGTCCAGGTTGACCAGGGCCCCGCTGTCGCGCAGGGCCAGCAGGGCCTCCCGCAACGTCGGCACGCCCACCGCGGTGACCGGCGCGTACCTGCCGCCCAGCCCTTCCCGCAGCCGCAGCGCCCGCACCTCGGCCAGCGTCAGATCGGCCACCCGCCCCCGGCCGTCGGTGGTGCGGTCGACGCTGTCGTCGTGCATGAGCACCAGCTCGCCGTCCCGGGTCCGCCGGATGTCGACCTCGACCACCTGCGCCCCGTGCGAGACGGCCTGCGTGACCGCCCCGAGCGAGTTCTCCGGCGCGCCCCGCCAATAGCCGCGGTGCGCGACAACCATGACGGGAGCCCCCGTGCCGTGCCGGAGGAACAGGCTGCCCGGTTTCTCGACCGCCCGCAGCGGAACAGCCGCCGGCAGCGGAAGGGCCTCGGTCTCCCGCAGCGGAAGAACCGCGCCGGCCAGAGCGACGAGGGTAACGGCGGCAATGATCGGCACACGCATGTCGCCGTGTATCGAACCATGCCGCCGCACCCGCTTCAGTCCGCGGGGGGCCAGGGAAGCCCCGTGCAGGCCGTGGTCTTCGCCTACCGCACCGGCCGGGTCAGCCTATGAGGGCGCGGGTCGCGTCCTCGAGCGGCTCGCGCAGATCGTCCTCGCCGGCCGAAGCGATCGGTTCGAGGCCGAGCGCGGCCTTCAGCAGGCTGATGCCCACCGCCGTGGCCAGCACGATCTGAGCCCGCAGCAACGCGTCGTCGGTTCCGTCCGGAGCCAGCTTCTCGCTCAGCGAGCGCAGCACATCCCGGCGCAGCTCGTCGATCCGTTCGTCGCCGGACGACCTGATCAGCAGCAGGAGCGCGTCGAGGTGCCGCCGGTCGTCCAGCGAGCCGCCCAGCCGATGAGCGAGCCGCGCCGCGATCTTGCCGGGCCCGGTGGCGGTGGCCTCCGCCCGCACGTCGGAGGCGGCAAAGGTCAGGCACGCCCGGAACAGGCCTCCTTCGAGGTGAAGTACCGGCTCAGGCGTTCGTGCGGTGCAGCAGGTGGATCTCGTCGGGCTCGGGCGGGAGGTCGTCCACGCCGGCCTCGACGGCTTCCTCGTGCCGCTTCTGGGCCCGGGGGAGGGCCAGCGCGGCGACGACCGCGAGGGCGGCCACGGCGGCGCAGACCCAGAAGCCGTTGGTGAACGCGGCGTCGGTGGGCAGGCCCTGCGGCGTGGTGTTGGAGGTGATCACGGCGGCCACCACGGCCGTGCCGATGCTGCTGCCGATCGTACGGGCAATGGTGTTGACGCTTGTGGCCTCGCCGGTCTGGGCGGCCGGGACGCTCTCGATGATGGCGTTCGACATCGCCGCGAAGGCGAAGCCGATGCCGGCGCCGGTCAGGATGCCGGAGGCGAGAACCTGCCAGATCTGGCCGTGCGCGATCGCGGGCAGGGCGAACGCGGCGACCACGAAGACCGCGCCCAGGAACATCGGCAGCTTCGGCCCGTACCTGCGGTTGAGGATGCCGGCGAGCGGACCGAACACCACCATCATGACGACGGTCGGCAGCAGGAACAGGCCGGCCTGGGAGACGGACTTGCCGAAGCCGTAGCCGGTGATCGCCGGCAGTTGGAGCAGCGTGGGCACCAGCAGGAACGTGCCGAACATGGCGAAGCCGAGGATGAGCGCGACCAGGTCGGTGGCCCAGACGCCGCGGATCTTCATGAGCCGCATGTCGATCAGCGGCTCCTTGACCCGCAGCTCGACGAGGACGAACCCGGCCAGCCCGACGACGCCCAGCGCGAGCAGCCCGACGGTCTTGCCGTCGTCCCAGCCCCAGGCCTGGCCCTTGCTGATCGCCAGCAGCAGGGCCACCAGCGAGACGGAGAGGATGCCGGCGCCCAGCACGTCCAGCTTGCCCGGCGTGCGGACGGCCGACTCCTTCATGCCGAAGATCGCCCCGAGCAGCGCCACCACGACCAGAACCAGCGGCAGCCAGAACAGCCAATGCCACGACAGGTGCTCGACGATCGGCCCGGCCGCCACGATGCCGATACCGGCGCCGACACCGAAGATCGCCGAGATCAGGCCGACCGTGGTGGCGACCCGCTCGCGGGGCAGCTCGTCGCGGACCATGCCGATCGACAGGGGCAGAATCGCGCCCGCCGCACCCTGCAGCACGCGCCCGATGATCAGGACGGTGAGGTTCGGCGCCAGCGCGGCGACCACGGTGCCGACGGCCAGGATGGCCAGCACGCCGATCAGGACCTTGCGCTTGCCCCGCATGTCGCCGAGCCGGCCGAGGATCGGGGTCAGGACCGAGGCCGACAGCAGGTACGCCGTGACGACCCAGCTGACGTCGCTCGTGGACACCTGGAGCTCGCGCCCGATCGTCGACAGCGCCGGCGACACCAGCGACTGGAGCACCGCGAAGGCCAGCCCGCCCAGCGCCAGATAGAGCACCAGTAACGAGCTCTTACTCGTGGCCGGCCCGGCCCCGGTCTCTTCCACGGTTTGCGTCATGGGTGTTCCCAACAGCTAGAAGTAAACGCCTGCTGACTTATTATGGTTCGCCCGCCCCATAAGTAAACAGTTGCTTACGTCACACGCGTCGGCCAGGATGAGGGCCGCCATCCGCGGGCCCCGATCCTCCACGCGGCCCACGAAGTGATCACCGAGCTGCGATTGCTCCAGAAGTCCCGATGACGATTCCGGTGCGTGACGCCAGGCGGCGCCGGGCGTCGATCCAGAGGTCCAGGTCGGGGTGGCCCTGGCGGCGGCCGAGTTCGCACTGGGCGCCGAGGATGTGCGCGTCGAGCCAGACGTACGAGTCGGCCAGCCGGTTCGAGCGCCGGCGGGCGTCGGCGAGCAGGTCGAAGGCCCGCCCGGTGTTCCCCGCCGCCTCGGCGACGAGCGCGAGCGACCGGGCGGCCATCCCCTCCCAGCAGGGGTCACCGATCTGGCAGGCCCGGGCGAAGTCCTGCTGCAGGATGCGGGCCGCGGCACCGGGATCGCCCGAGGTCAGGTGGACCTCGCCGCGCCGGGCCCGCACGGCCAGGCCACGAGCCGCCGTGAGATCACCCGCGGCCAGCCGCCCGAGCGCGGCCTCGTGCAGTATCGCCTCGGACGCCGCCGCGATCCGCCGCCGCTCCGAGAGCAGCCACGCTTCGAACGCGGGCGCACCCCGCACCGCGATGCCGTCCAGCAGGTCGGAACCCAGCCCCGGCAACGCGACGGCGGCCACCCACGATCCGTGACGGAGCACATCGACATCGACCACGGCGCCCGGCGGAAGGCGCAGCCGCACCGGATCCCCGTCGACCTCCACCCCAGGCCGCGGCGGATCTCGGCCAGCCCCCACCGCAGGGCCCGCAGCGGGTCGTCGGCCTCGGCGTACAGGAGACCGGCGAGCCGGCGCAGCCCTCATAGGACAGCGCCCCTGTTTGACACACCGTTTGACGCCCGGCGACCGTCCGTGCCGGCCAGACTCCGGCAGCGGTTACCCACTCACCGCGTTCCGACGGAAGCGATCGGGAAGCTGTGGTGCACGCGGTTGCGGCCGCTGTTCTTGGCTGTGTACATGGCCTGGTCGGCCCGGCGTAGTTCGGTGTCGGGGTTCGCGTGGGGGGCGGTGGTGATGACGCCGATGCTGGCGCCCACGTGGACCGGGTGGGAGAGGGCGTCGAACGGCTCGGCGAGGGACGTCAGGATTCGTTCGGCTACCGTGCCGGCCAGGGCGTCGTCGGTTTCGGGGAGGATGACGGCGAACTCGTCGCCGCCCAGGCGGGCAACCACGTCGCCCCGGCGGACGGCGGCGTTGATGCGCGTGGCCACCTCGACCAGGACCGCGTCACCGGCCTCATGGCCGTACGTGTCGTTGACCGGCTTGAAGCCGTCCAGGTCGAGGTAGAGCAGGGCGGTGGGGCCGGTGGAGCCGGTGAGGGTGGCCGCCCAGCGGTCGTGGAAGCGGCGCCGGTTGGCCAGGCCGGTCAGCTGGTCGGTGCTGGCCTGGCGTTCCACCGCTCGCAGGGCGCCCGCCAGCTGGCGGAGCAGGCCGTCCATGCGGGCGATCACCAGCAGGAACAGGATGGTGCTGCCGGCGACGATGATGGGGACGTCGATCGGCATGCCGCGCAGCCACTCGATGGCCAGCACGGCTGGGGCGGTCAGGCTGGCGGCGGCCAGCATCAGGACCCGGCGCCGGGGAGCGGGGGCGCCGGCTGCCACGGGGGCGCTACGGCTCGACAGTGTCGCCACCGACGGGTGCAGGGCGGCGGCTCCGCCCAGGGCCTGCATGGCGAGCCAGCCCAGGTCGATGATGTTGCCGGCCGTGTAGCCGATGCTGAGCTCCAGCAGCGCGTAGCCGACGTCGGCTACCAGCAGGGTGAGCACGCTGCCGACGAACAGCCAGTAGGCCGGCGGGCGGTCGCCGCGGCCGGTAACGAGGCGGGACAGGACGGCCAGCACGAGCAGGTCGGAGATGGGGTAGGCCAGGGAGACGGCTCGGCCCAGGGGGCTCAGGTCCTCGGCCCGTACGTACGGGACCAGCAGGAAGACCCAGGTGAGCAGGGCGGCGCCGGTGGACAGGACGAGGGCGTCGATCAGGCCTGGCATGTCCCGGCCGGGGCGGCGGGCCCGCACGAGGCCGACCACGGCCACCGCCAGCATGGCCGCGAAGGCCAGGTACAACCAGTCGGCGTACCCGGGGAAGACGTCGCCGCCGGCCGAGATGTGCTGCAACCAGTAGACGACCTCGGCCAGCGCGAAGCAGGCGCGCGCGGCCGCCAGCAGGTACCAGGGCCAGCGTACGGCGGGCTTGTTGACCTTGACACCGACGACGATGGCAGCCGCCGCCGACATGCCGAGCACGCCGACGACGACCGACTGCACCAATTCGTACGGGAACGCGTAGTAGACCCCGGAGGCCACCGCGCAGAGGGCGAGATAGACCTGCCAGGCCGCCGGCCGGCGCCATCTGCCCACCGCGTACCCCCTGCCGAGTGTCCTGACCCGGACATGATCGGCGTACGCGGGGGCGGGTTTAGAAGTCGCCGTTGGTGTTGCACTTCGCCTTCTGGACGACGCAGTTCTTCACGCGCTCGCCCAGCGCCCTGTTGTCCCAGGCCATGAACGCGTCGCCGTGCATCGAGGAGGCCATCCCGGACGCCAGCCGGAAGCCGCTCGGGCTACCGCTGGTGGGGTAGGCGATCAGGAACGACAGGTTGGGGATGGCGACCGGGTAGTCGCCGCGGCAGGTGCCGTCGTAGCTGTACGCGACGTGCGCCTTGTGGGTGGGGCTGTCGAGGTTCCGGCCGTCCCAGCAGTCCTGGAAGACCAGGTGGAACATCAGCACCGCGGTGGGCGCGCAGACCGGCCAGTTGCCGTCGGCGCTGCGGCCGATCTCGCCGCCCGGCCCGGCGCAGTAGAACGCGTTGACCGAACCGGCGGGCGTCGGCGTCTGCGACCGGGCGTCGCCGGCGATCATGCGGAAGCCCTGAGGGAAGGGCACCGTGACCGACGGGTCGGTCAGGCGCGAGCCGTAGTAGACGACCACGTCCTTGGGCTCGATGGCCCGGTCGTTCTCGTAGAGGGTGGGGATCCAGTAGGCCGACAGGTCGGGCGCCGGGCGGCAGGTGGCGCCGGAGGTTAGGTTAGCCTTACCGCATGGTGTTCGCCCCGGCCGCTGAAACCGCCGCCCGGCTGGCGGCGCTCGACGATTACGCGGGTTTTTCCGTACGACCGGGAGACGGCTGGGTCGCGCTGGCCACCGCCGAGGCCGACGGCCGCCTCGACCACTGGCTGGAACTGCTCATCGCCGAGCACGGCGGCCGCAACGTCGCCGGCAGCACCCTCGGCTCTGCCCTGGCCGCCGCGGTGGTCGGCCCGACCGTCGGTTCGCTGCTGCTCGACCGGCGCTGCCCCGACCCGGCGCTGTCCAACCTGACCGCGTTGCCCGCCGGCAACGGCGAGTTCGACGCGCGCGGCGTACGTACGGGCGTGATCGCGGTGCTGACCGGCGACCCGGCGGCCGCCCACCCCGACAGCGTCGCCCTGCCGGACGAGAACGCCCTCGACGACTGGTGGGCGTCGCGGGCCGCGGCCACGCTGACCCCGCTCTTCGAGGCGGTGCGCACCCGGGCCCCGTTCGGGCTACGCAACCTCTGGGGTCTGGCCGCCGACGACGTCACGGCGACGGCCCTGTGGCTGGCCGAACTGGCCGGGCGCGACCAGCAGGCCGCCTGGTCGCGGGCGCAGCGCCTGCTGGACGCGCTGGCCCGGCACGTCCCCGTACGCTTCCCGCGCAGCCGCCAGTTCCCGGCCGGCGATCGTCTGCACCAGGTGCGCGGCACGTGCTGCCTCTACTACCGCAGCACGTCCGAACCCGGCTCGCCCGCCGAGAACCGCTGCGACACCTGCCCCCTGCGCGACGACGACTCCCGCCGTACGCGGCTGCTCGCCTACGGGCCTTAGCGGGCGCCGCGGTTCTCAGAGGGCGCCACGGTCGACGAAGCTGAAAGTGCCGCGGCTGCCGCCGTCGCCGACCTCCTGGATGTAGAGCGCCGAGCCGTCGTTTCGCACCTGCACGGTGCCGAACTTCTCGTTGGAGATCCAGTGCGTGGGGCGGCCCTTGTCGTCCGACTTGCCGGTCGCGCTGATCCGGAAGAGGGTGTTCTCGTTCTCGGCGCACTTGACCGTGCCCAGGCTGACCGGCTCGTCCCCGGTGTCGGCGTTCACGCACCAGCGGCCGCCCTCCTCGCGGGCCCGAAGCGCCTCGATCAGGAACTGGCCGTTGCCGGCCGGAATGAGCCGGAACCGGGCGCCGTCGTCGGTGCCGGAGCCGATGGTGATCGGCCCCTCGTAGGAGGCGCTCCAGTCCTTGTCGTCCTCGGTGATGTGGATGAGAGCCTGCCGCTTGCCGCCCAGGATCTGCTTGGTGGCCGCGGCCGGGTCGACCCTGGTGTCGTCCGGAGTTGGTGAGGGCGACGTGGTCTCCGGCGCCGTTGCCGACGGCGTCGACGCGATGCCGGCCGGGGCCTGGGCCGGGGAGGGCGTGCTGCACGCCGACAGGACCAGCGCGAGGCCGGTCAGAGCGGCGCTGGTGGTCAGAGTTGCGGAGCGACGCACGGGGAGAACCTCCAGGAGTCGTGATCTTTGTCGTTCGATCGTCTACCCAGACCCAATGGCAGGAATCACCTGTTTGTGCCATATGCCTCCGCGCGGACCTCGCACTGCCCGTGGTGCTGAGCCTGCTGGCGGACGGTGTTCGCTGGCAGTGAACGGCGGAAGATGTTGACGGCCTTCGAGGTTGAGCGGCTCATACTCAACTTTTCGGAGGTGCCGGGTGGCCACCAAGCGACTTCCCGTGTTGTTCCTTGACGACATCGTTCTGCTGCCGGGCATGGTCGTGCCGGTCGAGCTCGACGAGGCGGCCCAGGCCGCCGTGGACGCGGCCCGCACCTCGGCCGGCTCCGAGCTGCTCATCGCGCCCCGGCTCGAGGACCGCTACGCGTCCCACGGCGTCGTGGCGAGCCTGCGGCAGGTCGGCAAGTCCCGCGGCGGCACGCCCGCTGCCGTTCTCCGCACCGGCGTCCGAGCACGCATCGGCAGCGGGGTGACCGGCCCCGGCGCGGCCCTGTGGGTCGAGGCCGAGCCGGTCGCGACCGTCGCGCCGAGCGAGCACGCCCGTGAGCTGGCCGCCGAGTACAAGCAGCTGGTCGTCTCGGTGTTGCAGCGCCGCGAGGCGTGGCAGGTCATCGACTCGGTCAGCGCCATCGACGACCCGGGCGACCTGGCCGACACCGCCGGCTGGGCCCCGTACCTGTCCAACGACCGCAAGCGCGAGCTGCTGGAGACTCCCGACGTGGAGGCCCGGCTGCGGCTGCTGATCGAGTGGACCCGCGACTTCCTGGCCGAGTCCGAGGTCAGCGACAAGATCGACAGCGATGTCCGCGAGTCGGTCGAGCAGCGCAACCGGGAGTACCTGCTCCGCGAGCAGCTCAAGGCCATCCGCAAGGAGCTCGGCGAGGGCGAGGCCGACGGCAACGACGACTACCGCGCCCGGGTCGAGGCGGCCGACCTGCCCGGCGACGTCCGCGAGGCCGCGCTGCGCGAGGTCGGCAAGCTGGAGCGGGCCGGCGACCAGAACCCCGAGGCCGGCTGGATCCGCACCTGGCTCGACACGGTCCTCGACCTGCCCTGGAACGTCCGCACCACCGACAACACCGACCTGGTGGCGGCCCGAGCCGTGCTCGACGCCGACCACCACGGCCTCGACGAGGTCAAGGACCGCATCGTCGAGTACCTCGGCGTGCGCGCCCGCCGCGAGTCCCGCGGGCTGACGGTCGTCGGCGGCCGCGGTTCCGGCGCGGTGATCCTGCTGGCCGGGCCGCCCGGAGTCGGCAAGACCTCGCTGGGTGAGTCGGTCGCCCGCACCCTGGGCCGCAAGTTCGTCCGGGTCGCCCTCGGTGGCGTCCGCGACGAGGCGGAGATCCGCGGCCACCGCCGTACGTACGTCGGGGCCCTGCCCGGCCGCATCGTGCGGGCCATCCGCGAGTCGGGCTCGATGAACCCGGTCGTCCTGCTCGACGAGGTCGACAAGGTCGGCAGCGACTACCGCGGCGACCCCGCGGCGGCGCTGCTCGAGGTGCTCGATCCGGCGCAGAACCACACGTTCCGCGACCACTACCTCGATCTCGATCTCGACCTGTCGGACGTGGTGTTCATCGCCACCGCCAACGTGCTCGAGACGATCCCGCAGGCGCTGTTCGACCGGATGGAGCTCATCGCGATCGACGGCTACACCGAGAGCGACAAGGTCGCCATCGCCCGCGACTTCCTGGTGCCGCGGCAGCTTTCGCGCGCTGCCCTGTCCGAGGGCGAGGTGACGGTCACCGAGGACGCGCTGCGCGAGATCGCCGCGAACTACACCCGGGAGGCGGGCGTACGGTCGTTCGAGCGCCTGCTGGCCAAGGTGTTCCGCAAGGCGGCGCTGGGCGAGCTGCCCGTCACCGTCGGGGCGGCCGACCTCAAGGACCTCATCGGAAGGCCGCGCTTCGAGCCGGAGTCGGCCGAGCGCACGGCCGTTCCCGGTGTGGCCACCGGTCTGGCTGTGACCGGGATGGGCGGGGATGTGCTCTACATCGAGGCGTCGCTGCTGCCCGGTGACAAGGGCGGCCTGTCGGTCACCGGCCAGCTCGGCGACGTGATGAAGGAGTCGGCGCAGATCGCGCTCTCCTACGTCCGGGCCCACGCGGAGGAGCTGGGCATCTCGCCCGAGCAGCTCGACCACCCGATCCACCTGCACGTGCCCGCGGGCGCGGTGCCCAAGGACGGGCCGTCGGCCGGCGTCACGATGACCACGGCGCTGGTCTCGCTGCTGCTCGGCCGCAACGTGCGGGCCGAGGTCGGCATGACCGGCGAGGTGTCGCTGACCGGGCGGGTCCTGCCCATCGGCGGTGTGAAGCAGAAGCTGCTCGCGGCCCAGCGGGCCGGCCTCACCGAGGTCTTCCTGCCGAAACGCAACGAGCCCGACCTCGACGAGGTGCCCGCCGACGTGCTGGCCGCCCTGACCGTGCACATCGTCTCCGACGTACGGGAGATCCTCAGCTCGGCCCTGGAGCCCGTGTCCGCGGGAATGGTCGCCGCGGCGTAAGGCCCCGGCGATAGGGTCTCGGGTATGGAGGCTTACGCCCGAGCGACCCTGTCGAAGGCGGAGAAGGACGGCGCCCACCCGGCCGAGCTGGCAGCATTGCGCCGCCGGCTCGACCAGGTGGAAGCGCCGCGGGCCGGGCTGCTCCCCGGCGACGAGCTGGAACCGCTCACCGACGTGCCCGGGCTGGACGATCTGCCCGAGCCGTCGGTGGAGCGGGCCCGCGAGGTCCTCGACCAGCTCGCCGTGGTCAAGCTCAACGGCGGCCTGGGTACGAGCATGGGCCTGAGCGGGCCCAAGTCGCTGCTCGAGGTCAAGCCGGGCCGCAGCTTCCTCGGCATCATCGCCACTCAGGTGCTGGCCGTCCGGAAGCGGTACGGCGTACGCCTGCCTCTGCTGCTGATGAACTCGGCCACCACCCGGGGCCCGTCGATGGCCGCGCTCGAGGGGACCGGCGCGGAGGACTTCCTGCAGGGCCGCGAACCCAAACTGCGCGCCGACACCCTGTTCCCGGTGGAGTGGCCGGCCGACCCCACCCTGGAGTGGTGCCCGCCCGGCCACGGCGATCTCTACACCGCGCTGACCGCCTCGGGAACGCTCGACAAGCTGCTCGACGCGGGCGTGCGCTGGTGTTTCGTGTCGAACGCCGACAACCTGGGCGCCACCCTCGACGTCCGCCTGGCCGCGTGGATGGCGGCCGAGCAGGTCCCGTTCGCGATGGAGGTCGTCCGCGGCACGCCGGCCGACCGCAAGGGCGGTCACCTGGCCCGCTACCGGGGCCGGGTCGTGCTGCGCGAGACCGCCCAGGTGCCCGACGGCGACGACTCGTTCAGCGACGTCGAACGCTGGCGGTACTACAACACGAACAACCTGTGGATCGACCTGCGAGCCCTGCGGCGACTGCAGGAGGCCGACCCGGCCGATCCCGAGCTCCCGCTCATCGTCAACCGCAAAACCGTCGACCCCAAAGACCCGTCCAGTACGCCGGTGATCCAGCTGGAGACCGCGATGGGCGCCGCGATCGGCTCCATCGACGGCGCCCGCCCGGTGCTGGTGCCGCGAACCCGCTTCGCACCGGTCAAGACCACCGACGACCTGCTGGTCGTCCGCTCCGACGCCTACGAGCTGACCGCGGACGGCCACATGCGCCCCAGCTTCGACGGCTCCGGTCCGGTGGTGACGCTGGACCCGGCCCATTTCCGCCTGATGCCCGCCTTCGACCAGCACTTCCCGGCCGGCCCGCCGTCCCTGCGCGAGGCCACCCACCTGACCGTCGACGGCGACGTGACCTTCGGCGCCGACGTCACCATCGAGGGCGACGTCCACCTGACCGGCCCGCTCACCGTCCCGGACGGCGAAACCCTGCGCGGCTGAGCAGCTGAGTAGCTGGTGTTCTCGCAGGCCCGCATCGCGAAGCCGGCGGATCTGGGGCGCGTGGTCGACGACATCTGACGCAGCTGCCGGCGGCGACGGCGAAGCTGTCGGCGCGCCTACCAGGCCGGTCGTGAGAAGGCTGGCAGGATCCTGGGGTGCTGACGGATGAGGACTACTACGACACGTCGAGGCTGACCGAGCGGCAACGCCAGATCCTCACCGTCATCCAGACCTGGGCCCAGCGGCACGGCTACTCGCCGTCGTCGCGGGAGATCGCGGACGCGCTCGGGCTGGCCTCCACCTCGACGGTCGGGCGGCATCTGCGCGCCCTCGAAGAGCTCGGCTTCCTGTGCCGCGGGCGGGCGACCAGGCCCATTGACGTACGGATGTTCCTGCTGCCCGAGCAGCGGCAGCCCGCACAGCCGGCGACCGTGGGGGTGCCGTTGCTCGGTGACATCGCGGCCGGCACGCCGATTCTGGCCGAGCAGAACTCCGACGAGGTGCTCGCCCTGCCCCGCGAGCTGGTGGGCCGGGGCAGTCTGTTCGGTCTGCGCGTACGCGGTGACTCGATGATCGACGCCGCCATCTGCGACGGCGACATCGTCGTGGTGAAGCAGCAGCACGAGGCGTACAACGGCGACATCGTGGCCGCCATGATCGACGACGAGGCGACCGTGAAGGTCTACCGCCGCCGGGGCGGCCACGTGGTCCTCGAGCCGCGCAACCGCGCCTACGAGAACATCGACGGCGACCGGGCCACGGTGCTCGGCAAGGTCGTCTCGGTGCTGCGCCGCACCTAGGAAGTTGCCGCTTGTTCGCCAGCGAGATCCCGATGCGTACGGTGTCGTGGATCACTTCGGCGGTAGGGCCGTTCGGTCGGTATTCGTGCAGGTCGGAGGCCCGGATTCGCCCGTGCACGGAAGGTGAGCACCCGCATTTACGGTGCGGGGCCTTATCATGTCTTCCCGAACTCGGCTTCAGAAGCGCACGACACCGTCAGGACGCGTTGTCCGGTCCTGGCCGAGTCGTGTAAATAGGAGATCCACTCCGGCGACGACGAGGATAGATGAACCCCTACGGCGATCCGCAGTCTCCGAGCGCCCGGGCCCGCGTGCCCGGCGCCGGCTCCGCCTCTGTGCCGCCCGCTCCCGCGGGGGGGCGCGCTTCGGTCGGTTCCGCCGCGGTCGGTGGCCGGGCCTCGGTGGGCTCGGCGTCTGTCGGCGGCCGCGCGTCGGTCGGTTCCGCCTCCGTCGGCGCCGCGCCCGTGGGCTCCGCGTCCGTCGGCTCCGCGTCCGTGGGCTCCGCCTCCGTCGGCGCCGCGCCTGTCGGTGCCGCGCCCGTCGGAGCGGCCAGGGTCGGCGCCTCGGCTGCCGTCGCGCGGGCCGCCGTTCGCCCCACGCCGCCGGGCCCGCCCGGCGTGCCCCCCAAGCCCGCCAAGGACCAGGTCAAGGCGGCCAAGAAGCGCCGCCGCACCAACCTGCTGACCGTGGCCGCGGCCGTGCTCGTGATCGTGCTGGGCGCAGGCGTGGTCGGCGGCGCGTACTTCTTCGACGACGTCCAGTTCACCGAGCCCCCGGTCGAGGACCAGGTCAGCCAGATCTTCGCGGCCGACAACAAGACGGTCGTGGCCACCATCGGCAACTCGACCCGCTCGGTGGTGCCCTACCAGGGCATCAACCCGCTTATCGGGCAGGCCGTCATGGCGGCCGAGGACAAGAACTTCTACGACCACAACGGCATCGACATGAAGGGCATCGCCCGCGCCGCGTGGAACAACTTCACCGGCGGCGACCAGCAGGGCGCGTCGACGATCACCCAGCAGTACGCGCGGCACGCGGCCGAGCTGAAAGAGATCAGCTACAACCGCAAGCTGCGCGAGGCCGTGATCGCCCGCAAGATGGAGGACCACTACTCCAAGGAAGAGATCCTCGGCCGCTACCTCAACTCGGTGTACTTCGGCCGGGGTGCCAACGGCATCGAGGCAGCGGTCAAGGCGTACTTCGGCAACGGCCGTTCGTCGCTGACCCAGCCCGGCCAGAAGGGCGCCATCACCGCGTCCGAGGCCGCCGTCATCGCCTCGGTGATCAAGCAGCCCGAGCCGTCCAAGACGCACCGCGGCTACGACCCGGACAACAACCGGGCGGACGCCGAGATCCGCTGGAAGTACACGCTCAACAACATGCTCGAGAAGGGCTGGATCAAGCAGCTTCCGACCGCGTACCCCAAGGTCCAGAAGTTCAACCCGGACGCCTGCCGCACCTCGTGCGGCACCGACAGCGCCTCCGGCAAGATCGTCAAGTACGTGAAGCAGGAACTGCGGGCGATCGGCATCAGCGACGCCGAGCAGAAGAAGGGTGGTCTGCGGATCACCACCACGATCAACCCGGCCGTGCAGAAGGCCGCCGAGACCGCCGCCAAGCGCACCAGCGACAAGTCGCCGCTGCGCAAGCTCGACGCGACGTACAAGACGGCGCTGGTCGCGGTCGACCCGAAGACCGGGCGGGTGCTCGCCTACTACGGCGGCCCGAACGGCGACGGCGTCGGTTGGGACTACGCGGGTCCCAACTACAACGACAGCGGCGACTTCATCGGCGGTGGGCGTCCGCCCGGCTCGTCTTTCAAGATCTACACGCTGCTGGCCGCGCTCAGCGACGGGTACGGCCTCGACACCACCTGGGACTCCGAGGCCAAGAAGGTCGGCGGCGACGCGATCAACAACTCCAGCCGCACCAACTTCACCTGTGACAAGCGGCGGTGCCCGCTCGACGAGGCGACCGTCCAGTCGTACAACTTCCCCTTCTACCACCTGGCCGCGGCGCTCGGCCCGGACAAGGTGGCCGAGGCCGCCCGCAAGGCCGGCGTCCAGTTCATCTCCAGCCCAACCAAGATCGGCGCTCGGGTCGACCTGGCCAAGGCCAAGGGCGACGCGCTCAAGCAGTACGGCAACGAGATCGGCTACGGCCAGTACGCGATCACCGCGCTCGACCACGCGAACGGCGTGGCCACGCTGGCCAACCAGGGCATCTACAACAAGGCCCACTTCGTGAAGTCGGTGCAGAAGCGCGACGAGAAGACGGGCAAGTTCAAGACGTTCCACACCGAGCGGCTCCAAGGCGTCAAGGCCTTCGAGCCGGACGTGGTCGCCGCGCTCGACCACGTGCTGCAGAAGATCCCCGGCAAGAACGGCCAGAACCTGCGCAACGGCTACGACGCCATCGGCAAGTCCGGCACCTGGGAGTACAAGGACGGTAAGAGCGGCCAGAACGGCGACGCCTGGTGGGTCGGCGGCACCCCGAACCTGGCCGCGACGGTCTGGATCGGCCGCGAGAAGCAGGTCAAGACCCAGATGCAGCTGCTGCCGATCTACAAGCCCGGCACCAAGAAAGGCATGACCGGCGGCTCGACCCCTGGCGACACCTGGAAGATCTTCATGGACCTGGCCAACAAGGCCCTGGACGCCGAGAAGACCGACTTCCCGCCGGACGTGAAGGTTGGCGACCCGAGCAAGAAGGGCAACGGCCTCGACCCGCTGCCCCCGCCGCCGGAGAACAACGGCTGCATCCTGAACGGCACGGTCTGCCCGCCCGGCACCAACCCGAACAACCCGGGCACCAACCCCAACAACCCCGGCACCGGAACCCCGCCGATCAACGACCCGAACACCGGGTTCCCGCCGGCCGGCAACGGCGGCGCCGGCGGCGGGAACAGATAGGGACGCCGATCCACCAGAACGGCCGGCACGGGCTCAGCCCGTGCCGGCCGTTTTCGTCGGCTCCGGCCTTTTCTCGGTCCGGCTATTTGTCCCGGGCCGACACTTGGGTGCGGCGGTCAGCCGGAGGCGGCCCGTAGGGCGACCCGGTGGCGGCCGGTGACGTCCGGGCCGACCTCGGCCGTGACGCCGAAGACCCGCTCGACGCGATCGGCCGTCAGGACAGCAGCCGGCGGCCCGCAGGCTACGACCCGGCCGGCCGCCAGCAGGACGATCTCGTCGCAGTACTGGGCGGCCAGGTCGAGATCGTGCAGGGCGGCGACCGCGGTGACCGGCAGGCGCGTGAGGTCCTCCAGCAGCGCGAACCGGTGCCGGATGTCGAGGTGGTTGGTCGGCTCGTCGAGCAGCAGCACGTCCGGCTCCTGCACGAGCGCGCGGGCGAGGGCGACGCGTTGGCGTTCGCCGCCGGAGAGCGAGGTCCACGAGCGGTTCTCCCAACCGCCGAGGCCGGCCCGGTCGAGGGCGGCCGCGGACCGGCGCAGATCGTCGGCACTGACCGGCGCCAGCCGCGCGCGGTGGGGGATGCGGCCCAGCAGCACGACGTCGCCGACGGTCATGTCCGCGTCGTCGGGCGTGTGCTGCGAGACGACCGCGACATGGCGGGCCACCTGCCGCCGCGGCAAGGCCCGGCGGTCGGCGCCGTCGAGCAGCACGCGGCCGTCGTCGGGCCGGTCGAGGCCGGCCAGCAGCCGCAGCAGAGTCGACTTGCCCGAGCCGTTGGGGCCGAGCAGGCCGACCGTGCTGCCGGTGGGGGCGCTGAGCGTCACCTCGGCCAGCAGGGGCGTGGCGTCCCGCAGGCGCCGCCCGATGTCTCGTGCCTCGATCCTCACCGAAGGAGCTCGCTCTCGCTGACGGGCCTGTGGACAGCCCGGGATTGTGGATAACCAGCGGTCTTCCCAGCCGGATCACGTACGGTCCGCCCCCTGCCCCGGGAGGGAGGGGGTTCGGGATGGAAGCCGCGGCCTCGAAAGATCAACGCGAACACGGGCACGCCCAGCAGTGCGGTGACGACGCCCACGGGCAGCTCCTGGGGCGCGAACGCCGTGCGGGCCAGGGTGTCCGCCCACACGAGCAGAATCGCGCCGGCCAGGGCGGTCAGCGGCAGCAGCGTGCGGTGGCGGGCGCCGGTCAGGCGGCGGGCCAGGTGCGGCACGGTCAGGCCGACGAAGCCGATCGCGCCGCTGGCAGCGACGAGCACGGCCGCCAGCAGCGCGGTCGCCGCGAAGAGCAGCGCCCGCACCCGGCCCGGCGCGAAGCCGAGCGATTCGGCGACATCGGCCCCGAACGAGAACGCGTCCAGGGCGGGCGCCGAAGCCCAGCAGACCAGCAGCACCACGCCGCCGGCCGCACCGCACAGGGCAACCGACTGCCACGACGCCGCGGTGAGCGAGCCGAGCAACCAGAACAGCGTGCTGCGCGTGCTGTCGGGGCTGGCCGCAGCCACCATGGTCAGGCTGGTGACGGCGCTGAACAGCTGGGCGGTGGCGACGCCGGCCAGCAGGATGCGGGACGGCTGCGTCCATCGTCGGCCGGCCAGCAGCAGCGCTACCGCGAAGGCGGCCACGCTGCCGGCGAAGGCGCCGGTCGAGAGGGCCACGGCCCCGGCGCCGAGGCCCAGCACCAGCACGCCGACCGCGCCGGTCGAGGCGCCGGCCGAGATGCCGAGCAGGTACGGGTCGGCGAGCGGGTTGCGGGTCAGCGCCTGCAGCACGGCGCCGCAGACGGCCAGGCCGGCGCCGACCAGCGCGGCCAGCAGCACGCGGGGCATGCGCAGGTCCCACACGATGCTGTCGGCCAGCGGTGGCAGCGGGGCGACCGGCAGTCCGCTGTGCGCGGCCACCGTGCGCAGCACGTCGGCCGCCGACAGGTCGGCCACGCCGATGGTCACCGCGGCCGCGATGCTCAGCACGAGCACCGCGGCCGCTACGACGGCTTTCATCGCCGGGCGAACACGACGTAGTCGTCGAGGTACTGCCAGACGGTGCCGGTCTCGGCGAAGCCGGCGGTGCGCAGCGCGGCCAGGTGCAACTCGAGCGGCGCGTGCGGCTGCGGCGGGCGGTCGGCGAACCGCTTCTCCCGCTCCTCCCGCAGCGCGGCCAGTTCCGGTTCCTCGTACGCCTCGGCGTGCCAGGCCGCGTAGTCGAGAGCGCCGGCCGCGAAGCCGTCCCGCTGGGTGCGTTCGTCGTGCCGTTTCGACAGATCGAGCAACGTGGGTGACCGTTCGTCGAAACGCAGGTGGTCCGCGTTCATCAGCACGCCGCCGGGCCGCAGCAGGGTGGCCGCATCCTGATAGACGGCGAGCAGCTGCGCGGGGGAGAGCCAGTGCAGCGCGGTGGAACTGACCACGGCGTCGACCGGGCCGGGCCCGGCCAGCGACGGCCACGACGGCGAGACGAGGTCGGCCTCGACGACGCGCACGCGGTCCCCGTACGCCGAAAGCGCGCCCGCGGCGACACGCAGCAGGACCGGGTCGTAGTCGACGGCGGTGACGGTGGCGTCCGGCAGCGCCGCCAGGATCCGGTGCGAGAGCGCGCCCGGCCCGCAGGCGAGGTCGAGCACGTGCGGGCTCGGTGACGGGCCCAGCGTCAGGACGTCGAGCATGGCCGTGAAGCGGTTCTCGCGGTGGGCGACGTACGCGCTCTGCTGCCTGTCCCACGAACGCAGAAGCTCAGAGGCGCGCATTCACGGCCTCCAGGGCGTCGATGCTGCGCACCGACGGGTCGAGCGACGATCCGGGCACGGTGATGAACCGCCCTGCCTTGACCGCGTCCAGCTTCGAGGTCACCGGGTTCGAGCGCAGAAAATCCATCTTGGACCGCGCGCTGTCCCCGTCCCCGCCCCGCGTGAGGTCGGCGACCACGATCCAGGCCGGGTTGCGCGTCGCGATCTGCTCCCAGTTGCCGGCCGGCCAGGTCACGCCGGCTTCGCCGTAGACGTTGCGCAACCCCAGTCGCGAGCTGACCGCCGCCGGCACGCCGCCCTTTCCGGCCACGTACGGCGTACTCGTGCCCGAGTAGTACCAGAGCACCGAGGTCTCGTCGTGTTTCGTGGCCGCCGCCAGCCGGGCCCGCTGCGCGGCGACGAGCGAAGCGCCGCGGTCCCGCACGCCGAACAGCGACGCCACCTCCTCGATCTCCTGGAAGAGCCCGTCGAACGTGAAGCCGGCGGGCGACTTCTCGCAGGCGAATCTCGACAGGTACGCCGGGATGCCGAGCTCGCCCAGCCCGGCGCGCGGCCCCGCCGCGTCCGGCGCGTAGGCCGAGGTGAAGGTGGAGTACACGAAGTCCGGCCGGGTCTCGAGCACCTTCTCACGCGACGGATACAGCTTCGCCAGCACCGGAACACCCGCGTAGGCGCTCGCGAGGGCCGGCAGCACGGGGTCGGTCTGGTAGCTCGTGCCCGCCATCCGGTCGGCGAGGCCGAGGCTGAGCAGGATCTCGGTGGCGTTCTGCTCCATGGTGACCGCCCGCGCCGGTGGTGCGGGGACCGTCACCTCGCGCCCGCAGTTGGTGACCGTCACGGCCGCGGCGGCGGGCGGCGCGGGCGACGCGGCAACGGTCGCGCAGCCCGACAGCACAACCAGTGCCAGCATCATAGAAATGAAAGTCGTTTTCACAAGGGCGCACCCTAGTAGCCGTTTTTCCGGGCGGTCAACTGCACATATGAGCACCCGTGGGTCCCAGCTGGGCGGTCGCGCGGGCTGTTCCGCAGGATCTTCCCGCGCGGCATCTTCGGCTGAAGGAAGTGGCGGGCGCCGACGCGTGGCGCCCGCCCGTGAGCTCAGCGGGGCAGCTCGGCTCCGGCCTGCTCCTTGACCATGTAGTCGGCGTACCAGTCCGGCCAGTCCGGGTCCGCGGCGCCGGTGCGCTTCTCGTGCTCACCGTGCGCGGCTGCGGCCCGGCGCAGGGCAGCGGCCAGATCGGCCGTGGTGGCGAACGCGGTCGTGCTCGGGTCGACACGGCCGGGCAGGCGGTTGGTGACCTCCTGCAGCACCCAGCCGTTGCCGTCCGGGTCGCTGAACGACAGGTACGAGCCGTAGCTGCTGCGGTTCGGGTCGGGGCCGGTCACCCGGTTGTCCGTGCCACCGCGGTGGAAGACGCCGGCCGCGTCGTGGAAAACCTCGCTGGGCTCGGCGCCGGCCCGCTTGAGCTCGTCGTGCGCGGCGTCGATGTCGCTGACGACCAGATGTAGGCCCTGGGCGCTGCCGGGCTCCTGCTCGAGGACCAGGCTGCCGAAGATGATCGACGCGGGCGAGCCGGGCGGGGTCACCTGAACGACCCGGAATCCGTCGTCGGAGGCGAAATCCGCGTCCAGCCGCCAGCCGAGCCTGGTGTAGAACTCCTTGGCCCGGTCGACGTCCGCGACGGGGACAACGACGACTTCGAGCTTCATGTCCATGGTGTGCTCCTGAGTTCGTACGGGAAAACTCGACACCCCTTAATCTCGCGCTCAGGGGCACCGGGTCGCGCCAGGGGGACACACTGGTTTCCAGGGCGCCAGGGCATGCCACGGGCGCGAACCAGGGCCCCGGGGCCCAGGCTGGTTGGCATGACAGTCAAGCTGCGCTCGCCGGGTGGGGTGGCGCTGGTCACGGCGACGGTGCTGGCGTCGATGGTCGGCTTCGTCGACGCGTACATGATCAATGTGGCCGTCCCCGCGATCGGCCGCGAATTGCCCGCGAGCGTCACCCAGCTGCAGTGGGTGCTGACCGGATACCTCATCACGGTCGCCTCGTTGCTGCTGCTCGCCGGGGCGCCGGCCGACCACTTCGGACGCAAGAAGGTACTGATCGCCGGGCTGCTGGTGATGCTGGTCGCCTCGGTCGCGTGCGCCGTCACACCCGATCCGGGGACGTCGACGGTGGCTGCCTTCGTCTTCGCACCGCCCGACGTCCAGCTCAGCCAAGGTCAACATCCCCCGCCGGAGTACCAGGAGATCGTGCCAGGAGCCTTTTTTTAACGGTCGTCTCAGATTCGCTTGGTACGAAAGTCGGCGTCAGATGAGCGAGGCAACTCGTGCGCCGGAGGTATTGATGGCTGTCAAAGTAACGCGGTCCGGGAAAGCGCCGCCCGGGCGGTTGAGATCCGGGGTGGGCGCCATGGCGCTGGTGACGGCGTTCCCTGTCGCCGCCTACGGGTCGTACGCCGACAACAACGCGGGGTCCGGCGCCGAGGTCGAAGGGGGACGCGGCGTGGGCGCCTGGTAACGACGAAGGGTCGAACTGAAGCATCTCGCAGACGGATGCCGTACGGATAACCACGCCACACAAACACTTGAAGAGAGACTGACATGAAGTCCATGGGACGCCGCGGCTTTCTGGCCGCTGCCACGGCACTTGGTGCTGGTGCCGGCTTGTCCACGTACGCCGCCGTTTCGGCAGCGGACGGGAACAAGACTCCGGACAAGACTCCGGACATTGCGTTGCGAGACCGGGACCTGCCCTTCATCGGCACGGAGGAGACATTTTCGACTCCCACGTTGTTGAAGCTGAACTCCATCAACGAGGAACACATCGAGTTCCTTGAGGAAATTGGTCTTTCGGATCTAGGCCAACGCCGCATCGACGCTATGGATGCGGGGGGACTCAACGTTCAAATCCTCTCTGCTCATACACCGTCCGTACAAAATGTCCCTGGGCAAAGGGGCATCGACCTTGCCTATCGTCTTAACCGGCAACTTGTGGACGGGCCGATCGCCAAGTATCCGGGCCGCTTCAAGGCTTTCGCCACCTTGCCCTTGCAGAGCCCGGAGGCGGCGGCGGACGAACTGGAACGCTCGGTCAAGGAAGATGGCTTCCTGGGCGCACTGACCAACGGGCACATCACGAAGAAGTTTCTCGATCATCCCGATTTCGAGCCCGTGCTGGCACGTGCCGTTGCTCTCGACGTGCCGATCTACCTGCATCCCGGCTATCCGGCTGACGAGATCTTCAAGATCTACTACAGCACCACCCGGTCTGAATACACGGAAGAGTTCCAAGACTACATTTTCAGTGGGTCTGGATATGGCTGGCACCAGGAGGTGCTGACCCAATGCATCCGGATGATCGCGTACGGGGTTTTCGACAGATTCCCCAAGCTGAAGGTCATCATCGGCCACATGGGCGAGGGTCTTCCCTTCTACTACAAGCGGATCATCGAAGACATGGGCGAGCCGACCGAAAACTCGCTCGAGAAGCCCTTCGGGCAATACTTCCAGGACAACTTCTGGATCACAACCAGCGCATTCCCCCAGACCGAACTGCTCGATCTCCTGCTGAAGTTCATGAGCGTGGATCGGGTGATGTTCGCAACCGACTACCCGTTCGCTGACATAAAGGTGCAGACCGACTGGTTCCGCGGAGTCGATCTGCCACGCGAAGACAAGGAAAAGATTGCGTTCCGAAATGCAGAGAAGCTGTTCAGAATGAAAGTGCCCGTGAAGTGATGCGCCCGCGTCGGCCGGAGTGAAAGAATTCGTGCGGTAAGGGAGAATGCGGCCGAGGCATGCGATGCGCGGCTGCCCCATAACGCGGTCTCATGCAGGCTCTTCTCAATTGAACGAGGTTCGCGGCCGGCGGCGACCCGAATGTGAATGCTCGCACGCATACCCGCCCGGAGGCCGCGCCTCTCGCACTGTGCGCCACGAAGTGCGAGAAGCGCGGCGAGCGATCAGGACGCCGGGGTCTCCGCGGTGGCGACCAGGGTGGCGCGGCCCAGGATGTGGCCGAGGAAGTTGAAGCCGAGGAACGCCGGGGTCGCGGTCGGGGGAACGCCGATGTCCTCCACATCGAGCGCGTGCACGGTGATGAAGTAGCGGTGCGGGCCGTGGCCGGCGGGCGGGGCGGCGCCGACGAAGCGGGCCGCGCCGGCGTCGGTGGGCAGCTGGTAGGCGGACTCGGGCAGCCCGGAGCCGGCTTCGTCGCCCGCGCCCTCGGGAAGGGACGTCACGGTGGCAGGGATGCCGGCGACGGCCCAGTGCCAGAAGCCGGAGCCGGTCGGGGCATCGGGGTCGTACATCGTGACCGCGTAGCTCTTCGTTCCCTCGGGGGCGCCGCTCCAGCTCAGCTGGGGCGAGGCGTCCTGGCCGCCGGGGACGCCGAACAGGCCGGACATCTGCGCGGCGGGCAGCACCTCGCCGTGCTTCACGCTGGTGCTGGTAACCGTGAAGGCCGGCACCTCGGGCAGCCGGGCGAACGGGTCGTTCATGGTGTCTCCTCGCTGAGATCGTGTCCTTACGATCGACTAACCTACAGATAATCGATTATTTTCGGTAGGGTGACCACCATGACAGCGTCGGAGAAGGTGTACGCCTCGCTGCGAGCGGCCGTCCTCGACGGTGAATTCGAGCCGCGGCAGGCGCTGAAGCCGCAAGAGCTGGCCACCCGCCACGGCGTGAGCCTGGCCGTCGCCCGCGAGGCCCTGCTACGGCTGGTGGGCGAGGGGCTGGCCTACCGGCTGCCCAACCGGGGCTTTGTCGTGCCGGACACCGGCGCCGAGCGCTGGCAGCAGATCGCCGAGACCCGCTCGCTGGTCGAACCGGCCGCCCTGAGCCTGGCCGTGGCCCGCGGCGACCTGGAATGGGAGGCCGCCGTCCGGGCCGCCTACCACCGCCTGGCCGGCACTCCCTTCGCCGTGACCGGTGACTGGGCCGAGGCCCACCGGCTGTTCCACCGCACGCTGCTGAGCGGTTGCGGCAACGACGTGGTGCTGGAGACGTTCGACCGCCTCTGGACGGCCGGTGAGCTGGCCCGCCGGTGGTCGTTCGAGGCCAACCCGACGCGCGACGCGGCCGCCGAGCACGAGGCGATCGAGCAGGCCGTCCTGGCCCGCGACGCCGACCGGGCCGCCACCCTGCTGCGCAGGCACATTCTGTACACGGCGGCGGTGCTGCTCTAGCGCGCGAAGTCACTGGGCGAAGTCGTTTCGCAACGGCCGGCACAGGGCATCTGACGTGCATGTTCCCCGCTGAGAACCTGCGCGACTGGCGCGGCGAGAAGGTCATCGACCCCGACAGCAACAAAATCGGCGACCTGGAGGCGGTCTACGTCGACACGGTCACCGATCAGCCCGCGTTCGCCACCGTACGGGTCGGCATGTTCGGCCGGCACCGGCTGGTCTTCGTGCCCCTGGACGGCGCGACCGTGCTGCCGAGCGCCGTACGGGTCCGTTACGACAAGAAGACGGTGGGCGACGCGCCGACGATCGACGTCGACGGCGAGCTGGAGGCCACCGAGGAGCCCAAGGTCTTCGCCCACTACAACCTGCCGTACCAGACCGGCGCGGCCGGCGAGCGTCGCCTGGCCCGGCGCTAGCCCTTGGCGTGGGCGGCGGCGAGTCGTTCCTCGCCGGAGCGGGGCGAGCGGTCGCCCGAGACGTCGTCGGCCCACGACAGCAAGCGGTGCAGGTGGGTGTCGGCCACGGCCGGGATCAAGCCGGGGTTGCCCCGCACGACCGCGCCGCTGGCGCCGTCGATGCTGATGATCGTGCCCTCGGGCAGCCGCAGATCGGTGGCGCCGACGACGGCGGGGCGGCCCAGCGAGCGCGCGACGACCGCGGCGTGGCTGGCGAGGCCGCCAAGGTTGGTCACGATGCCGGTCGCGGCGGCGAGGCCGTGCAGGTCGAGGGGCGAGGTCTCCGGGCGTACCAGGATGACGGGCCCGTCGCCGGCCATCCGCACGGCCCGGTCGGCGGTCACAGCGACCCGGCCGGTGGCCACGCCCGGGGAAGCGCCGCGACCGCGGGCCAGCAGATCGCCGCCGAGCAGCCGAGGGACGGCGGCGGCCCGTAGCCGTTGCGGCGAAATGCGGCGTACGGCTTCGCGCCGGTCGATCAGCCCCTCGTCGGCCAGGTCGACAGCCACCCGGACGGCGGCCCGCGCGGTCAGCCCGCCCGGGCGCACCTGAAGGAGCCACAACCGGCCCGACTCCACAGTGAACTCGACGTGGCAGGCGTCGCGGAAGTGCTTCTCCAGAGCCGAAAGCGCCTCGGCCAGCTCGGCCCACACCGCCGGCTCCCGATCGGCCAGCACCGGAAGCGGCAGCGTGACCGCACGCCCCGAGACGACGTCATCTCCGCGGCCGCGGAACAGCAGATCGCCGTACGGTTCGCGGTCGCCGGTGGTGGGGTCGCGGCTGAAAGCGACGCCGCTGCCACTGTGGCTGTCCCGATCCCCGTACACCATCGCCTGCACGACAACGGCGGTGCCCAGGTCGTGCGGGATTCCGTGCAACGTCCGGTAGGTGCGGGCGCGCGCGGTGTTCCAAGAGCCGAAGATTTCCCGTACGGCCGGAGTGACCGGCCCGCGCACGTCGAGCACCGTGGACATCATGCCCGGCATCGACACCGCCGCCCCCGACCGCACCGAAACCGCGTCCACCCCCAGGGCGTCACGGGCCGCTTCCAGCCCGCTCGGCATCTGCCCGTCCCGCAGAAAGGCTCGCCCGGCGGCGACGTCCACGACGAACCCGGTCGGCACCGGCAACCCCAGCCGCATCAGGGTGACGAGCCCGGCTGCCTTGCCGCCGATGGTGTCCGCCGGCGCGTCCACCGCAGGCCCGAGCGACCGGATCATGTGCGCGGCCGCCCGAGCGTCACCAGCAGATCCTCATGCAACTGAAACCACACCACGTGGTACGAGGTCATGCTGTCCGCCAACTCCTCCAGCGCCCCGCCCCGAGCCCGCCCGAGCGCCGAAGCCAGCCGTTCCCGATAGCGCCCGAACCGAGGCAGCGCCCCAGCCAGCTCGACACACACCACTTCCACGCGCCGGTCGAGATCCCCGAAAAGCTCCAGAACCCTTCCGTCGTACGCGGTGTCGCGGTGGTCATTGGCCACGGCCACCCCGTCCACGCTGCGCAGCTGCCAGGCCGAGCAGAGGTCCAGCAGCTCCGGATTGAGAACCAGGAACCTTCCGTACGCGGATTCGACCGCCCCCGCGGCCCCCGCCGCCCGAAGCTCGGCCGCAGTGCGCCGGAGGTCCTCCGCCCGCCCCGCCGCGGTGAGCCCCCAGGCCCCCATCTCCCGGGTCACCAACCCGTCGACCGCAAGGTCGATCAGCGCCGACTCGGTTTCCCCCTCCGCCCGCCCCACCGCATCAGCGATCCGCGACAGCTCAGCAAACCCCATACACCGCAACACATGCAGCACATCACTCACAGCGCCCCCAGCCCGTCATCCCGTACGACTCCTCGCCCCCCGCCGCGCGGCGTTCACGGCGTCTCCCTGGCGATCGCCGTTGCGTGTCCGGCGCCGCGGCCGTCGGAGCGGGCGACTATCTCGCCGTTCTTGATCCGGACGGACGTCTCGGTATCGAAGGCCGGAGTGGCGCCCATCGCTGATGCCAGCGCGCCGCTTTCGTCCAGGACCAGGCGCAGCGACGGGCGGAAGGCCGGACCGAAGATCTGGCGCAGCATCGTCGCCAGATCGTTCAACCGCAGCCGGACGAGCGCCCCCGTCTCGGCCGGATCGTCGGTCACGACCGCGATTATGACCACCTCGCCCGGCCGGGCCGATCGGACGGCATCCTCGGCCGACCCGAGACGGCCGGCGCCGAGCAGCACGACCACGCCGTCGCCGACCTCGAAGGAGCGACCGCTGAGCTCATCGGCGACCGCGCCGGGGGAGACCCAGGCCTCGGCGACCGGGCGGGCCGGTGCCACGTAGGGAAGATAGGGCGGATTCCACTCGTCAGCCACGTCCAGCCCGGCCAGATGTCGGCAGGCGCCCGCCACGTCGAACGCGTCGCCGAAGCCGGGGGCGGTCTCGGCCAGCGTGGCCGCGCCGTGCAGCATCGTGAGAATCAGTTCGGCCAGCCGCACCCGCCGCCCGGCGCCCCGCGCCCGGCACGACTCGAGCGCGACCGCCAGCAGCAGGGCTTCCAGCCAGGTGAGCTGAGCCAGGGCCGCCCGGCCCCGTTCGTCGTCGTCGAACACCCCGGTCAGCGACCGCGCCCGCAAACGCCCAGCCGTGTTGTCGTCGTAGGCGAGCGGCAGCCGTTCCAGCCACACCCGGGCGAACGCCTCGACCGCGCCCGGCACATCGAGCGCCTCCAGCTCCGCCGCGGGCGACCGCTGGTTGACCCGACCCGGGTCATTCCGTTCCGTCGCTGGCAGGAGTCCGCTGATGTGCTCGCGCTCAGCGGTCGATCCGGCTGCAGGTTCCTGTTCAGCGGCATGCCCGGCTGCGCGTTCCTGCTCGTCGGCTGGTTCCATCGCGCGCTTCTGCTCAGCGGCCTGCCCATGTGAGCGCGTGTGCTCAGCAGGAGGCGCCGATGGGTCCCGCGTGCGGGCCGGCTCGGCACCGTCGAGCAGCACCGCCAGATACAGCGCCCGCTTGCTCGGAAAGTTGGAGTAGACGGCCCCGCGAGTCAGTTCGGCCCGCTCCGCGATGCGGTCGATCTTGGCTTCCGAGTAGCCACGCTCGGCGAACTCAGCCCGCGCCGCGGTCAACACGGCCCTCCTGGTCCGAGCCTGCTGCTCCATCCGCGAGATCCTCACATCATCAGGATACTCACATCATCCGGATGTTCGGAACATGCGAAAGCCCGCTCTTTGATGGGCTGCACGAGGCGCAGGTGTACCAGCGGCGGAAGGTTCTGTCCGACCCATCGGGCGCGGCCATGCTGTCCCGGACCACCAGGTGGGAGCCGGCGTAGTGGCACCTGGCGCGCGCGTCAGCGAGATCGCGTCCCCGGCGATGCCTGAGCTGCGCTGACCGCGTGTGTTCTCAGTCGCGATCGTCGACTGTCAGAGGCTCCAGGCCAGTGACCGCATGCGTTGGAGATTCGGTCACTTCTGGCCGGTCACCGAGCGTGTTCTCAGATGCGGGTCGCTGCCTGGATCAGGCTGGCCAGGGCGAGTGACCGGCTGTGCCGCGGCCACGCGATCACGGTTGTGACCAGGGGCGCATCCAGCACGGGGACGGTGGTCAGACCCTCGTGCAGCGAGGCCCGGATCGACTCGGGCAGCACGGTCACGGCCCGGCCCAGCGAGATCAGCTGGAGCAGCTGGGTGGCGTCGTGCACCTCGGGACCGGGGCCGGGCGCATACGTGCCGTCGAGTTCCGGCCAGCGCGGCCACAGCACGTCCGCCAGGTCGGACATTCGCAGGCTGGACCGCGTGCTCAGCTCGTGGCCGGCCGGCATCACGAGCACCTGGCTCTCGGTGCTGAGTTCCTCGGTGTCGAGCCCGGCGGTCGAGTCGAACGGCAGGTGCAGCAGCGCCACGTCGGCCCGGCCGTCCCGCAGCAGCGCCTCCTGCTGGCCGGGGCCGCACAACACGACCTCGACCGGCACGGCGCCCGGTTCGGCGGCGTACGCGTCGAGCATCTTCGGCAGCAGCTCGCCGGCCGCCCCGGCCTTCGAGACGAGCACCAGCCCCGGGTTTTCCGAGGCCCGGCGCGTACGCCGTTCAGCCGCCGCCACCGCGTCCAGAGCCGCCCGCCCCTCGTGCAGCAGCACCGCGCCGGCCTCGGTCAGCGCCACCGAGCGGCTGCTGCGGTGCAACAGATCTACGCCGAGCCGCCGCTCGAGCTGGCTGATCGCGCGCGACAGCGGTGGCTGGGCCATGCCGAGGCGCAGCGCCGCCCGGCCGAAGTGCAGCTCCTCGGCGACGGCGACGAAATAGCGCAGCTCCCGCGTTTCCATACCGCCACGGTATCGCTGCGCACCCAGATGGTGTTGGCCCGAAATCGCCGCCGCGGACAGGATCGATTCATGAGCGAGAAGACAATTGCGCTGGTCACCGGCGCGAACAAGGGCATCGGGTACGAGATCGCGGCCGGCCTGGGCGCGCTGGGCTGGGCAGTCGGCGTGGGCGCCCGCTCAGCCGAAAGGCGGGAGACCGCCGTCGAGAAGTTGTGCGCGTCCGGCGTCGACGCGTTCGGGGTGCCCCTGGACGTGACCGACGACGCCAGCGTCGCCGCGGCCGCGGCCCTGCTGGAGGAACGTGGCCTGGACGTGCTCGTCAACAACGCCGCGATCACCGGCGGGGTGCCGCAGGAGCCGACCGTGGTCGACCCGGCCGTGGTCCGGACGGTGATCGACACCAACGTGCTCGGCGTCATCCGGGTCACCAACGCCATGCTGCCGCTGCTGCGCCGCTCGTCCGCGCCGCGGATCGTGAACATGTCGAGCAGCGTGGGCTCGCTGACGCTGCAGAGCGCGAACACCGGCGGGACCGGGCCGATCTCCGCCGCGTACGCACCCTCGAAGACGTTTCTGAATGCCGTCACCGTGCAGTACGCCAAGGAGCTCGCGGACACGGACATCCTGATCAACCTGGGCTGCCCGGGCTACGTGGCGACCGACCTGAACCACTTCAGCGGCTACCGCACCCCCACCCAGGGTGCGGCGATCGCCCTCCACCTGGCCACCCTGCCCGCCGACGGCCCGACCGGCGGCTTCTTCGACGACGCCGGCCCCGTCGCCTGGTGAGGACGACGCCGGCCCTGTGGCCTGGTGAGGACGACGCCGGCCCTGTGGCCTGGTGAGGACGACGCCAGTCGGGTGGGGGGCGGCTACGGCTTGCGGCCGACCGCCGTCCAGATGTTGATGTCGGAGCGGGCCGGGATCTCGGCGCCCGGTTCGGGCCGCCACTCGCTGGCCGGCACGACACCCGGCTCGACCAGCTCGAGGCCGTCGAACAGGGCGGTGAACTCGTCCTTGGGCCTGGTCCAGACGTCGGACTTACCCTGCGCGATGAGCTGCTGGTAGAGCTTCTGCTGCTCGGGGGTGCCGAAGTCGGCGGTGGCGTGGGTGGCCACCAGGTAGCTGCCCGAGGGCAGGGCGTCGAGCAGTCGGCGCACGATCGGCTGGGCCGCGCCGTCGCGGTGGATGAAGTGCAGCACGGCGATCAGCATCAGGCCGATCGGCTGGTCGAGGTCGAGGGTCTCGCGCAGCGTCGGGTGCTCGAGGATTTCGGCCGGCCGGTTCAGATCGGCCTCGATGTAGGCCGTACGCCCCTCGGGGCTGCTGTTGAGCAGCGCGCGGGCGTGCACCATGACCAGCGGGTCGTTGTCGACGTAGACGATGCGGGCGTCGGGCGTGACCCGCTGCGCCACCTCGTGGGTGTTGTCGGCCGTGGGCAGGCCGGTGCCGATGTCGAGGAACTGGCGGATGCCGGCCTCGGCGGCCAGGAAGCGGGTGGCCCGCTGGAGCAGCGCACGATTGGCCAGCGCACCCAGCCGTACCTTGGGAAATAGCTTTTGCAGCTCGTCGCCCGAGGCCCGGTCGGCGGCGAAGTTGTCCTTGCCGCCGAGCCAGTAGTTGTAGCGCCGGGCGGGGTGGGGCACGGTCGGGTCCAGGCCCGCCGAAGCCGCGCTGGTGTGGTCCACAGCGGAACAATAACTCCTGTTCCCCAGCCGCGTCGCATCGGTCCACAATGGAAATATGGATGAACTCGACACGGGCGTGCCGCAAACGGCGCGTATCTGGAACTACTGGCTCGGCGGAACCGACAACTTCGCCGTGGATCGGCAGGTCGGCGATCAGATCCGCGAGGCGTTCCCCGACATCGTCGACAACGCCCGGGCCTCCCGCGCCTTCCTCGTACGGGCGGTGACCCACGTGACTGCCACGGCCGGCATCAGGCAGTTTCTCGACGTCGGGGCCGGTCTGCCGACGGCCGACAACACCCACGAGGTGGCACAGCGGGTCGCTCCCGAGTCACGCGTCGTCTACGTCGACAGCGACCCGCTCGTGCTCGCTCACGCTCAGGCACTGCTGACCGGTAACACCCATTTCGTGCAGGCCGACGGCCGTGACACGGCGTGGGTGCTGGAGGCGGCCGGGCTCGACTTCTCCCGCCCGGTCGCCTTGATCATGTCGGGCCTGCTGGGCCACCTGACCGACGACGACGTCGCGCTCGCAATGGTCCGGGCCTACCTCGACGCGCTCGCGCCCGGCAGCTATTTCATCGCGCTCGACGGTTCCCACAGCCTCGAGCACGGCGAGGCCGAGAAGATCTGGAACGAGCAGGCCAATCCGCCGTACGTCCTGCGCAGTCACGCCCAGTTCGCCCGCTTCTTCGACGGCCTGACCCTGATCGACCCCGGCGTGACCTCGGCCCCGCTGTGGCGCCCCACGGTTCCCGTCCCGAAGGCTCTCGACGTGGTGTGCGGCGTCGCGATCAAATAGGGCGTGACTTCCACCCGTACGGCGGTGATCACCGGCGGCCTCAGCGGCCTCGGCGCCGCGGCCGCCACCCGCCTGCGCGCCGACGGCATCCAGGTCCACACGATCGACCTGGGCGAAGGCGCGGACGTACGAGCCGACGTCTCCGACCCGGCCGCGGTGAAAGCAGCCGCCGCCCAGCTCGGCCCGGTCGACATCCTGATCAACTCAGCCGGCGTGGTCGGCCCGAACGCCCCGCTGTGGCAGGTCGACCCCGAGGCTTGGGACAGGGTCTTCGCCGTCAACGTGCGCGGCACGTTCAACACGTGCCAGGCATTCGTCCCCGGCATGCTCGCCCGAGGCTGGGGCCGGATCGTCAACCTGGCCAGCATGGCCGGCAAGGACGGCAACCCCAACATGAGCCCCTACTCGGCCTCGAAGGCCGCGGTGATGGCCCTGACCAAGTCCCTGGGCAAGGAACTGGCCACCACCGGCATCCTGGTCAACGCGATAGCCCCCGCCGTGATCGAAACCCCGATGAACGCCGACACCGACCCCGCAGCCCTGGCCCACATCACCAGCCTCATCCCCATGAAGCGCGTGGGCCGCCCCGAAGAGGTAGCCGAGCTGATCGCCTGGCTGACCTCCGACAAGGTCTCCTTCTCGACCGGCGCCGTCTACGACATAAGCGGCGGCCGAGCCACGTACTAGTCTGCAGGGTCCGCATCAGGTGGCGCCTGCCGATGCGCTACGACTCTGCTGTGCCCGCGAGTCGGTGCGTCTTCCCACCAACCCGCATGCCGATGCGCTACAACTATGCGGTGCGCGAAGAGCTGACGACCGGATCACCGATTACCGGAGCCCTTCCGGCCTCGCCCATCCTGCGGCGATTGGGATCGTCCCCGCGTGCCCGCGGCAGCGCTACCGAGTGCACTTGCCCCGACCTGTTCGAGCTGGCCGACGGCAACTTCGCCGTCATCGGCACCGATCGAACCGACGAGCTGAGGCACCACCTTCCCGAGGACGCGGGCGTCGCCCAATACGAGCGAATCGTGGTCGTCAGTCGAGAGACACTTGTGGCGGCCCGCAAGGATCTCCCCTTTTCGTGACCTTCGACGGTGGATCACCCGGGTCCCTCGAAGGTGTGTCTACGGAGCAGGCCAGCACGCTTTGGTATTCACGCCAGATGGCGTCGGCCACCTTGGCCAGGGTTTGCTCCTGGGTGCCTTGCACATAGACGTTGTTTCTGGTGGTCGTAGTGGCGCCCCAGTAGTCGCGGACCTTCGGGCTGGCGAAGAGGTGCCGGACGTTGCTGACCATCTCTTCCTCGGAGGCGATGCCGACGGTGTACTGCAGCCACACGTTTTGGAGAAGCAGGTTGCTGTAGATGTGCTGTCGCCGGGACTTTTCGTCCTGGCCGCCGTGGTTCGGCAACACATCGGCCAAAGCCGCGTCATCCAGGGCCATATTCATAAGTTCCATGTGCAGGCCCCGAACACCGACGTCGGCGGTGCGCCGCAGCGCTTTCTCGGCGTCCTCCAGGGCGACACGCTGGACGCGCAAGTCGCGCGACTGCGTCCGATAGGTGATCACCAACGCCGCCAACGCGAACGCCGACAGCAGCGAATTGATCGCGCCGAACGCCTCGCCGGCGCTGCCCCACCGTGCCCAGAGGTCATCGTCGCCGCGGCGGCTGACAGCAGCGGCCAGGCCGATGCCGGTCGGCACCATCAGGCCACCGATCAACAGCGTGAAGAGCGTCCAGCGAACCCACGGAAAGGCTCGCGCCGACTCGTCGCCTTTCATGGCCGGTCCTTCCCGCAACGCTCCTTGCTCTGTCGCCCCCAGCGAGGAGAGAGCAAAAGCGCTCATGCCTGTAAGCACGATTTTGCGGCACGGCCGGACCTCGATGCCAGGCTGGGGCGTGAGTGAAATGATGAACTGCTACCTGGCAGACGGCTATTTAGCAGTCTGAAATGTAGCGTTGCAGTGACCTGGCCCCGGTTAAATATTACCGCTGAAGCGGAGAGTCACCAGCTTCGGGCTGTTCAAATCCATACCCATTCGGTAGGTCCTTATACGTCCCGTGGGCGCGCCGCAAGTCGCGCCCACGGCACCGCTCAACGCTTTTGGTCCAGATTGCGAGTTAGAAGAATTCTTATCGTCACCTGCAGTGAACGGCGCTCCTCAAGCGGCTTCCGCGAATGATCGGCCGCGGAGGAAGGCTTCCAGGCCCGTGAGGTCGTCGGTGTTGATGTGGTCGACGTCGGCGGCTACCAGTTCGCGCCACAGGGCGTCGCGGGCGGGGCCCGGGGTGTCGGGGGTGGCCCAGAAGCGGACGCGCTGGCCGTCGGCGTGGGCGTCGCGGACGAACTGGCGCAGTCTCGTGCGTTCGGCGGGCGGGATCGGGCCGGTGCCCTGCCAGGTGAAGAGGGTGGTCCAGTTGTCGCTGATCAGCGGGATCAGCGAGGCGGGGGCGCCCGAGTTGAGGTCGGCGGCGCGGCCGTCGTAGAACGCGTACCGCACCCGCTGGGCGACCATCAGGTCGCGGGGGCGGTCTCCGCTGACGACCACGGTTACGGCGTCTTTGGAAACCCTTCCCCACGCGTACGCCGTGAGAATGCTCCGATACTGGCGGAGCACCCGGTCGAGTTCCGTGTAGGTCGCGGCGCCGGTGTTCTTGATGTCCACCAGCAGTTGCAGCGAGATCGGGCTGCCCCGGTAGACGCGGCCGTGGTTGGCCCGGACCCGTTGCCGCAGCGGGTCGAGGTAGAGGCTCTGCAGTGTGCGGCCGGGGACCACGTCCTCCGGGTCGTGGCCGACGAGCAGTTCGCCGCCGACCAGGTAGATGTCGGCCTCGACGCTGGTGAAGCCGTGCGCCAGGGCGTCGGCCAGCGGGCGTTCGTGTTCGTAGTCGTTATGGGCGTGTGCGCGGGCCAGTGGGCGTACCCCGTGTGCCTGCGCCGCCGCCGGCGTCAGGGCCAGGGTGGCGGACACCGCGGCGATCAGGGCCAGAATTCGGCGAATCATGCGTCCTCTCCCGTCCAGTCATCGACGAGGATGACTCTATGGGTGGGTGCCGGCCCGGACCGTGAATGTGCGGTGAAAGGCTAGGATCGCCGGCATGGCGGCGGGGAACTCGCGGATCAAGCCAGTCGAGCGGGCGACGAACCGGTCGTGGGACGAGTGGCTCGTGTTCATGGACGGGATCGGCGCCAAGGACCTCGACCACAAGCAGATCGCGCTGAAGGTCTACTACGAGCTCGAGGGCGCCGGCGTCGAGCCGCTCGGCTGGTGGACGCAGGCCGTGACGGTCGCCTACGAGCAGTTCATCGGCCGTCGCATCCCGGGCCAGCGACCCGACGGCACGTTCCAGATGAGTGTCAGCAAGTCCACCAGGCTGGGCATGCAGGAACTGATGGACGCCTGGTCGCGGTTCGCCGCGCAGGACGACTTCGTGAGCGGCCTGGTCGCCGGCGACCCGAAGATCAGCGGCACCGAACGCCGCATCACGTGGCGGACCAAGGCCGGCGACGGGTCCTCGGTCGTCGTCACGAGCGAACCCAAGCCCGACGGTACGGCCTCGATCGTGGCCACCCAGATCGGCCTGCCGGGCCCGGAGCAGAACGACGAGGCCCGCGCGAACTGGGCCGCCGCCGTCGCCCGCTTCCTGTCCCGCTGAGGACGAGGACGCGTCCGGGCGCCGCTTCACCAGAGCACGTGCGGCGTCAAGGTCGCCCGGGGTGTGACCTTCCGTCTAACGGGCGATAGGCGTACGACCAGGGATTGCGCGGGCCGGGCGGCGGGCGTTTGGTGGAGGGCGCTACCGGTGGGGAGGTGCGAGCAGAGGGCTGCGATGTTGAAAACTGCGATCGACCGGAATCTCGCCACGGGGGTCACGACTGTACGCCTCGACGGCGAACTGACGCCCGCTACCGTTCCCGAGGTCGGGACGGTGATCGCCAAGGTCGCGGCCGAGTGCCCGCCGGCGGTGATCGTCGACCTGACCGGGCTGTGCCACGAGGACGATCCACTGCTGAGCGTGTTCGCCACGATGACGTACGACGCCCAGCTGCACTGGGGAGTGCCCGTGCTGCTCTGCGACGCGGCTCCGGGCGTACGGGAAGGTCTGGAAGCCTTTCGGACCTACGTGGCCCTGTACGAGGACCGGGGCATGGCGTCGCTGGCCGTGCACGCCAACGTTCCGCGCTGGGTGCGCCGGCATCTGCGGCCCGAGGCGCGCAGTGCGGCGATCGCCCGGGGCGTGACCGGCGAGGCCTGCCTGACCTGGGGGCTCGAGGAGCTGTACGGCCCGGCCCGCCTGGTCGCCAACGAGCTGACCGCCAACGCGGTCGTGCATTCGGGCGGCGAATTCGACCTGACCCTCGTTCACACCGGGCGCTATCTGCGGATCGCGGTGCAGGACGGCTGCACCACCATGCCTCGTTGCCCCGAGGGCCCGCCGGTGACGAGCACCGTGATGCGACCGGGCTCGGGCCGCGGGCTGCGCATCGTCGCCGCGGCCGCCACCCACTGGGGCGCCACCCCGCTGCTCGACGGCAAGATCGTGTGGGCGCTGATCAGGTCCGGTCACCGGTAACGCTGGCCGGGTCGACGTGGGTGACCTCGCCGCTGGAAGCGCCGTGCACCGAGAAGCGACCCCCGGCCGCTGTCACCTCGAACGCGCCCGCCCGATCCGGCCCTAGCCCCCTCCCTCCCGGGGCAGGCTGGATTCAACCAGAGTTGAGCCGAACGGGTAGCGCGTTGTCCACAGGGCCACGCACGTCACGCGTTCGCTGTCCACAGGGCCGCCCGATCACGGTGCGGGCCTGGCAGGCTGGAGCGATGGAGAACGCGATCATCCAACCGTGGCCCCGCCTACGCGTCGCCGACTGGGCCGACACCCGCGACACGCTGCACATGTGGACGCAGATCGTCGGCAAGGTCCGCATGGCGTACGCGCCGCCGGTCAACCACTGGTGGCACGTCACGCTCTATCCCAGCGCGCGCGGGCTCACCACCTCGGCCGTGCCGCACGGCAGTGGTGTGTTCGATCTCGAGTTCGACTTCCTCGACCACCGCCTGCACGTGCGCACCAGCGACGGCGGCTCACGCGACGTGACCCTCGAGCCCAAGTCGGTCGCGACCTTCTACGGCGAGACCTTCGAGGCCCTGGCCGCGCTCGGCGTCAAGCCGCGGATTCACGCCGTCCCCAACGAGGTCGAGCGCGCGGTCCCCTTCGCCGACGACCACGAGCACAAGTCGTACGACGGTGCGGCCGCGCAACTGTTCTGGCGTCAGCTGCTGCAGGCCGAGCGGGTGCTGGGCCGGTTCCGGTCCGAGTTCGTGGGCAAGAGCAGCCCCGTTCACTTCTTCTGGGGCGCGATGGATCTGGCCTGCACCCGCTTCTCCGGCGGTATCGCTCCGCCGCATCCGGGTGGCGCGCCCAACTGCCCGCCGTGGGTGATGCGGGAGGGCTACTCGCACGAGCTGGCGAGCTTCGGCTTCTGGCCCGGCGGTGGCGAAGAGGGCGCCTTCTATTCGTACGCGTATCCGGAGCCTCCGGGCTATGCCGAGCGCACGGCCGCCTACTACGACAAGGCGCTGCAGGAGTGCGTCCTGCCCTACGAGACGGTCGCCGAGGCAGCCGACCCCGACGCGGCGCTCACCGAGTTCCTCCGCACGACCTACGAAGCCGCTGCCGACCTGGCCCACTGGGACCGCCCTGCCCTGGAGACGTCACGGTAGCCACGTCTGCGCCGAGACCGCGTCAGCCGCGCTCCAACGGATCGCCCGGCGCCGGCGGGGCCACCATACGTTGCTCGTGGGCCTGGATCTCGTGGTTGATCTGGTGAGTATGCGGACGATAGATCAAGTCCACGGGTCCCATGATGTCGCGGCCCACGCCACTCCGACGAGTCCGGGCCGCGAGCCACGCGAGGCAGCCCAGGATGGCCGCCAGGACGGCGACGAAGGCGAGCCACGGCACAATCTGTCCCACCCGGGCAGCCTACGTCGGACGCCGGTCCGCCTTTCTGATCAGGTCGTCGAGCCGGACGGGCGCGTCAGACGCCGAGCATCCCCAGCCGCCGGCGTGCATCGCGACCTCCTCGGCCCGGGGCGCGGCAAGGGCGCTCTCGCTGCGCCACTTGGGCGAGGGGCTGCGCCGGGCGTCACCGGGGGCCTCCGACGGCTGCGGGCGTCAGCCGTCGGGGGTGTGGGGGCCCTGGATTCCGAACTCGGGCAGGCCACTACGCCGGGCGTCACCGGCGGCGTCTGACGGCTGTGGGCGTCAGCCGTCGGGGGTGAAGAGGCCCTGGATGCCGACGACGATGGCGATCAGGCCGAAGATGGCCAGCAGCAGCGCCGGCGGGGCGTTGCGGCGGGTCAGGCGGTCCCACAGCAGGGCGACGCCGACGAGGATGCCGACGATCTCGTAGTGGAAGACGCGGGGGCCGTCGAAGAGGTGGACCAGCAGGTAGTAGCCGCCGGCGACCAGGGCCACCACGCCGACGATCCAGCCGAACGGGGCCACCCGGTCGGCCGCGCGGGCCAGGTTGTCGCCGGCGCGGGGGATGCGGCGCAGCAGGCTGATGGCGAGCAGGAAGCCGCCCACGATGTTCGCGAGGTCGAGAAGCAGGGCCATGAGCATCACGCGCCCATACCCGGGAGCGCTCCCAATCAATCTCGATCGGAGCAGCGCGGCGATTCAGGCCGCCGGGAGGGACATCGGGCTCAGTCCGCCGGGCCGGTCGCGGCGGCGCCGGGCTTCGGGTCGTCGGGTAGGCGGAGGGTCGGCGTCGGCAGCTGCCAGATGACGCGGGGGTCGTTCAGCGGCTTGCCGTGCCACATGCGGACGTCGATGGCCGGGCTGTGCAGATCACCGCGCACCACTGTGGCTTTCTTGCCGTTCGAGAGTGTGAAGTCCGGCAGGTTCAGGCGCGTCAGGTCATTGCCGGCGGGCGTGGCCGGCAGCAGGGCGTCGGCCAGCAGCACCGCGTCCCAGGCCGGGATCAGATAGGTGCCCAGGTCGTTCGCCTCGCAGGGCTGGCTGGTCAGCTTGGCCGCGGCGTCCAGCGGGCACGCGTCGAGCAACTGGCCGTCGGAGATGTTGTCCGCGCGGTCGGCGCAGGTGAACGGGCCCTTCAGCTCCACGAGATCGCCCTCCTTCTCGATCTGGCGGGTCAGCACCCCGTACGCCTGCTCGGTCAGATCGGCGCAGCCGGGGCCGCCGACGTTGTAGTTGACCGCCCAGTCCGCGTTGCTGACCGCCCGCAGCTGGTAGTTCGCCATGAAGCGGCTCACCGACACGTCGGCGATGACCAGGCGGGGCCGGGAGTGCCCGCACACGTCGTTGACCCGCTGCACGAACGCGGCGAAGCGCGTCCACCGGTCGGCGAAGTACAGCGCGGTCGGCGGCGTGGTCTTGTCGGACTCGCAGATGGAGTCGTCGATCTTCTCGAGCGCCGGCAGGTGCCGGGCGGACGATCCGGGCTTGGTCGCGACGGCCGCGAGCAGATCGTTGACCAGCGACGTCGTGTACTGGTCGGTCGGGTTGGGCTCCTGGTAGATGTCGAGCCGGAAGCCGTCCTGGTAGGCGTGGGCCAGCCGTTTGGCCGCGTCCGCGGCGTACTGCATGTTCGGCGGCGCCAGCTGGAGGTAGCCGGGCTTGTTGACGAACTTCTGGTCGGGTGCGCCCTGGTCGGCCAGCAGGTTCGGGGCGATGAACGGAATGCCGGCCTTGAGCAGGCGGTTGATCGCGCGCTGGGTGTCGTCGCGGCTGTCGCCGCCGCCGATCACGACGACCCGGTCGCCCAGGGCGGGACGGCGCTTCTCGATCATCGCGGCGACGTCGTCGACGTGGGCGACGTCCGGGCCGGCGTCGGCGATCACCACGTGCACCTTGTGCTTCGTGGTGGCGGCGATGTGCGACTGGGCGTACAGGAAGGCCCGCAACTGATCGCGCTCGGAGGGGTAGTCGCGGCCGTCGGCGCAGCGTGCCGGGTCGGACTTGAGCGGCTCGCAGGAGAGCGCGCCCAGCCACACGACGGTCAGGTCGCCCGGTTCCAGCGGCTTGTTCCGTTCGAGGATGCGGCGCTGCAGCTCGGTCGTGACCGGGTCCTTGCCGAAGGCCGAGGCCGCGAACATGCCCGCGTCGGCGCTGTCGATCAGGCCGTAGCATCGGCCGTCGGCGGTGGCCCGCAGCGTGGTGATGCCGCTGGAGGTGGGCAGGGTGTAGCAGTTGTTGACCACGCCGGGCAGCCACTCGTCACGGGTATAGCCGAGGAAGCTGAGGAACAGGGTCAGCACGGCCAGCACGGCGTGGTGCGCCGGTTTCAGAGCCGGCTGTTTGACCAGACCGACCAGCTTGTCGGAGATCACGATGGGCAGCACGATGGCGGCCACCGAGATGCCCAGCGCCCGCGCCTCGGAGCTGCCCGAGAAGATGTCGGCGACCACCACGGTGGCCAGCGCGAAGACCACCGCGATGCCGCCGAGCAGCCCGACCAGTTTGAAGTCGGCGGTCAGCGGCACGGCCACGACGGCCAGCCCGAGCGCGACCAGGATGGTGCCGACCCCGACGTAGCCGGTGATCGCGGCGTGCACGATCAGCACCAGCAGGGCGAGCACGGCAACCAGCCCGGGCCGGTTGCCCGCCGTCAGAATGTCGAGCAGGCGCGACTTCCGCTTCGCGGCCCCGGTCCCGGGCTTCGCCTCCTCCGCGTCTGCAGCCCTGGCGGCAGCCACGGCTCTGGCCTCGGCCTCGGCTTTGGCCGCGGCCGCCGCCTTGGCCGCCGCGTCAGCCGCGTCGACCGCCGCAGCGGCGATCTTGGCCGCGGCGGCCGCCTTGGCCGCCGCGTCGGCCTCGGACGTGGGCGGGGACGTCGTCTTCCGCACCTCGGCGATGATCCAGAGCACGCCCCACAACACGGATGCTCCGGCCACCACGTACACGACCGCCCGCCAGCCGGACGAACCGGACAGCAGGGCCCGGCCCAGGATGACCGCGGCCAGCACCACCGCAGCCAGGCGCAGCAGGGAATCGCCGCTCGGGAGGAAGCGCAGCAGCCGCTGGTAGCGCATCGACACCCCCTTTCGTACTCAGTGGACACCCAGGGTAGGGGAGCGACGCCAGTGCGTGAGAAGCCTTGAATAGAAACATGGAGATGTATGAGATAGGGGGGTCCATCTCTGCAGAGGAGCACACCCCTTGAGGAAACAGAGCACTGTCGTGCTTGCCGCCGTCTCCGCGTTCGCGGTGGTGGCGGGCTTCACGGCCATGCCCGCGGCCGCCGCACCCGGCGACGTCGCGACCCGCTCGGCCGACGTGGAACCAACCGCGTCACTCGGCGAGGACAACCTGCCTCACCCGCTCGCCGAGCAGCGTGAGGCCGAGCGCACCGAGGCCCTCGCCAAGTTGATCGCCGGCGAGGTGAAGAGCGAGAAGCGTACCGGCTCCGAGGTCATCAAGCTCGGAAAGGGCAAGTTCGTCGAGTACCGCAAGAAGGAGACCAAGACCGACCCGGTGCTCACCTTCCTGACCGAGTTCGGCGACGCCACCTACCCGGCGGCCGGCGGCACGGCGGGTCCGCTGCACAACCAGATCGCGGCCCCGAACCGTACGAATGACAACACGACGATCTGGCGGAGCGACTTCACCCCGGCTTACTACAAGGACCTTCTGTTCGCCAAGAACAAGGAGTCGATGGCGGACTTCTACTACAAGCAGTCCGGCGGCCGGTACACCGTGGGCGGTGACGTCTCCGACTGGGTGAAGCTGCCCTACAACGAGGCCCGCTACGGCAGCAACGAGATCGGCGAGGACGACGGCTACTGGAACTACATCAAGGACACCGCCACCGCCTGGTACGAGTCACAGGTGGCCGCGGGCAAGACGCCCGAGCAGATCAAGGCGTACCTGAAGACGTTCGACGTGTGGGACCGCGACGACTACGACAAGGACGGCGACTTCAACGAGGCGGACGGCTACATCGACCACTTCCAGGCCATCCACGCCGGTGAGGGCGAGGAGGCAGGCGGCGGCGCCCAGGGCGAGGACGCTATCTGGTCGCACCGCTGGTTCGCGTTCCCGGACGGCGCCGGCGCCAGCGGCCCCACGGGCAACCTGGCCGGCGGCGTGCCGATCGGCGACACCGGCCTCTGGATCGGCGACTACACGACCGAGCCCGAGAACGGCGGCCTCGGCGTCTTCGCCCACGAGTACGGCCACGACCTGGGCCTGCCCGACCTGTACGACACGGCCGGCGGCGACAACGGCACCGGCTTCTGGACCCTGATGTCCGGCGGCTCGTGGCTCAACCGCGGCGCCCCGACCATCGGTTCGACGCCCGGCTACATGGGCGCCTGGGAGAAGATCTTCCTCGGCTGGTCCAACTTCGTGACGGTCAAGCCCGGTAAGAGCAAGTACGTGACCCTGGGCTCGGCCGCCAACGGCCAGAGCGACGTGCTGCCCGAGGCGGTCGTGGTGCCCCTGGCCGACGGCTCGTACTACGCCGCCGAGTACCGCACGTACACCGGCTACGACGAGACGCTGAAGGTCGGCCCGTATCAGTTCGGTTGGCTGGACACCCGGCCGGACTGGGTGGAGCGGTTCCCGTACCAGGACGGTCTGCTGGTCTGGTATGTGAACCCGGCCGCCGGCAACAACAACACGAGCCGCCACCCCGGTGTGGGTCTGAGCCTGCCGGTCGACGCGCGCCCGGCGCCGGTCGTCTTCCCCGACGGCGTGCTGCTCGGCAACCGCCGCCAGCCCTTCGACGCCACGTTCGGCCTGCAGAAGACCGACCCGGTGACCCTCCACCGCAACGGCGCCGCGGTCTCGGTCCCCCGGCAGGCGGCCAAGCCGGTGTTCGACGACTCCGACCCGCTGGCCTACTGGAACGCGGCCAACCCGCAGAACTCGGTGAAGGTGGCCGGAGCGGGCGTCAAGCTCGAGGTGAAGACCCAGATCACGGGTCTGATCCCGGTGATGACCGTCAAGGTCACTCCGCCCCGGGCGTGACCCTCGGGTGCGCCGGGCCGGCCGTGTTCTCCGGCCCGGCGCGCTCAGCGGTCGAGCACGATGTCCGGGAAGTGTTTCCGGATCACCTCGGGCCGCGCTGCGGACCTCCTGCGCGGCGGCCCGCTGACGCGCCGCTCTTCCGTTCCGCTCGCCATCGGACTGGAGTTCCCAGCGGCTGCGGCTGATAAACGTGGCGAGGCGCCTCAAGAGCCCGGTGATTCCGCCGTGGGCGTCCGGTAGACGAGATCCATCGTGTCGGTGTACCCCGACCAGGTGAGCGTGAAGCGCCAGCAGCCCGCGCGCGGCACGTCGACGACGGAAGGCCCGGGCCCGCCGGCAACCTGCTGGTCGGCTCGCTCACCGGAGCCGTCCCGCCGGGCCGTGATGACGAGCGGGTCGCCCGTGACAGGCTGCCGGGAGACCCAGAGGATCTTGTTGCTGCGGCCGTTCCCGGGCGGGCTGCTCAGGGGCGAGCCGAAGACGACGGCGAGGATGTCACCCTTCGCGCCGTAGACGTGCGGGACGCCGGCGCCGTCACCGCTGAAACCGGCCCGGGCCCACTCGGGAAGGGCGTCATCGCGTACGGGCGAGCCGCAGGCCGCAGCGGGCGCGGGCGCAGAGGTGGGTGGCGGTGCGGGCTCGCCGGACGGGCTGCATCCCGCCAGCAGCAAAGCCGCACCGACGGTGGCGACGGTGGCGACGGTTCTCATACCTGGCAGACACCGCCCGGCGTCTCGCGGTTCCGCCGCGTCCACCGGAATCAGGCAGGAGTCTTCACAGATCGACGATGGGCTATGTACGGTCGGGGGATGCGGAAACGACTTGCTGTGCTTCTCGCCTGTGCGCTGCCGCTGGTCCTCGCACCCGCGCCGGCTGATGCGGCTGGGCCGCCGGCCGTCGCGCTGAACAGCGTGATCCCGGCGCCGGTGGAGGTGCGGCCCGGCGGGCCGGCCTTCCGGCTCACCGCCCGCACGGTCATCGTGGCGCCGCCCTCGGCTCGGCCCGTGGCTGATCGCCTGGCTGAAGCGGTGCGCGCGGCCACCGGCTATCGGCTCGCCGTCGTGAAGCACGCGCCGCGGCATGCCCCGGCGATCACGCTGGCGCCGGGCCGGACCGGTGGTGAGGGCTACCGGCTGAGCGTCGGGCGGAAGGGCGTCACGATCCGGTCCGGAGGGAACTCCGGGTTGTTCAACGGCGTGCAGACGCTGCGTCAGCTGCTGCCCCTGGAAGCGCCGTGGACGGTCGCGGGCGGGGAGATCCTCGACCGGCCGCGGTTCGCGTATCGCGGGGCCTTCCTCGACCTGGCCCGGCACTTCCACACCCCGGCCGAGATCAAGCAGTACATCGACGAGATCAGCCAGTTCAAGGTGAACCATCTGCATCTGCACCTGTCGGACGACCAGGGATGGCGCATCCAGATCGACTCGTGGCCGCGGCTGACCGCCGTCGGTGGCGCGGCCGGCACGGGGGTCGACGGTGTGGGCGGGGGCTTCCTGACCAAGGCGGACTACCGCGATCTCGTACGCTATGCGGCCGCCCGCTACGTGACGATCGTGCCCGAGATCGACATGCCGGGGCACGTCAACGCGGCCCAGGTCGCCTACCCGGAGCTCACCTGCGACGGTGTCGCGCCGCCGCCTCGCACGGACACAGCGGTCGGCTACAGCTCGCTGTGCATCGGCAAAGAGGTCACGTACCGCTTCGTCGAGGACGTCATCCGCGAGCTGGCCGAGCTGACGCCCGGGCCGCTGATCCACATCGGCGGCGACGAGGCCCACGCCACGTCCGAGGCCGACTACATCGCCTTCCAGCAGCGGGTGCTTCCGCTCGTCGGCAAGTACGGCAAGACCGCGTACGGATGGAACGAGATCACCCAGGCGCCGGCCAGTCACACGGCGATCGCGCAGTACTGGAACACCAGCACGACCGATCCGACTTTGGCCGCGGCGGTCGCGGCCGGCGCCAAGGTGATCATGTCGCCCGCCAATCTGGCCTACCTCGACATGAAATACGACCCCTCGACCCGGCTCGGGCTGAGCTGGGCCGGCTACATCGAGGTCCGCACGGCGTACGACTGGGACCCCGGCGCCCACGTGACCGGCGTTCCCGAGAGCGCGGTCCTCGGCGTCGAGGCTCCGCTGTGGTCGGAGACCCTGCGCAGCATCGAGGACATCGAGTTCATGGCCTTCCCCCGCCTGGCCGCCATCGCCGAGCTCGGCTGGTCCCCGTCGCGCGACTGGGAATCCTTCCGGACGCGACTCGGCGCCTACGGCCCCCGCTGGACCGCCCGCGGCGTCGGCTTCTATCCCTCCCCGCAGATCGACTGGGCGGGCTGAGGTCCGGGTCAGGGCAGCGGGCGGGAGGCGACCTGCGGCACAGATCGACTGGGCGGGCTGAGGTCCGGTCAGCGCAGCGGGCGGAAGGCGGCTCGCAGCTCGGCGGTGAACAGGTCGGGCTCCTCCCAGGCGGCGAAGTGGCCACCGCGTTGGGCCTCGTGGAACCAGGCGAGGTCCGGGTACGCAGTCTCGACCCAGCTGCGTGGGGCGGCCCAGATCTCGTCCGGGAAGGTGGTGAAGGCGACCGGGACCTGAACCGGTGGGGGCGCGTGGCCGGACGCGCCGGCCGCGGCCAGGAAGCGGCCGAACTCCCAGTACCAGCGGGCCGCCGAGGCTCCGGTGCCGGTCAGCCAGTACAGGGTGATGTTGTCGAGGATGGTGTCGCGGCTGAGGCTGCCGGTCTGCTCCTTGTCGACGAAGGCCTTCGACATCTTGTAGTAGCTGTCGGTGTCGTGGTCGAGCATCCAGGCGGCCAGGCCGACGGGGGAGTCGAGCAGGGAGTAGCCGATCGTCTGCGGGCGGGTGGACTGCTCCAGGAAGTAGCCGAAGCCGTCGGTCGTGAACGTGGCCAGCTTGTCATGCGCCCGGCGTTCGGCCTCGGACTGCGCGGGCAGGTGGTCCTTGAGGCCGATCGCGCCGGCCAGCAGATTGAGGTGGATGCCGAGCAGGCCGTCGGGGCCCTGGCGGCCCATCGCGTCGGTGACAGCCGCGCCGACGTCGCCGCCCTGGGCCACGTACCGGGAGTAGCCGAGGCTGGTCATGAGCTGCGCCCAGGCGGCGGCGATCCGGCCGTTCTCCCAGCCCAGCTCCATCGGCGCGGCCGAGAAGCCGTACCCGGGCAGGGACGGCAGCACCAGGTGGAACGCGTCCTCGGCCTGTCCGCCGTGCGCGGTCGGGTCGGTGAGCGGGCCGACCGCGCCGAGCAGTTCGACGATCGAGCCGGGCCAGCCGTGAGTCATGATCAGCGGAAGGGCGTCCTCGTGCGGCGAGCGTACGTGCAGATAGTGGATCTGGACGCCGTCGATCTCGATCGTGAACTGGGGCAGCGAATTCAGCCGGGCCTCGAAGGCCCGCCAGTCGTGGCTGCTCGTCCAGTAGCGGGCCAGTTCCTGCATCGTCGCCAGTTGCACGCCCTGGGAACGGTCGGTGACCAGTTCCGGGCCGGGCCATCGGGTGGCCGCGACCCGGCGGTGCAAATCGGCGATCTTCTCTTCCGAGGTGTCTAGTGTGAACGGTCGAGGTTGGTTGTTGTCGGACATGTATTCCCCCTTAACGGGGTGGGTCGGACACTCAGACGCGAGTGATGCTACGCGTACTTTCGGTGACTGAACCTCGTCGTTTTGGAGGGAACACCGCCGGCTCGGCGGCCCGTCAGCCGAACACGGACGACGCCCATTCGGGGTGGTCGACGAAGGGGTTGCGGTTGCGCTGGTACGACGCGTAGATGATCTGGTTGCGGTTGCGCTCGAAGGCGTCCGGCGGGTCCTGCGCGTTCCACTGCAACAGGGCCGAGACGCGGCCGATCCGCGGGGCCGTGCCGCTGCCGGTGGCGTTGTCGACCTCGAGGTCGGGCCACGCGTCGCCGCCCTCGTAGCGCACGGCCATATAGAAGATCATGCGGGCCACGTCGCCCTTGACGGCGCTGCGCGGCTCCCAGGAGTCGCCGTCGGTGAAGTTGCCGGGAGCACTGGCCACCGCCGAGCCGCCGTTGTCGAAGTCCTTGTTGTCGCGCAGCGAGTTGACGCCGACGTCCTCGGGGCGCAGGTGGTGCAGGTCGGTGCCGGGGCCGGCGGCTGTGCCGAAGTCACCGTGCGACTTGGCCCAGACGTGCTCGCGGTTCCAGTTGCCGCTGTTGCCGCCGTTGAGCGACTTCGACCGGCTGGTTCCCGAGTACAACAGGATCACGTTGTTCGCGTTGCCCGGGTCCTGGTCGGTGGCCTTCAGGGCGTTCCAGACCGCGTCGTACGACAGGGTGGTCACTCCGCGCGAGACGATCGTGTGCAGCGCGTCCTTGAGCTGCTCCCCGCTCTTGCCCGCGGCCGACGCGTAGTACGAGTCGGACGGCGGGGGAGTGGTGGGCGTGCCCGGCGTGGTCGGTGGCGTCGTGCCGCCGGCGCTCATCGCGGTCGGGGACTTGAGGCCCGGATGCGAGAAGTACGCGGTGAGCGTGCCCGTCACGGTGATCGGGTCGCCCAGCAGGCCGGGGTTGCTGCGCAGCCCGAACGACGACCGGTACGCGCTGGTCACCTGCACGTAGAGCATGCGGCTGGTGCCCGCCTCGCCGCTGTTGTCGGCGATCGCGACGGCCGTGTCGCCGGTGAAGTTGCTGGTGCGCACCGTGGTGGTGGCGGTCGGTTCGCCCACGACGTAGCCGCGGACCGTGCCGGTGCCGCTTTGGCTGCTGATCGCCTGCGCGACCGTCAGCGTGGCGGCGGCCGAACCGGCCGGCGCCCGCACGAGCGTGATCGTCAGCGCCAGGAGCGCGACGGAAGATATCGCAACGCGTCGATACATGGCCTCAGCATAGGAAGCCGGGGGTGAATCGGGGCCATATCGGCCTTGTCATACGGGTGTACGGTTCTCGTCATGACGTGGCTGGACGCGATCTGGTGCGTGGTCATCGCCCTGACCGACGCCGGTCCGTCCGCGCTGCTGTTGATAGCCGCCGCGGCCGCGGGCCTGCTGGTGCTTCTGTGGGGCACCGCCACGGCCACACCGGGCGAGACGGGCCGGGCCTTCCAGCGAAAGGCCGAGCGCGCCGGCGTGCCCCGTCATCGCGACCCCGACGCCCCGGGCCGCACCCGCCCGCGAGGACCCACCGCACGGCCCTGGGCGGCCGTGTGATCCCAGGCGAAACGCCTGGTCAGTCACGCTCGACCGCCCCACGATGCCCCATCCGTCGCATCGAAGGGTCGTCCCGTCGTGTCCATCTTCTATTCCGGCATCTCCGCGCTTCTGATCTTCTGGCACTCCGTCTGGGACGCCCTGCTGGGCGCCCCGGAATTCCTCAGCACCGACTGGTCGTGGGTGCTCGGCATCGTCTTCCTCGTGGTGACCGTCCGGGTGGCGTTGCTGCCCCTCTACGTCCGGCAATACCGTTCCCAGCTGGCGATGCAGCGCCTGCAGCCCGAGATCCGGGAGCTGCAGCAGAAGCACAAGGGCGACGCCATGACGTTGGGCGCCGCGGTGTCCGCGCTCTACAAGCGTGAGGGCGTCAGCCCGTACGCGAGCTTTGTGCCCCTGCTCCTGCAGATCCCCGTCTTTCTGGCGCTGTTCCACGTGCTGCGCCACCTGCGGCCGGAGATCACCGATCCGGCCACCCAGACGCTCTACGGCTGGACGGCCACGCAGTTCCACGACGCCTCGCACGCGCTGCTGCTGGGGGCGCCGCTCGCCTCGAGCTTCAGCAGCGGCGGCGTGACCATGATCGTGGCCGCCGTCCTGATCGCGGCCATGGTGAAGACCACGTTCCTCACCACCCGGCTGTCGATGGCGAACAGCGGCCCGACCGGCGATCCCACGCAGCTCCTGATCCGGCGTTTGATGACGTACGGGATTCCGCTCTCCCTGCTCGTCTCGGGCGTCATCTTCCCGGTGGGCGTGTTGCTCTACTGGACCACTCAGAACGTGTTCGCGCTGGGGCAGCAGGCATGGCTGATCCGCCGGCACCCGCCCGTCAAGGCGCCGGCGCCCGCCGACTGACAGCCGGTCCCGCCCGCCGGTCCCGCGCCGGTCCCGCGCCGGTCCCGCGCCGTCGGGGCCGGCCGGTGGCGGCGTCAGTCCTCGACCCGGAAGCCGATCTTCAGCCGGACCTGGAAGTGCGCGACCTCGCCGTCGACGACCTGACCGCGGATCTCCTGCGCCTCGAACCACTCGATGTTCCGTACGGTCTGGGAAGCCTTGGCGACGGCCGTGCGGATCGCGTCGTCGATGCTGGTGGGACTGCTCCCGACGACCTCGCTGAGCCGGTAGACGTGATTGGTCATGACAGCCTCCTCGCTGAGGGATCTCCCGCCCACTCAACCAGACCGGTGACGTGTGCGGGAAAACCCGGCGTTTCCCGGCCGATTGCCCCGCCGGCAGCTACACCGAGGCGCGGGCGGCAACACGCGCACGGTCATCGCGCTCTACCCGCGGATCTCACCCAGACCACCACGCTGCTGAGCAACGAACTCAACAACCCGGCCGACTTCCGCGGCGACGACACGGACTGGACCGGCAAGGGCCCGGGCCGCGAGGCCCGGATCGCGGAGATCGCCGCGGCCGCGGCGGGCGGCAGCCACCCTGGCCAAGTTCGACCCCAACCGGGCCGCCGCCGGACGGTACGGCGGCATGGTCGACCTGCTGATCCGCGTCGCCAACAACTACGACCGCAACGACACCCGATTCCCGTACCTGCACGACTTCGACATCTACGCCGGCCACGACTGGGCCTCCTGGCACGGCGCTTTCGGCGCCGGCAACAACCAGGAGTCGTCCGCCGAGGGGCAGAACCTCGCCAACGCGCTCATTCAATGGGGCCAGGCCATCGGCAACAACGTGGTGCGCGACGCCGGCATCTGGATCCACACCATGCAGCCGCGACGACCAACGAGTACTGGTTCGACGTACGCAACGAGAACTTCCCCGCCACCTTGGGGCCACAACTACACGGCCATCGTGTGGGGCTCCGGCGGCGCGTACGCGACCGGGTTCTAGGGCGAGCACGAGATGGTGGTCGACATCAACGTGCTGCCGATGACCGGCGGTCAGCTCTATCTGGGCGAATACCGGACGCGACCACCACCCCGGCCGAGCACCACGCCCCTGTCCACCCCGACCAGGCAGCCGCCGACCACACCCCGTCCACGACGCCACCCACCACACCCGGCGTGGCCTCGTGGGCGCCGAACACGCCGTACGCGATCGGGTCGGTCGTCACCTACAGCAAGCGGTACCGCTGAATCCAGGCCCATGGACGAGCGGTGCACGCCGGGGGCGGGCGCGCCGTCGCCGAATCCGAGGAGACCGCGGTGTGCGGGGATGCCGAGGCCGGGATCGGGATCGGTGAGCTCGGCGACGCCATCGCCGAGGGCGGGGTCGTGCACGCGCAGGTGAATGTCGCCGCGCTCCAGTATTCGGGTGTCCTCACCCGAAGCCGTCCGTGTTCGATGCAGTATGCCAGCTATCTGCCGTTTGAGCTGGGGGAATTTGCGGGTTTGGTCGGTCGTGGACCGGATGGGGCGAGAGCCCACAGGACCCGCCGCTTGGCGGACGGCCAAAGCTGGGTTATCCCTCAGGCAGCGCTTTGTCGGCCGATGAGAGTAGTGCCGGGTGGGATCCGCCCCGGCGTGGTGAAGGGGGCTCCGATGGGCTGGTTCGGTGGGCAGAACACGGCGGCCCAGGCATTGGCACAGGCGGTAGCAACCGAGTCGCAGGAGAACACCGCCGCGATCATAAAGGTGCTGGACGCGCTGGCCGGCGCAGATACCGCCGCAGGCGCGGCCCGGGCCGCGTTGGACGCGGTCCGGGGCAGTTTCGGCTGGACGTATGGCTCGTATTGGCGGGTCAACCGCGCCGTGAAGGCGTTACGGTTCGTGACGGAGTCCGGTGACGCCGGCCCGGAGTTTCGGCAGGTGACCCTGTCCGCGTCGTTCGCCGAAGGCGTGGGGCTGGCCGGGCGGGCATGGCGGGCCCGGGACCTGGTCTTCGTCGCTGATCTTGGCCAGCTTGCGGACTGCGTCCGGGCACCGGTCGCGCAGCGAGCCGGGGTGAAAAGCGGCGTGTGTTTCCCGTTGTTCGAGGACGGCGCTGTGGTCGCCACGATGGACTTCTTCGCCACCCAGACGCTGAACCCGTCGCTGCAGCGGCTGGACACGCTGCGCGCGGTCGGCCGGCTCGTGTCGCAAAGTTTGGAACGACTCGCGGACGGCGAACGCCAAGCCGCCGCCACGGCCGACGCCGGCGCCGTGACCACCGTGCTGCGGGAGGTGTCCGCCGCTGCCTCGGCCGCGGACGCGGCCCGCCGAGCATTGGACACCATCCGCCGGGAGTTCGGGTGGGCCTACGGCTCGTACTGGCAGATCGACCCTAGCGACAACGAGCTGCATTTCGTCGTGGAGTCCGGCACCGCGGGAGAGGAGTTTCGGCGGGTCACCGAACAGGCCAGCTTCGCCGAAGGAGTCGGCCTGGCCGGCCGGGCCTGGCGTAAGAAGGACATGCTGTTCGTGCGGGACCTCGGCGATCTGACCGACTGTGTCCGATCGCCCGCCGCGCAACGCGCCGGGGTGAAATCCGGAGTGGCGCTACCACTGATCGTGCGTGGCGCCGTGATCGGCACCATGGACTTCTTCACCACCGAAGTCCTCGACGAACTGTCGGACAGCCGCACCGACGCGCTGCGCAACGCGGTGTTCCTGATAGCCGAAGCGATGCAACGCATCGAGGAGACCAACCGGGTCAGCGTTGCCGGCGCGGAGCTGGTCACCTCGATTGAGGAGGCCGAACGCAACGTTGTGCAGGCCACCACCGTGGCCGTCGAAGCGCAGACGATGACAGTCGGCGCGAATGCCTCCGTCCGGCGGCTTGAAGAGTCCAGCGGCAAGATCGGCGACGTCGTCAAGGTGATCACCGCGATCGCCACCCAGACCAACCTGCTCGCGCTCAACGCCACCATCGAAGCCGCCCGCGCCGGGGAGCTCGGCAAAGGCTTCGCCGTGGTCGCCGGCGAGGTCAAAGAACTCGCCATGAGCACCGGCCGCGCCACTGAAGACGTCGGCAACCTGGTCACCGCGATCCAAACCGACGCGGCCACCGTCGTCGAAGCCCTCGCCGCCATCGCCCAGATCGTCGACCGAATCAACGAGACCCAAACCATGATCAGCGGTGTCCTCACCGAACAAGCCGCCGTCACCCGCGACCTCGTCGGCGCATAAGGGTCAGCCGTCCGCACCACGCCCAAGACCAACACACCCACCTCGACCTGGCCGAACTTGCCGGCGGTCAGGGCCGCTACCGGGAGTCGATCGAGAACATCAAGCTGGCGGCGACCGTCCACGACAGCGACCGGGATGGCGGCAACATCTCAGCTGACCGCCCCCAGCGAGCTGTCAGTCGTGCACGATCTGCTTCAGCATGGCCCGCAGCAGTTGCACGCCGAGGATGAGGACCCGCTGCGGGCGCGGGCCGGTGGTGGCGACGCCGGCGTTCCAGCCGAAGGTGATCAGCCGTCGGCGGCCAGGTTCTCGGCTGTGGGCAGGCGGACGGCGCGGCGGGCCGGGAGGATCGAGGCGGTCAGCGAGACCAGCGCAGCCACCGCGAGCAGCACGCCGAGGCGGTCCCAGGGCATGGTCAGGGCGAGGCCGGAGCCGTGCATCTCGACCGAGCCGAGGGCCGAGAGCGTGATGGCGACGCTGACCGCCACGCCGATCAGGGTGCCGGTCAGGGCCATGACGAGCGCCTCGGTGGCCAGGGTCAGGCGCAACTGGCGGCGGGTCAGGCCGATCGCCCGCAGCAGGGCGTTCTCGCGGGTGCGTTCGACCACCGACAGCGTCAGGGTGTTGGCCACGCCGACCAGCGCGATGAGGACCGCCAGCGCGAGCAGGGCGGTGACCACGCCCAGCGCCTCGTTCAGGCTGGCGTTGAGCCGCTCGGCGTACTCGTCGCGGTCGTAGGCGACCGCGGCCGGGAAGGCGGCCAGGGCGCGGTCGATCGCCGTGCGGGCGTTGCCGGTGGAAACGCCGGCGGCTGGGTCGGCCTGCACGTCGGCGAGCCAGGGCGTCTCGAACATCGCGGTGATGTCCTCGGGCGTCAGCCAGGCGGTCCGGGTGCCGGGGGCGATCGACGCGACCTCGAACGTACGTCCGTTGATCTTGATGGTGCCGCCGGCGGCGACGTCCGCGTCCGCGGTGACCACGGCGGTGCCCGGGCGCGGTGCCCCGGTGTGGATCTCGAGGCCGGTGTCGTTGTCGAAGGCCTGGTAGTCGGGGTGGACGGCGCCGATCTCCGGCTGCCGGCGCAGGGCGTCGATCAGGGCGGGCGACAGAGCGCCGAGGCCCGCGCTGTCGCTGATCAGGAACTGCGCGAACATCTTCTCGTCGGCGCGTCGTTCGGCCGGGGCCTCGGCGCTCCGGGCGATCAGCGTGAACGTGCCGACCAGGGTCACGCCGACGACGAGCGCGTTGGTCGTGGTGGCGATGCGGCGCGGGTTGCGGACGGCGTTGAGCAGGGCCAGCGAGACGGTGGCCCCGCCGAGCGCGCCCAGCGGCCGGGCGACGATCCGGACCAGGGCCGGCACCACGATCGGGCTCAGCAACAGGAACCCGGTCACGGTGAGCAGCGTGCCGCCGATCACCACCGCGATCTGGTGGACCGCCGTGGCGGCGAAGAGGCCGGCCAGGCCGGCGGCGAAGATCGCGGTTCCCCCGATCCGGCGGGCCCGGCCGGTGGCGCGGGCGACCTGCACGGCGGCGTCGGAGAGGGCGGCCACGGGCGGGACGGCGGTGCCGCGCCGGGCCGGCAGCAACGCCGACACCACCGTCACGCCGGCGCCGACGGCCAGCGCCACCATCGCCGTCCGGACGGTGAGCACCGGGGCGACCCCGGCCGGGACCCCGAGTGCGGAGAGGGCGGACGGAAGCCCGTACGCGAGCAGGAAGCCCCCGCCGAGGCCGAGCACCGACCCGCCCAAGCCGATCACGGCCGCCTCCACCAGGACCGAGCGGAACACCTGGCGGCGGGTCGCGCCGATCAGCCGCAGCAGGGCGGTCTCCCGGGTGCGCTGGGCCAGCAGGATGGTGAACGTGTTGGCGATGACGAACGCGGCCATGCACACCGCGATCACGCCGAAGCCGATCAGCCCGTTGCGGAACGTCTCGGCGTCGCCGACCGCGGCGTCCCGTGCCTGCCGCACCAGTTCGTCGTGGGGGAGGGCCTGGGCGCCGACCGCGGCCGCGATCCGGGCCGCCAGCTCCTCGTCGGTGACCCCGGGCGCCGCGTCGACGATGATCGTGGTCGACGGCCAGCCCGCGATCGCTTCGACGTCGGCGGTCGTCAGGGCGAGCAGGGCGCCCGCGTCCGCCCCGGCCGCGGTCAGGCCGACGACGGTGTACCGGCGGGCCTCCTGACCGGAGTTGCTGATCAGCAGCTGGTCGCCGATCCGGAGGTTCTCGCGGTCCGCGGTGCGCTCGTCGAGAGCGACCTCGCCGGAGGCCGACGGGAGCCGCCCCGGGCCGGCCGTGAGCGAGCGCAGGGCGGGATCGGCGGGCACGCCGACCACCCGGTGATCGCCGCCGACCTTCCGGCCGTCGGCGGCGGCCAGGCCCACGGAGTACAGCGTCCACGCCGTGTCGGCCGCCCGGACGCCGTCGACCGCGCGCACCCGGTCGAGCATGTCGTCGGTCTCCGAGGACGCCGCGGTTTCGCCCGATGTCACCTCGACGTCGACGGCGCGGTACTGCTCGGCGGCCCGGCCGGTCATGGCCTGGGCGAGGCCGTCGGTGAACATGAGACTGCCGGCCACGAACGCGACGCCCAGGACGACGGCCAGCGACGAGAGCAGCGACCGGGTCAGGTGGGCCCGGGCCGTACGCAGGGTCAGCCCCACCATGCCGGTCACCGGGACCCCTCCAGCAGCGCGGTGGGATCCTCGACGGCGTAGGCGAACCGGCCGTCGCGCAGGAACACCACCCGGTCGCAGCGCGCGGCGGCGTGCACGTCGTGGGTCACCATCACCACGGTCTGCCCGAGCAGCGTCACCGCGTCGCGCAGCAGCCCCAGCACCTCGGCGCCGGACTGCGAGTCCAGGTTGCCGGTCGGCTCGTCGGCGAACACCACCCAGGGCCGTGTGATCAGGGCGCGGGCCACGGCGACCCGCTGCTGCTGCCCGCCGGACAGTTCCGAGGGGCGGTGACCGAGCCGGTCGGTCAGCCCGACCGCTGCCACCACCCGGTCGAACCACTGCTTGTCCGGCCGGCGCCCGGCGATCGCCAGCGGCAGCAGGATGTTCTCGCGGGCCGACAGCACCGGCAGCAGGTTGAACCTCTGGAACACGAAGCCCACGTGGTCGCGGCGCAGCAGCGTCAGCTTCTCGTCGTTCAGCGTGGTCAGGTCGACGTCGCCGATCCGGACGACCCCGCTCGACGGCTGGTCGAGGCCGGCCAGGCAGTGCAGCAACGTCGACTTGCCCGAGCCGGAGGCCCCCATGATGGCGTGGAACCGGCCCGCCTCGAACGTGACGTCCACGCCGTCGAGCGCGGCCACGGCGGTCTCGCCGGCGCCGTACACCTTGCTCAGGCCGATGGCCTGCAGAGCTGGCACGGTTGTTCTCCTGCACGTCGATGATCAGTGATCCCGACGCTAGGGGCGGGCGGGCGGCGCGGCGTCCGTCGTGGTGCTGGTTCGGCGCGTACGACTTGAGTCGTACCCGGGCCCGGCGGCTGCGACTCAGGTATCGCGGCCCGGGCGGACCAGGCCCGACTCGTACGCGAAAACCACCGCCTGGACCCGGTCGCGCAGACCGAGCTTGGCCAGGATCCGCCCGATGTGGGTCTTGACCGTCGCCTCGGCGACCTGGAGCCGGCCACCGATCTCGACGTTGGACAGGCCCTGCGCGACCAGTAGCAGAACCTCCTTCTCGCGGTCGGTCAGGTCGGGCGCCGCCGCCGCGGAGTCGGCCCGCGGCACCAGCCGGCCGGCGAAGCGGTCGAGCAGCCGCCGGGTCACCCGCGGCGCGACCACGGCGTCGCCCCCGGCCACCACGCGGATCGCCGTCAGCAACTCGTCCGGCGGCACGCTCTTGAGCAGGAACCCGCTCGCCCCGGCCTGCAACGCGGCGAACGCCTCCTCGTCGGTGTCGAACGTGGTCAGCACCAGCACCCGGGGCCGCGGGCCGGCCGCGCAGATCTGCCGGGTCGCGGCCACCCCGCCGAGCACCGGCATCCGCAGGTCCATCACCACGACGTCGGCCTCGGTGGTACGCAGCAGGCGCAGCGCCTCGGCGCCGTCCCCCGCCTCGCCGACCACCTCGAGGTCGTCCTGGTAGTCGAGCACCATGCGGAAACCCGCCCGGACCAGGTGCTGGTCGTCGACGAGCATGACCCGGATCAAGCCGGCACCGCCTCGCCCGCCAGCGGGATGCGGGCGCGCACCCGCCAGCCCCCGGCCAGCGACGGCCCCGCGTCGAACGTGCCCCCGTACAGCGTGGCCCGTTCCCGCATGCCGACCAGCCCGTGCCCGCCGGCCGGGGCCGTCATCCCGCCCGCGCCGGTGTCGGTGACCTCCAACTCGACCGCACCGGCCCGGTAGGTGACGCGGACAGTCGCCGCCGGCGCCGGGCCCGCGTGCTTGAGCGTGTTGGTCAGCGATTCCTGGACGATCCGATAGACGGCCAGCGCGACGCCGCCGGGCACCTCGGGCGCGGAGCCGTCCACAACCAGGTCGACCGCCACGCCCGCGGCGCGGGCCCGCTCCACCACGGAGGCGACGGCGTGGTCGCCGCCGGGCTGGTCGTCGCCGTCGCCGCGCAGGATCCGCACCAGCTGCCGGATCTCCTCGAGCGCGTCGCGCCCGGTCGCGCCGATCGTGCGCAGCGCCTCGCGGGCCCGGCCGGGGTCGTGCTCGAAGGCGTACTCGCCGCCGTTGGCCTGAAGCACAATCACCGACAGCGAATGGGCGACGATGTCATGCAGCTCCCGCGCGATCCGCGCCCGCTCCTCGGCCACGGCGATGCGGGTCAGCTGCTCCCGCTCCCGTTCGGTGTTCCGGCGGCGTTCCTCGGCCGTCACCCGCTGCTGGCGGTAGAAGCGGACGCTCAGGGCAGCCGCCCACACGACAGCCGCGTAGCCGAGCAGATCCACGACGGTGGCGGCGACGCTGCGCGGCTCGACCGGCGCTCTCTCGAGCAGCAGGGCGGCGCCGACCAGCGCGGCGAGCCCGCAGGCCACCGCGGTGCGCAGGGACTGGGCGTACGCCAGCACGGCGTGGGTGGCCACAGCCAGCGACACCAGCAGCATGCCCTCGTGCAGGCTCGTCCCGTCGACCTCGATGGGCGCGGCCAAGGCAGCCAGCAGGCCGACCACGACGAGTACGAGGACAGGCCGCCGCCGGCGCCACAGGAGTGCCGCCCCGACCAGCAGCCCGTAGAGAAGCCCACCCAGCCGGAACTGATGCCACCACCACGTGGACAGCGCCACCATCGAGCCCGACACCGCCAGATCGAGCAGGAGACCGGCATCCAGGCGGCGCAAGAGACTCGGCATACCGCGAGAGTAATGACTGCGTGTCACGCCTGGTCTCCACCGCCACCTCTACTGGGTGCGGAGCTTGCCCCAGACGTGCCAGTGGGTGATTTCCACCTGGGCGCTGACGCGGGGGCGCTCGCGGTTGGCGTACGGCTCGCCGCCGTAGTGGCGGGAGAGGCGGTCGATGTCGCGCAGGCCCTCGTCGGGGACGATGGAGACGACCTTGCCCTGCAGGCTGACGTGGGTGTACCAGTCGTCCTGGGCCAGCACGGTGAGCGAGATGCGGGGATCCTTCTCCATGTGCTTGATGCGGGCGCGCTTGGCGTCCAGGCCGAGCAGGATGCGGCCGTCGTCCTCGAGCAGGTACCAGGTGGCGACGCTCACCGGGCGGCCGTCGGCGGCGACGGTGGCCATGACGGCCGGGTTGGGCAGGCGCAACATGTCGATGACCGGCTGCGGCATAGGAGTCGTAGACATCCCAGCAGCTTAGGCTTCGAAGGTATGACGGTGATCGCCAAGGTGTCGGCCATCCTCGACGCCTTCGGCGCCGACGACCGGGGGCTCGGGTTCGCCGAGCTGCAGCGGCGTACGGGGCTGGCCAAGGCGACGCTGCACCGGCTGACCGGCGAGATGGTCGAGGCGCGGCTGCTCGACCGGGCGGGCGACGGCCGGTTCCACCTCAGCGGCTACCTGTTCGCCCTCGGCATGCGCGCCTCGGTCGAGCGCAGCCTGCTCGAGGTGGCCACGCCCTTCCTGGAGGACCTCTACGAACGTACGCATGAAACCGTGCACCTGGGCCTGCGGGAGGGCGCCGAGGTCGTCTACGTGGCCAAGATCGGCGGCCACCGGCAGGCCCGGGCGCCCTCGCGGCTGGGTGGGCGGATGCCGCTGCACGCCACGGCGATCGGCAAGGCGCTGCTGGCTTTCGCGCCCGATCCCGTACGGGCCGAGGTGCTCGCGTCGCCGCTGGCCCGCCTGGCGCCGCGCACCGTCACGTCGCCATTGATCCTGCGGCGGCAGCTCGACGAGGCGGCCGCGACCCGGGTGACCTTCGAGGCCGAGGAATCGGCGGTCGGGATCGTCTGCGTCGGCGCCCCCGTGCTCGACTCCGACGACCTGGCCGTGGCCGCCGTCAGCGTGGCCGGCCCGGCCACCCGTTTCCGCCCCCAGCAGCACGCCGGCTCGGTGAAGGCGGCCGCCGCGGGCATCGCGGCCATGCTCGCCCGGCGGAAAAGTTCCGCCTAGCGGAACTCTTCGGTAGGCCGCGGCGGCCGGAATCAGGCATGGTCGGCACATGACCTCACCCGCGGCGCAACGCCTGCTCGACGCGGCGCGCACCAAGACCCCGTGCCCGCCCGTCCGTGACCTGCTCGGCGCCGACGACATCGAGGCCGCGTACGCCGTCCAGCGGGAACTCACCGAGCTGCGGCTGCGGACGGCCCGGATCGTCGGCCACAAGGTCGGCCTGACCTCGCCCGCCGTGCAGAAGCAGCTCGGGGTCGACCAGCCCGATTTCGGCGTGCTCTTCGACGACATGGACGTCAGCGCGCTCGACCCGGTGCCGGTCGGCGGCCTGTTGCAGCCGCGGGTCGAGGCCGAGGTGGCGTTCCTGCTCGGCGCCGACCTGACCGGCGACTTCACGACGGGCGACGTGTGGAACGCGGTCGACGAGATGGCGCCCGCGCTCGAGATCGTCGACAGCCGGATCGCCGGCTGGGACATCAGCATCGCCGACACCGTCGCCGACAACGCCTCCAGCGCCCTGTTCGTGCTGGGCGACCGGCGGGTGCGGCTCGACGCGCTGCGACCGGTCGACATCCAGATGGAGATGAGCGTGGACGGCGCCGTCGTCTCCAAGGGCTCGGGCGCCGCCTGCCTGGGCGACCCCCTCGCCGCGCTGGCCTGGCTGGCCGCCGCCGCCCGCGACCACGGCGATCCGCTGCGGGCGGGCCAGGTGGTGCTCTCGGGCGCGCTCGGGCCGATGGTGCCGGTGGTGCCGGGCATGCAGGTCACCGCGACGCTGTCCGGGCTGGGCATGGTCGCGGCCAACTTCGGGGAGGTCTGATGCCGACGAAGGTCGCTGTCATCGGTTCGGGCAACATCGGCACCGACCTGATGATCAAGATTCTGCGCCTCTCGGCGACGCTCGAGATCGTGGCCATGGTCGGCATCGACCCGGCCTCGGACGGGCTGGCGCGGGCGGAGCGGCTGGGCGTCGCCACCACGGCCGAGGGCGTCGACGGGCTGATCGCCATGCCCGGGTTCGACGACATCGCGATCGTCTTCGACGCCACCTCGGCCGGCGCCCATGTCGCCAATGCCGCCAAGCTCACCCCGTACGGGAAAATTCTCATCGATCTGACGCCGGCCGCCCTCGGGCCGTTCGTGGTGCCGGCGGTCAACCTCGACCTGCAGGCCGGCGTACGCAACATCAACATGGTCACCTGCGGCGGTCAGGCCACCATCCCGATCGTCGCCGCCGTCTCGCGGGTCGCCCCGGTGCCGTACGCCGAGATCGTGGCCTCCATCGCGTCGAAGTCGGCCGGACCGGGCACCCGGGCCAACATCGACGAGTTCACCGAGACCACCGCCCAGGCCATCGAGCAGGTGGGCGGGGCCGGCCGCGGCAAGGCGCTGATCGTGCTCAACCCGGCCGAGCCGCCGCTGATCATGCGGGACACCGTGCTGTGCCTGGTCGACGCGCCCGAGGCCGGAACGCGAGAGGCGATCAAGGCATCGGTGGAGGAGATGGTCAAGGTGGTCTCGGGGTACGTGCCCGGCTACCGGCTCAAGCAGCAGGTGCAGATCAACCCGATCCCGGACGACCAGCCGGTGCACACCCTGGTCGGTTCGGCCGCGGCGACCCACCAGGTGTCGGTGTTCCTGGAGGTCGAGGGAGCCGCTCACTACCTTCCCGCGTACGCCGGGAATCTCGACATCATGACCTCGGCTGCCATCGCCGCGGCGGAGAGGATCGCGGCGTGATCGACTGCACCGGAGTGAACGAAGTGGTCGTAGGGCCAGGAGAACACGCCCAGGAGGCTCAGTCATGACGAAGATCTTCGTGCAGGACGTGACGCTGCGGGACGGCATGCACGCCGTACGGCACCGGATGGCACTCGACTCGGTGGCGAGGATCGTCTCGGCCCTGGACGCGGCCGGCGTCGACGGCATCGAGGTGTCGCACGGTGACGGGCTGGCCGGCGGCAGCCTGACCTACGGGCCGGGCTCGAACACCGACTGGGAGTGGCTCGAGGTCGCGGCGGCCAACATCAGCCGCGCCCGCCTCACGACGCTGCTGCTGCCCGGCATCGGCACGATCGCCGAGCTCAGGAAGGCGTACGAGCTGGGGGTGCGCTCGGTCCGCATCGCCACCCACTGCACCGAGGCCGACGTGGCCGCGCAGCACATCGCCACCGCGCGTGGGCTGGGCATGGACGTCAGCGGGTTCCTGATGATGAGCCACATGGCGCCCGCTCCGGTTCTCGCGGCCCAGGCCAAGCTGATGGAGTCGTACGGCGCCCACTGCGTCTACGTCACCGACTCGGGCGGCCGGCTGATGATGGACGGCGTCCGCGAGCGGGTCCGCGCCTACCGCGACGTGCTCGAGCCGGAAACCGAGATCGGCATCCACGCCCACGAGAACCTGTCGCTGTCGGTGGCCAACTCGATGGTCGCCGTCGAGGAGGGTGTCTACCGGGTCGACGCCTCACTGACCGGGCTTGGGGCCGGGGCCGGCAACTGCCCGATCGAGCCGTTCATCGCGGTCGCCGACCTGCAGGGCTGGGAACACCACTGCGACCTGTTCGCGCTGCAGGACGCGGCCGAGGACCTGGTGCGCCCGCTGCAGGACAGGCCGGTGCGGGTCGACCGCGAGACGCTGACCCTCGGCTACGCGGGCGTCTACAGCTCGTTCCTGCGCCACGCCGAGGTGGCGGCCGGGCGGTACGGCGTCGATGTGCGCGATCTGCTGGTCGAGGTGGGCCGGCGAGGCCTGGTCGGTGGCCAGGAGGATCTGATCGTCGACATCGCCCTGGATCTGGTGTCCGCGGGGCCGGCCGAAATCGATTAGCATGCGTCAATGCGTCGTCTGCTGGCGGTCCTTGGTTCCGTAGTTGCCCTGCTGTTGCCCGGCCTGGTGGTGGCGTCTCCGGCCCAGGCGGCGGACGACCTGCTCGACCGCCTGAAGGCGATCCCCGGGTTGACCGTCGTCTCGGAGAGCCAGCCCACCGGCTACCGGTTCTTCGTGCTCACCTACCGCCAGCCGGCCGACCACCGGCATCCCGGCCAGGGGACGTACGAGCAGCGGCTCACGCTGCTGCACCGGTCGGCCGACGCGCCGGTCGTGCTGTCCACCGGCGGGTACGGGCTGGCGGCCAACCCCCAGCCCGGGCGCACCGAGCCGACCCGCCTGCTCGACGCCAACCAGGTGTCGGTCGAGCACCGCTTCTTCACGCCGTCGCGGCCCAGCCCGGCCGACTGGTCGGATCTGACCATCTGGCAGGAGGCCAGCGACGAGCACCGGATCGTGCAGGCGCTCAAGTCGGTCTACTCGGCGAAGTGGATCCAGACGGGGGCCAGCAAGGGCGGCATGACGTCGGTCTACCACCGGCGGTTCTACCCGAACGACATCGACGGCGTGGTGGCCTACGTGGCGCCCAACGATTCGCTCAACGACCTCGACGGCGCGTACGACCGCTTCTTCCGTACGGTGGGGGACGCGGCCTGCCGCAGCGCGCTCGACGGCGTACAGAAGGAAGCGCTGAAGCGACGCGACCGCCTCGTGCCCCGCGTGGCCGCGGCGGCCGCCGCCAACGGCTGGACCTTCAACCGCACGATCGGGACGGCCGACCGCTCGTTCGAGATGACGGTGCTCGACACGGTGTGGGCCTTCTGGCAGTACAGCGTGGCCGCCGACTGCGCGGGCGTGCCCGCCGCGACCGCCACCGACGACGAGCTCTTCAACTGGATCAACGGCGTCGCCGGCTGGTCGTTCTACACCGACCAGGGCCTCGAGTTCTACTGGCCGTACTACTACCAGGCCGCCACCCAGCTCGGCTGGCCGTCCCTGCGCTTCGACCACCTGCGTAACCTGCGCCGCTACCCGGCGCTCTACACGGCCAACTCGTCGCTGCCGCCGGAACTGCGCCGCTCGCACAACCCCCTGCCGATGCTCGACGTCGACCTCTGGGTCCGCACACTCTCGCAGCGCATGATGTTCGTCTACGGCGAGAACGACCCGTGGGGCGCCGAACGCTTCACCCCGAGCCGCCGCGACTCGGCCCTGTACGTGGCCCCCGGCGCCAACCACGGCGCCAACATCTCCCGCCTGAACCCCGACGACGCGGCCGAGGCCACCGCCACGCTGCGCCGCTGGGCCGGCGTCCCGGCCGCCACCCTCACCCAGCGCCCCGCCGCCGACCTGCCCTTCGACGACATGCTGGAGCCCCGCCGCGGGCTCGGCTGACCCCACCCCGGCTCGTTCGTGGCATCATCGTCGCCCATGGATCATCAGGGGCAGTTTCGCCGGGCGGCGCTCGAGCTGGGCATCCCGGACGACGAGGTCACCGCATTCACCGAGCACCTCCGTTTGTCGATCCGGTTGAGCGGGGGTTCGGGCGGCACTCCGGCCGGGCAGTTCGGTGGGCTGCCCCGGCTGCCGGTCGGCATGGACTGGCCGTCAGCCGGGGCCGGTCCGCTGCCGTTCGTCTTCTCGGTCGCCTGCGCGTCGTTGCCGAGAGCGGACGGCTTCGGACTCCCGGCAGACGGCTCGCTGCTGTTCTTCCTGGATCACGAGCGGGATCACGTGGCCGCTGCCGCCGGGGAACAGGATTACGCGCGAGTCGTGTACGTGCCGACCGGCGCCGACACCGAGGTGGCGGACGCACCCGCCAACTACGCGGCCGGCGAGCAGTACGACGTGGGCGCCACGCTCGTCGCGCAGCTGCCCGCGTGGTTCGAGACGGACGAGGACGAGGACGACCTGTCGCCCTTCCAGCAGCAGTTGCTCAGTGACCTCGAGCGCGACCTGCCACGCCTGGACGAGCTCTCTGCTCTGGCGGACACCCTCTGGCCGCCGGGCGAAGGACTCGCCAGCGCCTTCATCGGCGGGTATGTCGACGATGACGTGATCACGAGTATCGCGGAACAGACCCTCGCGGGTCGCGAGAAGGCCGGCGAGATCGTCATCCCGGTGGCGAAGTGGAGTTCCCACGTCGAGAAGGAGAAACACCAGCTGACGAGCGAGTGGATTGCGCTGGCCGACTTCTCCCTGGCCGACGAGTGCTACTCCGGCAGTTTCGTGATCCGCCATGACGACCTGGCCGCCCGCCGGCTGGACAAGGCGCTGTCCGTGACCCGGTTCAGCGAGTAAGGCGCACGGCCGGGAGCCTGGTCATGACGAGTCCGCCGGCCCCGCCGCGCGGACACCGTGGCGTACTCTCGTGCCGCCGATGGCGCACAGGCGGTGACCCCCGGATCGCCGAACTCGTCGTGCGGCGAAGGGTGACATTGATGTGCGACAATGTCTCGGTGTCGGGAGGGCTGGGGTGAGCGGAATCGTAGGCGCGTCACCGGACGTCGCCACCGCGGCCGACCGTGACGAGCCGGCGGCGGGTGGAAGCGCTCAGAGGTCCGGGCCGGTGCTGAACGCGGCGAAACGGCTCTGGTCGCGCCGGGAGTGGATCCTGGTGGTCCTCGGCGGGCTGGCGCTCGCCGTGGCGCTGACCTGGCCGACGATGCGCGATCCGCAACACACCGTGCCGGGGGACATCGGCGATCCGGCCATGTTCGCCTGGCAGATCGCCTGGATGGGCAACGCGCTCCTGCACCATCCCTCGCAATTGTGGGACTCGAACACGTTCTACCCCGATCCGAACTCGCTGGCCTTCACCGACACCGTCCTCGGCTACGCGCCGTTCGGGATGATCGGGTCCGGCATGGATGCGGCCGTGCTGCGCTACAACCTCTTGTACGTCCTGCTGCACGCGCTCGCCTTCGTCGGTGCGTACGCCCTGACCCGCCAGTTGGGCGCGCATCCGCTCGGCGCGGCGGTGGCCGGGATCGCGTGGGCGTTCTCGCCGTGGCGGCTCGCCCATGTCGGGCACCTGAACGTCATCTCGACCGGCGGCATCGCACTGAGCCTCGCCATGATCGCTCGCGGTCACGGCTGGTCGTTGCGCCGGGGCCATCGCCCGGACAGGCACAGCCCGGGGTGGGCGCTGGCCGGCTGGCTGGTCGGCGCCTGGCAGATCACCCTCGGCCTCGCCATCGGGCTCGTCTTCGCGTACGTGATGGTCGCCGTCTGCCTGGTGGTCGCCGCGCTCTTCGGCTGGGCCTGGTGGCGACGCGGCCGGCCGGTCTTCGGGCGGCGGCTGCTGGCCGCCGATCTGGTCGGCGGGGTGTTCTTCGGCGCCGCCACGCTGTACCTGGGACTCGCCTACTCCCGCGTCGTGGAGCTCCAACCGCAGGCCGACCGGTCGCTGGCCTGGACCGAGATGTACTCGCCGGCCTGGCGCGGCCTCTTCATCGCGCCGGAGTCGTCCTGGCTGTACGGCGCCCGGCACGCGACGGCCCGCGCTGAGCTGTCGTGGCCGCCGGAGATGGCCCTGCTGCCCGGCATAGCCCTGATCATCCTGGCCACTACGGGCATCTTCTTCTCGGTGTTCCGGGTCCGCCACCGGATCCTGCTGGCCATTGGCCTGGCCGTGGCGGTGCTGCTGACGCTCGGCGCGACCCTGCCCTGGCACGGCGATCCGGGTTATCTGACTCTCTCCAAACACCTGCCGGGCTGGTCGGCACTGCGGACCCCCGGGCGAATAATGATCTGGACCACGCTGGTGATGGCCATCCTGGCCGCCGGCGCGGTCAGCGCCTTCGTCACTGAGGTGCGCGCCGCCGCGCCCTGGCCCAAGGCCGTCGCCGCGCGGTCGGTGCTGGCCCGCGGCAAGTTCGTCGTTCTGCGGCTCGCCCTGGTGATCCCGCTCGCGCTGGTCGTCGTCGACGGGGTCAACCGAAGCCCCCACCCCGAGGTGCTGCGATACCCGGCCGCGATGGGCGTCGCGTCGGAGCCGACCCTCGTGCTGCCGAGCGAGGGCAGCCTCGAGATGTCCATCATGCTGTGGTCCACGAACGGGTTCCCGCGCATCCCCAACGGGATCGTCACCTTCGTCCCGTCCGGCCAGGAGCGGATCCGCTCGAGCAGCATGACGTTCCCGGACTCGACGAGCATCGCCTCGCTGCGGGCGGCCGGCATCAAATCGGTCGTCGTCCTGCCCGAGTGGCTGAGCGGAACCCCGTGGGAAGGGGTGCCCAACCGCCCGGTCGACGGCCTCGGCATCACGCGCGAGGAGATCGACGGCGCCCTGCTCTACCGGCTCGGCTGACGCCGCACAGAAACGTTCGACGGAGCTCGCCCGGATGGTTCAGGACGCGGGGCCGTACAGCCGGGCGACGTCGGGGGAGTCGAGCCAGCCGCTGTAGGCCGGTGCCTGCGGCCACCCCTCGGGAGAGTCCTGCCACTCCTCCTGGCGCCCGTACGGCAACGTGTCGACCAGGGCGAACGTGTGGGTGAGCTGCTCGACGCCGCGACCGCTGGTGTGCCAGGTGCGATAGACGGTCTCGCCGTCGCGCAGGAAGACGTTGAGCGCGAACCCGCCGCCGGGAGGCGCGTCGACGTCGGCCCCGAACGGGCTGTCCGCGGTGGAGTACCACGTCATCGTGTTGCCGACCCGGGCGGCGTAGGCGAGCGCGTCCTCGATGGGGCCCTGGGTGACGACCACAAATCGCGCGTCGTAGTTGTCGAGGAAGCCCAGCCGGGTGAAGACCGAGGTGAAGCTGGTGCAGCCGCCGCACTGCCACTCGGCGCCCGGGTTCCACATGTGGTTGTAGACGATCAACTGCGACCGGCCGTCGAAGATGTCGGCCAGCCGGACCGGACCCTCGGCCCCGACCAGGGTGTATTCGGGCAGGCGAATCATGGGCAGCCGCCGCCTCCGCGCGGCGATCGCGTCGAGTTCGCGGGTGGCTGCCTTCTCACGTGCCCGCAGCGCGGCCAGTTCCTCGCGCCAGGTCGCCAGATCGACAACGGGTGGCATAGCCATGATCGACGTCTCCTTCTCGGTGAGTTCGCTCGGTAGTCGTCAGACTCACTGTGCCGCTCGAACTCATCGGTGATCCGCGGATCGGCGTGTCCTACCGGCCGGCGTTGGTGACGTACGGGTCGTCGGACAGCCAGGCGGTCACGACGCGGGTGCGCGTCTCGTAGCGCGCCTGGACGAGCACCCGGACGATCCTGGTGATCCTCCGGGTCTCGTAGTGCGCCTTCACCCACGTGCGCGCCCTGGGCTTGACGGTCCCGGTCGCGTACCGGCCGGCGACCCACACCTTGGCGGCGCCGGTGATCTTCCTGGTGGTGTAGTGCGCCGGGACGTGCACCCGGTAGCTTTGGGTGACGGTGCCGGGCCGCTGCCACCCGGTGGGGCGCCTGGTCCAGCGGCTGCAGGCGGCGCGCCAGGTCTTCCTGCCGGCCACGGTCTGGTTGATCCGGAAGCACAGTGTGGTGGCGGTGACCGCGTACGGGTTGCTGCCGGCGGGCCAGGTGTCGCCGCCCGGGTAAACCGTGGCCATGGCCCGGTAGAGGTTGTAGGCCATCTTGGCGTAGCCGTCGTCGTTGGGGTGCAGACTGTCGAACTCCGACAGCCCCCCGATCGACGACTGGTCGACCAGGTACACCTTGGCGTCCTTGCCGGCCAGGATGCCGGGGATCCGCTCGTTGTAGGCCGCGATCCGGCTCCGGTACGGCTCGACGTGGCCCTGGACGAGCTGCTGCACGAAGATGTCGGCGTCCGGCCGGCCGGCGCGGATCTGGTCGATCAGCGCGGACAGCTGGGCGGCCGAGGCGCTGACGCTCCGGTTCTGGGCCATGTCGTTGGTGCCGAGGTGCAGCAGGACGACGTCCGGCCGGTAGGCGGCCAGCCAGCCGTCGACGTTCGCGGCGATCTGGTCGATGCGCCAGCCCGGGTGGCCCTCGTTGTCGCGATCCGACCCCTGCGGTCCGGCCTGCTGGGAGCCGACGAAGTCCACGTCCAGGCCCGCGGCTTCGAGCCGTTTCTGCAGGTCGATGCGGTAGCCGCTGGCCGTGGTCGCGCCGGTCCGGTTGCCGACCCGGGAGTCCGCCGACCCGCTGCCCCAGGTGATCGAGTCACCCAACGGCATGACCTTCAGCGGCGCGTACGCCGGATCGGCCGCACCCGGCACAGCAGCAGCCACGGAATCCGGCCCGGCGGTAGCGGCAACCGGCCCCGACAGCGCGGCCAGGACCGCGACGACGGTGAGAGTGAGGCCGCCGAGGCGGCCGGCGATGCGGATCGTCACACCGAAGCCATCGGCCCGTGCGGGTGCGCACCCGGTCATCCCGCGGGTGCAGCACGGGTGCCTTGCCTCGTTTCAGACGCCGCGTCAGCCGTCCTTTCCGACGGCGATGACGGGGTTGGTCAGGGTTCCCAGGGCCGGGGACGTGATCTCGATGGTGTCGCCCGGTTGGGTGGTGAAGCCGGCGTCCGGGACGACGCCGGTTCCGGTCAGCAGCACCGCGCCGGCCGGGAAGGTCAGCGCCCGGAACAGCCAGCCGGCCAGGTCTTCGAAGCTGCGGGCCATCGACGACGTCGAGGTCGTGCCGGCGTAGGCCTCCTTGCCCTCGCGCAGGATTCGCAGCCCGATCTCGAACGGGCCGGGAGGGATGGCCCAGCTCGGCACGATGGCCGGGCCCAGGGCGCAGGAGCGGTCGTAGATCTTCGCCTGGGGCAGGTAGAGCGGGTTGTCGCCCTCGATCGAGCGGCTGCTCATGTCGTTGCCGAGGGTGTAGCCGAAGATCTCGCCGGCCGAGTTGAGCACCAGGCCGATCTCGGCCTCGGGGACGTCCCAGCCGGAGTCGGCGCGGATGCCGACGGCGTCGCCGTCGCCGACCACCCGCCACGGGCTGGACTTGAGGAAGAGCTCGGGGCGGTCGCTGTCGTAGACGTCGTCGTAGAGGGAGCCGTGCCCGGACTCCTCCTTGCGGCCGTCGCGGCTGCGCAGGTACGTGACGCCGGCCGCCCACACCTCCTGGTGGTCGATGGGCGGGAGGGCGTCCCCGCCGGGTATGACGCGGGCGGCTGCCTCGAGCGCGGATCGGGCCTCGTCGAGCGGTCGGGCGAGCAGGTCGGCGAGGGTGATGCCGAGCTCACGCCATTCGCCGTCGGCGCGCACCGCCCAGCGCGACTCGTTGCCGTTCCGCAGGCGGTACAGGGACATCGACATCTGACCATCCTAGGTGTGTGAGGTGCGCAAACAGGCCGGAACGGGGACGCCCGGACGGCGCGGCTACGCTCTGGGAATGCCTCGTGCAGTACCGGCGGTCGTCCGCGCGCTCGACATCCTCGAACTGTTTCTCGAGCGCCCCCAGCTGTCGGCCCGCGACGTGATGGAGCGGCTCGACCTGCCCCGCACCACCGTCCACGAGCTGCTGGTCACGCTCGTCGACCGGTCTTATCTGATCTCTATGCCCGGTCAGCCGGTGCAGTACCGGCTCGGTATGCCGCTTTTTCAGCTCGGCGCAGCGTTCGCCGGCCGGCTCGATCTGGTCCGCGAGGCGCAGTCCGTCACGCGGGACGTGGCTGCCGCCTGCAACGAGGCGGTTCACGTGGCCGTGCTCGACGGCGCCGACGTCATCTACCTCGTCAAGGTCGACAGCACCCACCCCGTCCGGATGGTCTCGGCGGTCGGGCGGCGGCTGCCGGCCCACTGCACGGCGGTCGGCAAGGTGCTGCTGTCGGACCTGGACCGGGCGACCCTGGACGCCGTGCTGTCGAAGGGCGTGCTGCCGGGCATGACGCCGGAGAGCATCACCGACCCCGACCGCCTGCGCGAGCAACTCGAGCGCGTACGGGCCGAGGGTGTCGCCGTCGACGCCGGCGAGTCCGACACGGCGATGCGCTGCGTCGCCGCGGGGATCCGTGACCACCGCGGCGTCGTCATCGCCGGGATGAGCGTCTCGGCCCCGATCATCCGCTGGACCCCGCAGGCCCATGTGGAGTGGACCGAGCTCGTCCGCGAGGGGGCGGCCACGCTGTCGGCCCGGATGGGCTGGTCGGCGCCGCCCCGATAGCCCGCTTGCCGCTCCGGGCCAGAAACCGCTTCGAAACATTGACACCCCTCACGGTCCTGCTCTAGCGTCGCGTCCACTCCATACGATATCTCGAACAGAGTTCGGTATTTCGAACGGCGCGAGTCAAGGAGGCGACACTGTGGGGGGCAACATTTTGCGGACCCGGCGCGATTTTCTGGGAATGGGTGTAGGGGTGCTCGGCGCGGCCGGCCTGGCCGCTTGCGGCGGCACCTCCTCATCGTCCACCTCCGTGCAGCCGGAGGTTCCGAAGGATCTGCTCGACGCCGCGGCGTCGTTGAAGGGCACCTCGATGGGGCTGCTGTCGCAGAAGCTGTACTCGACGGCGGCCAACGACGCGCTCGACAGCTCGATCAAGAAGTTCGCCGAGGCGACCGGCTCGAAGATCGAGAACAGTCTGGTCCAGGCCGACGCGGGGGACGTGGTCGCCAAGATCGACGCCGAGGTCAAGGGCGGCGTGGCGCGTGACATGGCCTTCATGACCGACTCGCGGTTCATCGCGCAGTTCCATGCGCTGGGCGACCTCGAGGACGTGACGGACGTCGTCGAGGCGCTGACGGCCAAGTACGGCGAGCCCTGCGCGGAGGCCAAGAACTTCTGCGTCTTCGACGGCAAGTGGTACGCGATTCCCTACCACTTCATCGGGATCGGGTCGTTCCTGCGCAAGGACTGGATGCAGGAGAAGGGCATCGCGCCCAAGGACGTCTACACCTGGGAGGAACTGCGCGACCTGTGCCTGGCGATCTCCGACCCGGGCAAGCGCCGGTACGGCTGGGGCATGACGGTCAACCGGTCCGGTGACGGCAACGGCATGATCGAGGCGCTGATCAACTCGTACGGCGGGGCGATCGCCGCCAACGACGGCCGGAAGGTCACCTTCGACTCGCCCGAGACGGTGCAGGCGGTGGCGTTCCTGGGCGACATCTACACCAACCCCAAGTACAAGTCGATGCTGCCGCCCGGCGTGGCCAGCTGGACCGACACCACCAACAACGAGAACTGGCTGGCCGGCGTGCTCGGCTATACCCGCAACAGTTTCAGCGTCTACGCCGACTCCAAGACCAAGAAGAACCCGGTCTACGAGAACACGCACGTCTTCTCCGACTGCATCGGGCCCGCCACGGACAAGTCGCTGCTACTCGGCCAGTCGCAGGGCTTCACCGTCTTCAAGGGCGCCAAGAACGCCCCGCTGGCGAAGCTGCTGGCGCAATACCTGATCACCGCGCCGGCCCTGGTCGGGGTGTCGAAGGAGGCGCCCGGCCTGGTCATGCCGGCCTGGGAGAAGGTGTGGGACGCCGACCCGTACTTCACCAGCGGTGACCCGGCATTCGGCATGGTGCGCACGCTGTCGCAGCAGCCGCTGCCGCTGAAGACCAAGAACGGCCTGGAGTTCCCGCAGAAGGCCAGCGCCGGGCAGCAAGCCGTCGTCGCGGCCTACGTCCTCACCGACATGATGCAGCAGGTCGTGCAGGGAACAGCGCCCGCGCAGGCCGTGAAGGCCGCCCACGACAAGATGGTGCAGATCTTCAGCCAGCAGGGCCTGCCCCAGTGAGGACGGTTCGCCAAGGTCCGGCTCCGGTGAAGCGGGCGTCCCCGCCGCCGGGGCCGGGCTCCCTCACGCCGGCCCAGCGGCGGCTGGGACGTGACTGGCGGCTGTCGACGCTGTTCCTGGCGCCGACGGCCGTCCTCGTCGGGGTGCTCGTGCTCCTGCCGATCGGCCGGTCGATCATCACCAGCACCACGGAACGGCACGGCTCCGAGAGCGTGTTCGTCGGCCTGGACAACTATTCCGCGCTGATCGGCGACGACCAGTTCCGTACGGGTGTCATCAACTCGTTCGTCTTCACCACGTACGCGGAGATCTTCAAGGTCGTGCTCGGGCTGGCGGCGGCTCTGCTGCTGCACAACCAGCGTCGTGGCCGGGCCCTGCTGACCGGGCTGCTGCTCGTGCCGTGGGTGGTGCCGACGGTCGTGACGGCCTTCAGCTGGCGCTCGCTGCTCGACCCGATTTTCGGCAGCGTCAACACGCTGCTCGGCGCCTCGGGCATCGGACAGCTGCTGGCGTCGGCGCACCTGATCGACAGCTGGCCCGCGGGCTGGTTGTCCGACACGTCGCTGGCGATGCCGTCGGTGATCCTGGTCAACGTCTGGAAGGGCGTGCCGTTCTTCACGATCTGCTTCCTCGCCGGCCTCAAGGCCATCCCGAGCGACCAGTACGAGGCGGCGACGATCGACGGCGCCTCGGCCTGGCAGCGGTTCGTGCACGTGACGCTGCCCGGACTGCGGCACGTGATCACGGTGACCGTGACCCTGTCGTCGATCTGGACGTTCAACAACTTCGACCTCATCTGGCTGCTGACCCAGGGCGGGCCGGGCGACGTGACGGCGCCCTACGTGCTCGTCGCCTACTCCAAGGCCATCCTGCAGCTCCAGTTCGGCGCCGGGGCGGCGGTCACGCTGGTCATGCTGCCGATCATCGGCGGGCTGGTGTTCTATCTGGTCCGGCTGCTGCGGCCGGATCTGGTCAACCGGCCCTACCGACCACCCGGAGCCCTGCGCAAGGCGCTGCCGTGGGTCTTCACGACGCTGGTCACCATCGCGCTGGCCTGGGCTTCGCCGCAGATCTTCTGGAAGGCGGCCGTGCTGCTCGGCGTGCTCCTGCTGATCGCGGCCGGGGTCGGTCGCGTGGTCTCCGGGATTCAGGCGCGGGGTGGACGCCGTACGTCGTCGGCGGTGTCCAATGTGGGCCGCAGTGTCGCGACGTTCGGATTGCTGGCGTTCGTGCTGGGCCCGATGTACTGGATCGCCGTCACGGCCTTCAAGACCGAGGGTCAGGTCGTCACCCGCGTCAACGACCTGTGGCCGACCCCGTGGACCCTCGAGCAGTTCACCGCCCTGTTCACCAACCAGCCCTTCGGGCGCTGGTACCTCAACACCATCCTGGTGTCCGCAGCGTCCACTGTGGTCGCTCTGATCTGCGCGGTGCTGGCCGGGTACGCCTTGGCCCGCCTACGTTTCCGCGGGGCGCAGGGTTTCACCGTCACGGTGCTGCTCACCTACGTGATGCCCGGGGCGCTGCTGTTCATCCCGCTGTACCAGCTGCTCATCGAGGTGCGGCTCACCGACTCGTTGTGGTCGCTCGTGGTGACGTACCCGACCTTCACCATCCCGTTCGCCACCTGGCTGCTGGCCGGCTACTTCTCGTCGATCCCGGCCGAGTTGGAGGAGGCCGCGCTGGTCGACGGCTGCTCCCGCGTCCAGGCGTTCGGTCGGGTCGTGCTGCCCCTGGCCAAGCCGGGCCTGCTGGCGGTCGCGCTGTTCACCCTGACCAACGCCTGGAACGAGTTCCTGTTCGCCTTCGTCTTCATCACCAAGGACGAGTTCAAGACGCTGCCCGTGGGGATGCAGTCCATGATCGCCGGGGATGTCGTGCCCCAGGGTCAGCTCGCCGCGGCGTCGCTGCTCGTCAGCATCCCGGTCGTCGTCATGTACGCGTTCGGCCAGCGCTTCCTGACCGAGGGCCTCACCGCGGGCGCCGTGAAGGGCTGACCGGCACCCACCAGGGGGCCGGCCACCGTATTCTCGACTCGCACCCGGTGGCCTCACGCTGGGCAGGCCGGAAGAGGGAAACCATGCGGATCACCGTGCTGGGCGCGGGTTCTTGGGGTACGACGGTCGCGTCCGTCCTGACCCGGCGGGACCACGAATCGCTGATCTGGGCGCGCAGCGCGGCCGCGGCGGACGAGATCAACGCCAAGCACACCAACGATCGGTACCTGGAAGGGTTTCCGCTCCCGGACCGGCTTCGGGCCACCGCCGACCTCGCCGAGGCGGCCGCGCACGCCGAGTTGCTCGTGGTCGGCGTGCCCACGGGAGCGTTCCGCGCCACTCTGGAGCAGGTGCGGCCGAACCTGCATCCGTGGATCCCGGTCGTGAGCCTCAGCAAGGGACTCGAGCGCGACTCGCTGCTGCGGATGACCGAAGTGATCAAGGACGTGCTGCCGGGCCATCCGGCCGCCGCCCTCACCGGGCCCAATCTGGCCAAGGAAATCATGGCGGGCATGGCGGCGGCCACCGTCATCGCCACGGAGGACCTCACCGTCGCCGCGGAGATCCAGCGGGTGTTCCGCCGCGGCCTGCTTCGCGTGTACACCAACCACGACGTGATCGGCTGCGAGATCGGCGGGGCCCTGAAGAACGTCGTGGCGATCGCCACCGGCATCGCCCAGGGCCTCGGCGTCGGCGACAACACCCGGGCCGGGGTGATCAGCCGCGGGCTCGCCGAGCTGAGCACGCTGGCGGTCGCGATGGGCGGCGAGCCGAGCACGCTGGCCGGCCTGGCCGGGATGGGCGACCTGGTGGCGACGTGCATCAGTCCGCACAGCCGCAACCGGTACGTCGGCGAGCAACTCGGCCGCGGGCGCAGCCTGGACGACATCCTCGCCGAGATGGGCCAGGTCGCCGAGGGCGTCAAGACCGTGCACGCCGCGGTCCAGCTGGCCGACCGCTTCGACCTGGCCATGCCCATCACCCGCACGATCCACCGCGTCATCACCGGCGACATCACCGCCGAACACGCCTACGACGGCCTGCTGCGCACCCACCCGGCCGGCCACGAGTCCGAGCCCGGCTGATCCCCGATCAGGTTTTGGCAGACTGGCCCGAAGTAAGATGCGATCTAGCTTCGGGGGCGCCGATGTTCGTGGGCCGGCGTGCGGAACTCGATCTGCTGACCAAGAACCTCGAGCGCATCCAGCGAACGGGCGAGGGCCGTTCCGTCGCCATCCGCGGGCGCCGGCAGGTCGGAAAGTCGCGACTTGTCCAAGAACTCTGCGACCGCTCGGGTCTGCCCTATTGCTTCTACACCGCCGTCAAAGGCGCGTCGAGCACTGAGTCCGCCGGTCAATTCCTCGGCGCCCTGCGCGATTCGCCGCTGCTCACCCCGGCCGGCCGCGACCTCTTACCGTCTCAGCCCCCGTCAGGCAGCTGGGGAGACATGCTGCGCGTCCTGGCCGGAGTGCTTCCCGACACCCCGAGCATAGTTGTGCTCGACGAGATGCCCTGGATCTCTGAGCAGGACGCGACCTTCGGCGGGCATCTGCAGGTCACCTGGGACCGGCTCCTTTCCCGAAAGCCCGTTCTGCTGCTGTTGCTCGGCAGCGACCTGCATATGATGCAGCGTTTCACCGAATACGACCGGCCGTTCTACGGCCGGGCCGCCAACATGATCCTCGGTCCCTTCAATCTTGCTGAAACTGCTGCCGTGACCGGACTGAGCGGTGCGGACGCCATCGATGCCCACCTGATCACCGGTGGATTACCGGGCATCTGTCTGGAATGGTCGCCAGGAGCCCTCCCGGGCGATTTCCTGACTGCGGAGATCGCCAACAAGACCTCGGCGTTGTTCACCGTTCCCGAGCAGTCCTTGGCATCCGAGTTCCCCGCCCCTGACACCGCGAAGCGCGTTCTGGAAGCGGTCGGTGGGACCGGTGGCCGCACATTCAGCAACATCGCTGCGGCCGCCGGTGACCGTGCGGGGCCGGTCAGCTCGGGCACGCTCTCCCCCTTGCTGCACCGTCTCGTCGACGACAAGCAGATCCTCGCCGTCGACCGGCCGCTGTCCACGAAGCCCAGCAAACTGGCCCAGTACCGGATCGCCGACAGCAACCTGCGGCTGTACCTGGCCATCCTGCGCGACGTCCATCAACTGGTCCTCCGCGACCGGACGGCAGCTGCCCGCACCACGCTCGAGGCCCGCTGGTCGTCGTGGCGCGGGAACGCTGTGGAACCGATCATCCGCGATGCGCTCGCCATCGCCGCGGGCGACGGGCGACTGCCGTGGAGCGACACGTGGGAAGTCGGCGGCTGGTGGAACCGGCAAGCCAACCCGGAGATCGACCTGGTCGGAGCCGATCGTGCCCCGATCGCATCCCGTATCGCGTTCGCCGGTTCGTTCAAATGGCAGGACGGGCCCTTCGACCGGCGCCACCTGGACGATCTGCAACGGCACGCTCCGCTGATTCCGGGATTCGAACCCGGCGTCAGCGGCCTCGTCGTCGTCAGCCGCTCGGGAGCCGACCTTCCTGTCGGAGCGGTGGATCTGGTCTGGGGACCCGACGACATAGTCCAGGCGTGGTCGGCCTGACCCGTCGGGGGCGGCGGCCCGGAGTGATGAGGCCGTTCTCGGCCTCGCCGACCACCGACATGTCGGGCTGGGAGTCGAGGATCGCGTGGATCCCGGCGTCCTGCTGGCGCTCGTGGTCGGCCTGTGCGCCTGGGCGGTCGAAGGGGTGGAGCGGGAGAACTTCCCGCTCGACGCGTTCCCGAGCTGACGCGGTGGGACGGGCCCGGTCAGTGGGTGACCGCGGCGACGTACTTGTCGGTGGGCAACGTGGACGGGGTCAGGCGTGGCTCGGGTGCGGGCGGGGCGTCGGCGGTGGGCTCGGGCGGGGTGGCCGCCGGCGCCGGTTGCTGGCGGGCCAGCAGGCCCTTGCCGAGCGCGGCCAGCGTCGTCACGGTGGCGACGTTGAGGGCTGTGCCCCAGTCGAACGCGGTGATGTCGAAGACGGTGGCGGCCGCGACCGAGGCGGCCAGTGAACCCAGGAATGTCTTGCCCATGCGCACGATCAGGTCGGGCCAGAAAGTCAGGTCGGTCCTCTTGGCCAGGTATTGCAGCGCCGTGAGGATGACCGAGGAGACCGCCGCGCTGAAGGCCAGCGTCAGGGCGTACGCCCAGGGAAGGGTGGCCACCGAGACGGCCGTGCCCCCGGCGAGCAGCGTCGCGAAGAAGATCTCACCGGCCGACCAGCCCGCCCTCTCGAGGAAGTCGAGCAGGACCGCGCGCCATTTCTCAGTCGTCCACACCGTCCACAGAGTCCTCGCGCCGGGGCGTCACCACAAGGGCTGCACGGCGAACGTCGTGCCGATGCCCAGGCCGGCCAGGGCTGGCGCCGGCACGGACCCGGTACGGTGCCACCATGTCTGACAGCGCGTATTTCGATCAGTGGTACGCGGACATGGCCTCGCCCGCTCGGGACGCGATCATCGCCCGTGCCATGGGGTTGCCGGCGGAACTGGGGGACGCGGGCACCCTTTCCTGGCCGGGCATCGGCGAGCTGACCCGGGAATTGCGCCTGGCGCCGGGTGGCCTGCTGTTCGACATCGCCTGCGGGCGGGGCGGGTACGGCGTCGAGGTCGCCCGACGGACCGGCGCACGCGTGGCCGGGGTGGATTTCTCAGCCGTGGCCATCGAACGCGCGAAACAGAACGGCGCACGCCGGCTGCCCGCCGGGCGGGGCCAGTTCCAGACGGGGACTCTTCTGGCGACGGGCCTGCCCACGGCCGCCGCGGACGGCCTGATGTGTGTGGACGCCGTGCAATTCGCCGAACCACCGCTCGCCGCGCTGCTCGAGTTCCGCCGGCTGCTGAGGCCCGGCGGTCGACTCGCCATGACCTGCTGGGAAGCCATCGACCCGTCGGACGAGCGCGTCCCGCCGCGGATTCGTGCGGTGGATCTGCGGCGAGACCTGACGAAGGCCGGCTTCCTCGGGGTGGAGGTGCAAGAGAAGCCCGAATGGCGCGAGGTTGAGCGAGCGATGTGGGAAGACGCGGTGGCGGCGGATGCCTCGGACCCGGCGGTGAGGTCGCTCCAGGCCGAGGGACGGCGCTCGCTGGCGACGTTCGACTCGCTTCGCCGCGTGTTCGCCACCGCCGGCGCGCCCTGAACCAAGGCGGCGCCGGTGCCTCGACCGGGTGGGAACATGAGGGGATGGCGACGCTTCGCTCGGTCAATGTCGGATTGCCCAAGGATGTGCTGTGGCGCGGGCGCACTGTGCACACCGGGATCTGGAAGGCGCCGGTCGACGGGGCGGTCATGGCGCGTCGTCTCAACCTCGACGGGGACGGGCAGGGGGATCTGGGCGGGCACGGCGGTGAGATGCGGGCCGTGTTCGTGTATCAGCTCGACTCGTACCGGTATTGGCAGCAGTTTCTGAGCCGGGACGATTTTGTGCCGGGACAGTTCGGCGAGAACTTCACGGTCGACGGGCTGGCCGACGACGAGGTGCGGGTGGGCGACCGCTACCGGATCGGTGGCGCGCTGTTCGAGGTGACCCAGCCCCGGGTCACCTGCTATCGCGTCGGCATCCGGATGGACGATCCGCGGATGCCGGCCCTGCTCGTGCAGCACCACCGGCCCGGCTTCTACTTCCGGGTGCTGAGCGAGGGCGAGGTGCGCGCGGGCGACGACATCGTCAAGGTCGCCGACGGTCCCGAAGCGCTCACCGTGGCCGAGGTCGACGCTCTGCTCTACCTGCCCGGCCATTCCCGGGAGCGGATCGAGCAGGCGTTGCGCATCCCCGCGCTCAGCCCGGGCTGGCAGGGCTCGTTCCGGGCGATGCTCGACGAGCCGGCGTCCTCGAGCGGCAACGCGGGTCTGGTCGCGGCCTCGCCCCCGCCGGCCTGGGCCGGGTTCCGGCCGCTGCGGGTGACCGCTGTCGAACCGGAGAGTTCGACGATCGCCTCGATCCGGCTGGCCGACCCGGACGGCACGGCGTTGCCCGCGGCCCTGCCGGGCCAGTTCCTCACCGTACGGTTGAAGTCCGGCCTGGTACGCAGCTACTCGCTCTCCGGCGCGCCGGGCGGCCCCGAATACCGCATCAGCGTCAAGCAGGAGCCGCACGGCCGGGCCAGCGCCTACCTGCACACCGGCGTCCGCTCGGGCGACCTGATCGACGCGGCCGCACCCCGCGGCACGTTCGTGCTGACCCCGGGCGACGGGCCGGTCCTGCTGGTCAGCGCCGGCGTCGGGGCGACCCCGGTGCTGGCCATACTGCACGCGCTGGCCGACCAGGCGTCGACCCGGGAGGTGTGGTGGGTGCAGGCCGCGCGCAACGGCGGGGAGCAGCCCTTCGCGGCCGAGGCGAGGGCCCTGCTGGCCCGGTTGCCGAACGCCCACTCGTACGTCTGCTTCAGCCACCCGCGCCCGCAGGAGCCCGGCGATTACGACTTCGCCGGCCGCTTGTCGGCCGGCTCGCTGCACGCCCTGAACCTGCCGCAGGACGGCGACGCCTACGTGTGCGGCCCCGCCGGCTTCCTCAGCGACGTGACCGCCGCTCTCGCCGGCTGCCGCGTCCACACCGAGATCTTCGGTGCGGCGCCCGGCCTGACCCCCGGCATCGAGGCGAAGCCCACCCGCCCACCGCACCCGCCGGCGGGCGAGCCGGGCACCGGCCCCGCGGTGTCCTTCGCCCGCAGCGACCTGACCGTGCCCTGGCCGCGGGAATCGGCCAGCCTGCTCGACCTGGCCGAGGCGTGCGACGTCCCGGTCCGCTGGTCGTGCCGTGTCGGCGTCTGCCACAACTGCGAATCCGGCCTGTTGTCGGGCGAGGTCACCTACACCACCGACCCGGTCGACCCGCCGGCCGAGGGCAACGTGCTGATCTGCTCGACCCGCCCGGAGGGCGACATCGTGCTGGACCTGTAGATCGTCCCCTTCTCTCCTGTCCGCGACCTGGACGCCCTCAAGGCTTGACGACGACCAGGCGGGCGACGGTCGCGCTGCCGTCCTCGGCGCCGGCCACGCCGACCTCGGCGCCGGTCTTCAGGGTGCCGCGCAGCCGCAACTTGTCGCCCTTGGTCCAGGTCAGGGTGAAGCCGTCGGTGGACTTCACGCTCAGGGTCTTGTCGTCGGTGGCGGTGACCGTGCCGCGCTGCACGACGAGGGTGCGGGTGCCCTGTTTGCCGGTCACGACGACCTCGCCGTGCAGGGTGTTCTTGCGCAGGTAGGCCCGGGCCGGCTTGGCGCCGGCCTGCTGGTCACCCTCGAGCGCGGCCAGGGCGTACGTGTCGTCGGCGGCGTCGGCCGGGGTGGCGACGGCCGCCCCGACGGCGACCGCGGCCACCACGCCGGTCACGCCCAGAGCGGTCAGGGTCAATGTCATGCGGGTACGTGTCATGACTGGAAGCCTCGACCCGGCGTACGCGGAACGGGTCAGGGTTTTGTTCGGGCTGTGTAAGGCAGCGTCACCGTGAACATCGCGCCGCCCTCGGGGGCGTGCCCGGCCGCGATCGTGCCGCCCAGCCGGGTCACCAGGCGCGCGGCCAGAGCCAGGCCGAGCCCGCTGCCGGTCGGGCGTTCGTGGCGGTAACGCTGCCGCAGCGCGCCCCGCTCGAAGGCCACCCCGAGGTCCTCGTCGGTGAAGCCGGGCCCGCCGTCACGCACCTCGACCACGCCGCCCTGCTCGCCCGCGCGGACCGCCAGCACCAGCGGCGTCCCGGCCGGAACGACCCGCAGCGCGTTCTCGCACAGGCCGTCGATGACCTGCCGGATCCGGTCGGGGTCGGTGTCGACCAGCACCGGCTCGGCCGGCAGCTCGGCGCTCAACTGCGGCCCGTAGCGGGGCCGCCAGGCCTGCGCCGCCGCGTCGACCAGCTCGTTGAGGTCCACGGCGACGACGGTGACCGGCAGATCACCGGCCTCCAGCCGGGACAGGGCGAGCAGGTCGGAGATGAGCCGGTCGAGCCGCTGGGCCTCGCGCAGGATCGTGTCGCCACCCTCGGGCCCCTCGACAACTCCGTCGGCCAGAGCCTCGGCATAGCCGCGGATCGTGGCCAGCGGCGTACGCAGCTCGTGCGAGACCGACAGCAGGAACTCACGCTCCCGGCCCTCGCTGCGTTGCAGGGCCGCACCCAGCTGATTGAGGGCGGTCGCCAGCTCGGCCGCCTCGACCGGCGGGCGCACGGCCAGTCGCACCGACCGGTCCCCGGCCGACATCCGCCCGGCCGCGAGCGCCGCCTGCCGCAACGGACGGGCGATGAACCGGGCCAGCAGCGCGCCCGCGCCGATCCCGCCGGCCAGACCGGCCAGCAGGGCCACCCACACCCCGCCGAGCACCCGCGCGATCGTTCCCGAGGACGCGGCCCGGGTCAGCACGACCCCGGCGTCGTTGCCGCTCAACGGCCGCCCCGCGATGAACACGGACTCACCCCCGACCACGCCGCGGGTGTCCACCGTCGAGCCGGCCGCGATCTGCTCGAGCACCCGCGGCGGCAGGCCCGGCCGGTCGGCGACGCCGCGGCGGACCAGATAGACCGAGATGCCGTCGTCCCGCAGCCGCGCCACGATCCGCTGCCGCGCCGCGAACCGCTCGGTGGTGAGCAGCTCGACCGCGATCGCCGACTTGTCGGCCAGGTCGGCCCGGCCCGCGTTGTTGGCCGAGCGTACGGCGATGGGCAGCGCCACCAGCGCGGTCACGATCACCGAGATCACCGCGGTGGCCGCCGTGACCAGGACGGCCCGCCCGGTCAGCGTCCTAAGCATCGGCGGTGTACCCGACGCCGCGGACGGTGCGGATCAGACCGGCCGCGTCGCCGAGCTTGGCGCGCAGCTGGGCGACGTGCACGTCGACGGTGCGGGTGCCGGCGTGCGACGCGTAACCCCACACGCCGGCCAGCAGCTCCTCGCGGGTGAAGACCCGGCCGGGGCGGCGCAGCAGGTGCCCCAGCAGGTCGAACTCGGTGGGCGTGAGCACGAGCGGCCGGTCGGCGACGGTCACCGAGCGGCGCGCCGGGTCGAGCGAGACCGGGCCCAGGGTGCGTACGCGCTCGCCCTCACCGGGACCGGCCGCGCGCCGCAGCAGCGCCCGCACGCGGGCCACCAGCTCGCGCGGGCTGAACGGCTTGGTCAGATAGTCGTCGCCGCCCAGCTCGAGCCCGAGGATCCGGTCGACCTCGTCGTCGCGCGCGGTCAGGAACACGACCGGTGTCCAGTCCCCGTCCTCGCGCAGCCGCCGGCAGATCTCGGTGCCCTCCATCGACGGCAGCCCGATGTCGAGCACGCAGGCCACCGGCCGCATCCGCCGGGCCGCCGCCAGCCCCGCGGCGCCGTCGTGCTCGACGTTCACCCCGAAACCGTCCCGGCTCAGATAGAGCCGCAGCAGGTCGGCGATGGGCCGCTCGTCCTCGACGACCAGCACCAGCCCTTTCTCCGTCACCGGCCCATTCTGCCCGCTCGAAGCGGTCCGCGATGTTCGGGGAACGTATGGGCCTCGCGCTACTGTCCAGCGGTGGCGGCGTTCGATGCGGTAGTGACGGATCTCGACGGCACGGTCGTTCGAGCTGACGGCACGGTCAGCGACGCGACGCTGCTGGCCGCGCGCACCCTCGCCGAGCGAGGCGTGCCCTTGCTGGCCGCCACCGCCCGCACGCCCGCCGGGGTGACCGCGCTGGAAGAACTGGCGCCGCACCTGGCCTTCGCCGTCTGTTGCAGCGGCGCCGTCGGCTGGGTGCCCGGCGCTGCGACTCCCGCCTGGTGCGAGCGGTTGCCGCGCGACACGATGACCGATCTGATCGGCTTCCTGACCCGCGAGTTGCCCGCGGCCGCGATGGCGGCCTTCGACAACCGCCAGTGGCGCATGAACGCGGCCTACCAGGTCATGCGACCGAACACCCATCGGGGGCCGATCGCCGCCATGGCCGATGCCCCGGCCGAGGTCCTGGCGGCAGCGACCCACCGGACCGCGTCCGTCGAGGACGACGGCTTCGCCCGGACGTTGGAGAGCCTCGGCCTTCTCACGCCCGCGTGAGAGCGACCTGCACGCCGCCGGAGAGCGGGGAGTCGTGCAGCTCCAGGGTCGTCAGCTTGACCGTCCGGGGCACGTCGAAGACGAGCTTGCCGGTCACCCGCTCGCCGGGGTCGAGCTTCTCGAGGAACGTCTGGGTGTCGCGGTTGGCGTAGACCCCGGCGATGGTGTCGTCGCCGTAGGCGGTGCCGGTGGCGTCGTACGCCTTCTGGGCCTGACCCAGGAAGTAGCGGGCGGCGTCCGAGATGTTGCGGACCGACAGGCTGATCACGCAGTACCTGCCCTCGGCGGTGCGGGTGAGATGCTCGGGGCCGACCGTGGCGCGGGAGCAGTCGAGGCGCGAGACGACGAACTCGAACTTGCCGTCGCGGACCTTGTCGCCGAGGCCGGGCTGGGCGGGCCGGGTCGTGGGCGCAGTCCTGGTCGGCTCGGCTGCGGCGACCGGCTCCCCGCTGCCGAGTTGCTGCGCGGCGACGCCGGTGAGGAACAGCGCGACCACCGCGATGACCGCGAAGAGGGCAGCGAGCAGCGGGTTGAGCCGGAATCGAGGTCGAGGGTCGTGCGGCATCGGATCACTCCACGCGCCGGTGTGTCTACCCACTCACTGTGAGTCACCGGGCGCGGTCTGGCCACCGATTCGTCCGATTGGCGTCAGCCGTCACCCCGCCACGCCACCTCGATCGAGTGGTACCCGGCCGGGCCGCTGTCGGTGATAGAAAGGCCCGATGAGCGCAGCCGATCCTTTCACCGATCTCGACGCGTACGTCCGGGTGCCGCGACTGGCCGGGTTGTGGCTCTCGCCCGACGGGCGCCGGCTGGTCGTCGGCGTGGGCACGCCGGACAAGGACAATGCCCGCTACTCCACCGCTTTGTGGCAGGTCGACCCGGCGGGGGAGCAGCCCGCCCGGCGTCTGACCCGCAGCGTCAAAGGGGAGTCGGCGGCCGCGTTCACACCGGACGGCGACCTGCTGTTCACCTCGGCCCGGCCCGGGCACGACGGCGACGACGACAAGGACGCGAAGGCGGCGCTGTGGCTGCTGCCGGCCGCCGGCGGGGACGCGCGGGTGATCGCCAAGCTGCCCGGCGGTGTGCACGGTGTGCAGGCCGGACCGGACGGGACGCTGGTGGCCGGGTCCGCGGTGCTGCCCTCGGGTGACGACGCGGGGCGCGAGCGGCGCAAGAAGGCCGGGGTCTCGGCGATCCTGCACGAGGGCTACCCGGTGCGGTACTGGGATCACGACCTCGGGCCGGACCGGCCGCGGCTGTTCGCCGGATCGCTGCCCGATCCCGAGCTGACCGATGTTTCCGGGCATGCCGGGCGGGCGCTGGACACCGAGGGGGACTGGGAACTGACGCCCGACGGCCGCAGCGTGGTCGCGACGTGGCTCGTGTCCGAGGGCGGCGGGTCGGAGCGGTCGACGGTCGTGGTCATCGACCTGGCGTCCGGGGAACGCCGGCAGATCGCGGGCGACGACGCGAACGGCTACAACTCGCCGCGGGTGTCGCCGGACGGGTCGCGGGTGGCGATGCTCGTACGGCGGAAGTCCTCCGCGGACGACCCGGGCGACATCTGGCTGGCCCTGGTTCCGGTGGCGGGCGGGCCGGTGAAGGCTCTGGCCGCGGACTGGGACCGCTGGCCGCACAGTCCACGATGGACGGCGGACGGGGCCGCGCTGGTCGTGGCGGCCGACGACAACGGCCGTTCCCCGCTGTGGCGCGTGGACGCGGCGACCGGCGCGGTGACACGCCTGACGGACGACGACGGCGTCTACACCGACCCTCGGATGTCGCCGGACGGGCGTTACGTGTACGCGTTGCGAAGCACTGTCAGCAGCGCGCCGCACCCCGTGCGGGTGTCTCTGTCCACCTACGAGATCGAGCTTCTGCCCAGCCCGGCCCCCACTCTCGACGTACCGGGCCGTCTGGAGGAAGTGACGGCGCAAGCCGCCGACGGCAGCCCGCTGCGCGCGTGGCTCGCGTTGCCGCCCGGCACCGGCGAACCGGCGCCCCTGGTGCTGTGGATCCACGGTGGACCGTTGAGCTCGTACAACACCTGGTCGTGGCGGTGGAACCCGTGGCTGCTGGTGGCGCGCGGCTACGCCGTCCTGATGCCCGACCCGGCCCTGTCCACCGGCTACGGGCTCGACTTCATCAAGCGCGGCTGGGGAACGTGGGGCGACAAGCCGTACACCGACCTCATGACGATCACCGACGCCGCGCTCGAGCGCCCGGATCTGGACGCCACGCGCACCGCCGCCATGGGTGGCTCGTTCGGCGGCTACATGGCGAACTGGGTGGCCGGGCACACCGACCGCTTCGACGCGATCGTGACGCACGCTTCACTGTGGGCCCTCGACCAGATGATGACCACGACCGACCTGGCCTTCTACTGGCTGCGCGAGCTGACGCCGGAGCGGTTGGCCGAGCACTCGCCGAACCGCTTCGCCGACGCCGTCACCACGCCCATGCTGGTCATCCACGGCGACAAGGACTACCGCGTGCCGATCGGCGAGGGCCTGCGCCTGTGGTGGGACCTGCTGTTGCGATCCGAGGGCAGGCACAAGTTCCTGTACTACCCCGACGAGAACCACTGGATCCTCAAGCCCGGCAACGCCAAGGTCTGGTACGAGACGGTGCTCGCGTTCCTCGGCCACCACGTGCTCGGCGAGAAGTGGCAGCGGCCGGAACTGCTCGGCTAACTGGCCTCGTCGAGGCGGCGGCGCTGCCCGGGGTCGAGTTTCAGGTCGCGGGCGGCCAGCACCTCGTCGAGGCGTTCCGGCGTGCTGGCGCCCACGATCGGCCACACCGGCGGGTCGCCGCCCAGCAGCCAGGCCAGCACCACCTGGTTCGCGGTGGCGCCGAGCTCGGCGGCGACCTCGGTGAGCGCGGCGAGCCGCCGGTCGGTGCCGGGGTGCGCGTACGCCTCCTCGAGCGGCCGGTCCGGGCGGCCGTACCCGCCGTTGATCAGCGTGGAGTACGCCCACAGGTCCAGGCCGGCCGTCCGCACGTAGTCGAGGGTCTCCGGAAACACCTGCCGGTGCGCCGACGACTCGAGGGCGGCGCCCGGCCGCGGCTGAACGTAGGAATGGCGCAGCTGCAACGCCGTCCAGCTGTGCTCGGCAAGGCCGTGCGCCTGCTCGACGCGCCACGCGGGGGTGTTCGAGGCGCCCAGCCGCGCGGCGAGGCCCTCGGCGACCAGGTCGCTGAAGGCGCCGGCGGTCTCGGCGAGCGGCACCGAGCGATCCTCGACGTGTGCCCAGTACAAGTCGACGCGGTCGGTGCCCAGCCGTTGCAGGCTGCCCGTCAGCGCCGAGCGGATGACCGGCGCCGACAGCCCCTCCATGGCGTCCAGGCCGCGAGCCGGATCGGTCGGCTCGGCGCCCACCTTCGTGCTGATCAGCACCCGGTCGCGCACACCCGGCCGCGCGGCCAGCCAGCGGCCGATCACCTGCTCGCTCTGGCCACCGAACCCGGACGGGTGCAGCCAGAACGCGTAGTTGTTCGCGGTGTCGATCCACCGGCCGCCGCCCTCGACGAACCGGTCGAGCACCGCGAACGACTCCCGCTCGCCGATCCGCGTTCCGAACAGCATGGCCCCCAGCACGATCTCCGTCATGCCGGCGATGATGGTCCTTCGAGCGCGCTCGAAGTCAAGTCGGTGATACAAAGACGTGGATGAGCGCCGATGCCTTTCACGACCCCGACGCGTACGTTCGTCTGCCGCGACTGGCCGGGCTGTGGCTCTCGCCCGACGGGCGCCGGCTGGTCGTCGGCGTGGGAACGCCCGACCGCGAGGGCATCCGCTTTCGCACCGGGCTGTGGGAGGTCGACCCGGCCGGTCAGCGCCCGGCCCGGCAGCTGACGCGCAGCGACAAGGGCGAGTCGGGCGCCGGCTTCACCCCGGCCGGCGATCTGCTCTTCACCTCGGCCCGGCCCGCGCCGCCCGACTCTTCCGCGCCTGCGCCTTCCGAACTGTCGTGGACCGCGGCGGACGACGACGGCACGGCCGCGTTGTGGCTGCAGCCGGTGGCCGGCGGTGAGGCGTACGTCCTGGCGAAGTTGCCCGGCGGGATTCATGGGGTGCGGGTCAGCCCGGCGGGGACGCTCGTGGCGGGCTCGGCGGTGCTTTCCGCCGGCGACTCCGGACGGGAGCGGCGCAAGGCGGCGGGGGTCTCGGCGATCCTGCACGAGGAGTTCCCGGTGCGGTTCTGGGACCACGACCTCGGGCCGGACAGGCCGCGCCTGGTCGCCGGGTCGCTCGACGACGGCGTCCTGTCGCTCAGCGACGGCGACGTTCTGCGGGACGTGACCGGTCATGTCGGGCGGGCGCTGGACACCGGAGGGGACTGGGAGGTCACGCCGGACGGGCGCAAGGTGGTCGCCGCCTGGCAGGTGGCGGCGCCGGGCGGGGCGCAGCGCTCGGCCTTGGCAGTCATCGACGTCGCGACCGGCGAGCGGCGGATGCTCGCCGACGACCCCGGCTACGACTACGTGTCGCCGCGGGTGTCACCCGACGGCGCCCGGGTGGCTTTCGTCGTACGGCAGTGGTCCTCAGCGGACGACCCGGGCGGCATCCGGCTGGCGCTGGCGCCGCTCGACGGTGGACCGGTCACGTCGCTGACGACTGACTGGGACCGGTGGCCGCACAGCCCGCGCTGGACGCCGGACGGCACTGCGCTGATCGTGGCGGCCGACGACAACGGCCGCTGCCCGCTGTGGCGGGTGGAGGCCACGACCGGCGAGGTCACCCGGCTCACTGCCGACGACGCCGCGTACACCGATCCGCACGTGTCGCCGGACGGGCGCTGGGTCTACGCGTTGCGCAACACCATCGCGAGCCCGCCGCACCCGGTGCGGGTGTCGCTCGACTCCCACGAGGTTGAACTTCTGCCCAGTCCGGTGCCGGCGGTGCGCGTACCCGGGAACGTGGAAGAAGTGACAGCGCAAGCCGCCGACGGCACCCCGTTGCGCGCCTGGCTCGCGCTACCGACCGGCGCCGAAACGCCGGCGCCCCTGCTGTTGTGGGTCCACGGCGGCCCGCTCGCCTCCTGGAACATCTGGAAGTGGAACTCGAACCCGTGGCTGGCCGTAGCCCGCGGCTACGCCGTGCTGATGCCCGACCCGGCCCTGTCCACCGGCTACGGCGACGCTTTCCTGCGCCGCGGCTGGGGCGCCTGGGGCGAAACCCCGTACCACGACCTGATGGCCATGACCGACGCCGCGCTCACCCGCCCCGACCTCGACCCATCAAGGACGGCCACGGTGGGGGCCTCGTACGGCGGCTACATGGCAAATTGGATAGCCGGCCACACCACCCGCTTCGCCGCGATCGTCACCCACGCGTCGTTGTGGGCGCTCGACCAGATGATGACGACCACCGACCACCCGTACTACTGGCTGCGCGAAATGACCCCGGCCCGCCTCGAGGCCAACTCCCCGCACCACTTCGCCGACGCCATCACCACGCCCATGCTCGTCATCCACGGCGACAACGACTACCGCGTCCCGATCGGCGAGGCCCTGCGCCTGTGGTGGGACCTGCTGTCCCGCTCCTCGGACGGCCGCCACAAGTTCCTCTACTACCCCGACGAAGCCCACGGCGTGGCCAAGCCCGGCAACCTCGCCGTCTGGCATTCCACGATGCTGGCCTTCCTCGACCACCACGTACGCGGCGAGGATTGGCAACGCCCGCCCCTGCTGGGCTGAATGAAGCTGGAGCCGGTCGAGCCGATGGTGATGCTGCGGCCGCCGTTCGTCAGATGGGGGAGGGCGCCCCGGGTGGTCAGCAGGGTGCCACGGACGTTGGTGAGCAGAGGATTGCCGAGTGACACCGTCACTGCCGGATGCCGGTGCGCGCGGCTTGTTCGACGCGGGCGATCAGCCGGCTGTTGTGGGCGGCGTGGTCGAAGCCGGGGGTGTGGTAGGTCGCGTTGGTGATGTCGCGCGCCAGGCTGGCGTAGACCTCGCCCACGTTGATGGATGCTCCGGCCCAGATGTCGGCCGCGGTCGGGCCGAGGCCGGTGGCGACGGGGCTGTCGGGCGCGTCGAACTCGACGTTCGACGCCAGTGTCAGGTCGCCGACCTGAACGCCCGCGGGGTGGTTGCCGGTCAGCGTCAGCCAGCCCTCCGATCCGCGGATGTCCAGGCGGAAGTGGGCATCGGGTCCGGGCACGCCGGCCAGGATCTGTACTCCCACGGGAGCGCCCGAGGTGGTCTTGACGATGGCGTCGAGGTGATCCGGGACCTCCCGGACGGAGATTGTGCCGGTGTCGGTCAGCTTCACTTGAGGCCAGAGGATTTCCGTGCGGGCGTCGATGTCGGTGATGTCGCCGAGGACCGCCTCGACCACGTCCAGCACGTGGCCTGCGGCGATCGTCAGGAAGCCCGCTCCGGCCGCTGCCTTGTCGAAGTACTCGTATGCGCTCATCGATTCCGGGCCGTTGCCGAAGGTTGTGGCGGCGACCCTTGCCGACAGCAACCGCCCGAGCCGGCCCGCTGCGATGATCTCGGCCGCGCGACGCACCGACGGGTTCAGCCGGCCCTGCAGACCGATCGCCGTGTGCAACGAGCCGGCCGCGGCAGCCATCTCTTCTGTCTGCGCGACGGTCGCGCCGAGCGGCGATTCCGAATAGACGGCCTTCTTCGCGGCGAGGGCCGCGAGCACGAGGTCACGGTGGGCCGGGACCTTGACGGCCACGGTGACGAGGTCGATCGAGGGGTCGTGGATGAGCTCGAGGGGATCGGCGAACCAGCGGTCGGCGCCGAAGGCTTCGGCGGCGCTGCTGGCACTTTCCTCGTGCCGGGTGGCCACCGCGCCCAGGGTGAACTGCGGCTGTGCCGCCAGTGCGGGGATGTGTGACGCTCCCGCCCAGCTGGCCCGGGTGTCCGCCCCGATGATGCCCACGCGAATCACTGCACCAGACATGAAATCAGCTCCGTTGGTTCTCTTTCGGTCGCGGCACGGCCTTTCCGTGCCGCTCGGTTGGGCACGGCCGGGCGACTCCCGTCCGTCCCTGCTTCGGTCAGCGGTCGATCACAGCCATGTCAGCCTGGGCGTGGCGATCGCCAGAAGCCGGGGCCAGGTGGTCCAGACGTTCGATCTGATCGGCGCTGAGCTGGAGGCGATCGGCGGCGGCGTTCTCTTCGAGCCGGTCGACCCGCCTGGTGCCCGGGATGGGCGCGACGCCGGGGCCTTGCGCGAGCAGCCAGGCCAGAGCAACCTGCGCGGGTGTGGCGCCGGCTTCGCCCGCGACCTGGCTCACCTCGTCGACGATGCGCAGATTGCGGGTGAGGTTGTCACCGGTGAACCGGGGGTTGGTGCGACGCCAGTCGCCGGCGTCCAGGCCGTCGAGGGTCCGGATGCTGCCGGTGAGGAAGCCGTGCCCGAGAGGCGAGTAGGGCACGAAACCGATTCCCAGCTCACGTAGCGTCGGCAGGATGCCGGCCTCGGGGTCGCGCGTCCAGAGCGAGTACTCGGTCTGCACAGCAGTCAGCGGATGGACCGCGTGAGCCCGGCGGATCGTCGCCGCGCCGGCTTCCGACATACCGACGTGGCGCACCTTGCCTGCCGCCACCAGCTCGCTCAGCGCTCCCATCGTCTCCTCGACAGGTGTGCCGGGGTCGATCCGGTGCTGGTAGTACAGGTCGATGTGATCGGTTCCGAGGCGCCGCAGTGACCCGTTGACCGCGGCCCGGATATTGGCGGGTGTGCTGTCCAGGCCCGGCCTGCCGGTGTGCGAGACGAGACCGAACTTGGTGGCGAGAACGACTTCGTCCCGGCGGCCCCTGATCGCGCGACCGACCAGTTCCTCGTTGACGTACGGCCCGTACACCTCGGCGGTGTCCAGGAGGGTGACGCCGAGATCCAGGGCGCGATGAATGGTGCGGATCGACTCGCTGACATCGCGGCCGGCGCCGGTGTAGTAGGCCGACATCCCCATGACTCCGAGGCCGATGCGCGAGACCTCCAGCGCGCCCAGATGGGTGATCTGCATGTGTGTGGTCCTCTTCTCGATCTGACTGTGCCGGGCAGCCGCCATGAAATGGCGGGCCGGGGTGTGGTGCGGAGGCTGAACTTGATGCATCAACATCAGAGCACGCGCGAACTTGATGCGTCAACAAGGTGCGCTAGGGTTGCGGCATGGCGAAGACCACAGCGAATGCGAAAGGACAACTCGGCCCGTCACACGCCCGCAGTACGCCGAGTTCCGGATCCGCGGCGCCTGCGACGGGCAGGGCAGCCGAGCCGGAGTCCGGTGCGGGACAGTCCGTGAGGCCGGCTACCGAAACGCGCTGGCTGACCGAGGACGAGCTGGCGGCGTGGTGGGCCAACTCCGCGATCATGATCAGTCTGCCCGCAGCTCTGGACGCGCGGATGCAGCGCGAGACGCCTTTGACGTTCTTCGAATACATCGTGCTCTCGGTCTTGTCCGAGCAGCCGGAACGAACGTTGCGAATGAGCGATCTCGCCGCCCGGACGTCGGCGTCGCTGTCACGCCTGTCGCACGTCGTCGGACGCCTGGAGAAGCGCGGGCTCATCGAACGGGCCCGGGTTCCCGGCGCCGGCCGGCGAACCGTCGCCACGCTGACCGAGGCCGGCCACCACGAGGTCGTGGCGGCCGCGCCGGGGCATGTCGCTGCGGTCCGCGAATACCTGATTGACCAGCTCGAACCCCACGATCTGGCCGCCTTGCGCCGCATCGGCACCGCCGTCAAGGCCGCTATCAACGGGAGGAGGCCCGACGCCGACCCTGACCAAGCGCCGTGACCCCATTGCCGGCCGAGGCGGGTGGATGCCGTGGGCTGATCTTGTGCCTGGCCACCAGCGGCTTGACTGTGTTCCGGCAACACGGTGTCGCATCAAGCAGCGCCGCCGTTCGAGTAGTCGTCCCGTACGCCGGCGTCCGGGTTGCAGCAACGTCGCCGATCTGCCGGTCAGGACCTGACCGACGTTGTCCTCGCCGGGCAGTGACGCGGGAACAGCCATTGTGTCGTGCAGTCGTGCAGTCGTGGAGGAAGAAGTGGGAAGTCGTCGGCAGCCCCGCTGGCACTGGGGACCTCTTCTTGCGTTGGCCGTGATCGCTTGCGCCCTGGCCTGGCTGAATCGGAGCCCGTGGTGGGGGTGGGTGCTCGTCGCGGCGCTGCTGGGCGGGTTCGGTATCACCACACGCTGGTGGTTGCGGGGGCGGGTCATGTTCCGCGTGGCTGCGTTGCTGCTGGTCGGCCTTGTCGTGTGCGCCACGGCTGTCGTCGCCTATCCGCCGCTGCAGAACCGGGTCGCGGGCGGCGAGGATCGCCGCCCGACCGCTCCGGTGCCGACCAGGGAAGGCCCGGTCACCGGCGTCTACAACGACGACCGTACGGTCGAGATCTTCGCCGGAATACCCTACGCGAGCTCGCCGGTGGGCGACCTGCGATGGCGTCCACCTCAGCCTGCGGCACGGCGCAGCCACGTGTTCACCGCCGACCGGTTCTCCGATGTCCCGATACAGCCGACGTCCAACTTCTTCAGCCGGGCGCTCTCGCAGGTCGTCCAGGTTCCGCTGGAGGGCACCTTCCTCAACCCGTATCCCTCCAGCGAGGACAGCTTGTCGCTCAACATCTGGCGTAAGCCGGGCTCGGCGAAGCTCCCGGTTCTGGTCTACATCGCCGGCGGCGGGTTCGCGACCGGCTCGGGTGCCCTGCCGATCTACGACGGCGAGTCCCTGGCATCCCGGGGGGCGATCGTCAGCGTCACGTTGAACTACCGCTTGGGGGTGTTCGGCTTCCTGTCCCATCCGGGGCTGGCCGCTGAGTCGGCCGAGGGGGTGTCGGGCAACTACGGGATCCTGGACCAGCTCGCCGCGCTGCGGTGGGTCCGCGACAACATCGCGGCGTTCGGCGGTGATCCCGACCGCGTGACGATCGCGGGGGAGTCCGCCGGTGGGCAGAGCGTCTGCATGCTGGGGGCGACTCCGCTGGCGCGAGGTCTGGTGGACGGCATCATCGCGGGTAGTGGCGCGTGCATGGGCACCACCGGAGACACAGAAAACGGCGATCAGGCCGATACCCGAGCCGTGGCGGAGGACGCCGGGAAGCGGTTGAGCGAACAGTTGGGAGGCGCGACGATCGACGCGATGCGTGCCATGCCGGTCGAGCGGATCCGGGAAGCGGCCCAGTCGCTCGATTCGCACTGGCGGCCGTCCGTCGACGGTCATGTGCTGAGCGGCACGCCCGCGGAAATCTATGCGGCCGGGGATCAGCTCGATGTGCCGATCCTGGTTGGCAGCAACGCGGATGAGGCTTCTCTCGCCCTGGCGGACCCGCCCGACACCGATGTGGCCGCCTACGAGACATCGGTGCGCGAGACGTACGGCCCCCGGGCCGGGGAGTTCCTGCGCCTGTACCCAGGCGGGTCGCCGGAGCGGGTGCTGGAGTCGCTCCTCGACGCCGAGACCGACAAAATCATGACGCGGGCCATGTACCGCTGGGCCCAACTGCACACGCAGTCCGGCAAGTCTGCGGCCTACCTCTACTTCTTCACGCGCGTACCGCCGGAGAAGGGACTGCAGAAGTTCGGCGCCTACCACGGTGCGGAGATCATGTATGCCTTCGACAACCTGGGCGCGGACGGCGACCCCGACTATGAACAGGCCGACATGCGGCTGCGCGACCACATGAGCGCCTACTGGATCAGTTTCGTGCGTGACGGCGACCCGAACTCGACTGGTCTGCCGCAATGGCCCACCGTGAAACAGGCGCCCGAGCAGATCATGGAATTCGGGGACGACACCGCGCTCGCGCCCCGCCCGCGGGCAGCGGCCGTCGATTTCTGGATGGGCTACGCCGGGCCGATTCCCTGAGGAGTGGAACGTTGCTTCCGCTGCCGGCGGGGTTGTCGGCCCGGTGGTGTCAAGCCGGCAAGTAGGGTGGTGACCTGCAGGCAGCTGGGTAGCCGCGGCCGGGTCCGCGGAACGAGAGCCGCGGGAGGCGCCATGCCGGAGCTGCCGGAAGTCGAGTCGGCCCGGGCGGTCATCGAGCGGGCCGGGCTGGGTCGCAAGATCACCCCGCAGCAGTTCCGGCCGCGCTCGCGTTCGGCACTGCCCCGGTCAAGGCCCGCCTGCTCGACCAGGACGCCGTGGCCGGCATCGGCAATCTGCTGGCCGACCAGATCCTGTGGGCGGCCCGCCTCAACCCGGGTCGCCGCGTCGACAAGCTCACCGACGACGACATCGCCCGCCTGCTGCGGGCCACCCGTGCGTCCGTACGCGCGGCGATCAGGGACGGCGGCGTGCACACCCTCAAGGTGATCCCGTTCCGGGTCGCCGGCGCCCACTGCCCTCGCGACGGCGCGCCGATGGCGAAAAGCACCGTCGGCGGCCGTACGAGCTGGTGGTGCAGCGTGGAACAGGCTCTCGCCTCGTAGTCCTCAGCTCAGCAGAATGTCGCAGGCGATGCCCGCGCCGATGCCGATGGCACCGCCCTTGATGGCGCTCTTCAGAAGGCCCAGACCGCCCGAGGTCGTGTTGCAGAAAACGGACTGGACGATCCCGCCGTTGATGCCCGGAATGGCCGCGCCCTTGTCACAGTTCACGCCCGTGGCCGGATTGCATTTCGCGTCGATCGGCGCGCCCGGGCGTGGCGTGGCGACGCTGTTCTCTTTCATGTGCACGTAGTCGCGGTAGAGCGCGAGGCGCGAGCGGTCGCCGAAGCGGCCGTCCGGCTGGAGGCCGTGCCGGCTCTGGAACTTGATCACCGCGTCCTTGGTGGCCTGGTCGAAGTAGCCGGTGACCGGGATGCTCGTGTCGTCGAAGATGTTCAGCCACGTCTGCAGGCTGATGATGCACGTGCCCTGGACGCCGACCGCCATCACGTCGCACTCGAGCATGTCGATCGTGATGCGGTAGTCGCCGGCGGCTGCGGCGGCCGCGGGTTGCGCGCCTGCCAGGCTTGCGGCCGAAAGGGTGAGAGCCAGCAATGCCGGCGCGAGGAATCGACGAATTCGCACAGTGCGAGGCCTTTCGGAGAAAGCCGACCGGATTCGGCCATTCTTCCGGTGAATTCATGGTCAACAATCGCCCGTCGGGGTGAATGCGGTGTCAATCACCTGCACGGCGAATTCGGTATCTCCACCGTCACATGCGGGCGGGGGCCGGGCCGCCTACCCTGGGGCGGTGACTGACCTGGACGAGACCACCACCCTGCCCGACCTGATCGCCACGTACTACCTGACCAGCATCGACGAGGTGACCGAACACCTGCGCGCGGCCAACCAGCTGGGCCTCGGTGTCCGCGTACGCAGCTATCTCGAACCCGAGGAGGAAAGTGACTCCCTCACCGAACGGTGGGAGGTCGAGTTGCTCACCGGCTCGCCGGTTCAGGAGGACGAGCCGGCGGAGCAGCCCGGCGAGGCCGACCCGCTGAGCTGACTCCTCGCGACATCGAACGTACGAAATGAGGGGCGGGCCGGCGCGCAGCCGGCCCGCCCCTCAGCGCGCGATCAGTTCACCGGGCGCAGATCCTTCAGATACGGCATGGTGCCGCCGGTCGCGCCGAGCAGGCCCGACAGGTCGACCGCGGTCGCGCCGGCCGGGGCGTCGATCGCGCCGCCCTCGGTGAACTCGAGGCGGGCGGCCACCCGGCCCTGAGCGCCCTCGACGAACTGCAGGACGTTGACCTCGGCCGCGGTGAACTTGCCGCCGTCGAGCCACAGGTCGATGACGACCGGCTGGTCCTTCTCGGGGGCAGCCGGGAACTCCGACGCCAGCGACGGCTCGACCGCGGTGGCCAGGCGCTTGGCCTCGGCGTACCCCTTGGCCGTGGACGACGTGACGATGAGGTGCTTGTCGTCGGCGCTGTCGCGGACCACGTCGGCGCCTTCGAGTAGGTTGGTGGCGCTGGCGGTCACCTCGGCCAGGATCTTCTGCTGCTCGGCGTCCGGCTTGGCCGAGGCGGCGGCCGCACCGGGCAGCTGCTTGGTGTCGACCGAGATCCACTTGCCGGCGAGGAGCGCGTCGAGGCCGGGCGCCCCGCCGCTGAGCTCCTTGATGTCGGCCGGGGTGGCCCCGAACTTGGCGGCCAGATCCTTCACCGGCGCCTTCAGGTAGAGCGCCCCGTCGACGAACCGGATCTCGGTGCCGGTGACACCGTCGACGTTGACCGCGAGGCTGGACCTGTCGTCCGCTTCGCCCGCGCCGCCCTTGTCGGTGGTCATCGTGATCGACGAGTTGAACAACTGCGCCACCGTGGCGGCGTCGGCCTCTTTGCCGGCCGCGGCCACCAGATCGTCCGGGTTGCCGGTGACCTTGAGGACGAAGCCCGTCTGCTGGGCGTCGGCGAGCTGCTGGGCGGCGTTGCGCAGTTCGATCTTCGGCTCGAGCGCCTGGATCTGCTGGGCGGCACAACCACCGAGCACAGAAAGCGTGGTGACACCGGCGATGACGCCGGCCAGATGACGCTGAACGCGCATGGTTCCCCGTTTCGTGTTAAGGCCCGATCAGCGTAGAAGAACCGTTCAACACATTTTCGGGGTGACCCGCATGCCGGTGGGACACCCGTTCTGCTTGATCCCGCGACCCGGCTGGGCTCCTGAGCTGGGGAAACTACACTGATGTAGTTAGGTGATCTTTCCGCGTACCGGTTGCCGCCCCCGTCTTTATGCGCATGACTGGTATTTGTGATCAGCCCGATGCTCGCGGCCGCCGGCGCTCTGCCGGCCGGCCCGGGCTGGGCTTTCGAGTTCAAGTACGACGGCGTACGCGTCATCGCCGACGTCCGCTCGGGCCGGGTTGAAGCATTCTCGCGCAACCTCAACGACATCACCGCCACCTACCCTGAGCTGGGTGAACTGGCCGGGCTGCTCGGCGGCCGGAGCGCGGTGCTGGACGGCGAGGTCGTCGCGCTCGAGACCGACCGCCCCTTGTTCGCCCGCCTGCAGCAGCGCATGCACGTCGCGATCCCGAGCCCGGCCCTGGTCGCGAGCGTCCCGGTGCTCTACTACGTCTTCGACCTGCTCGAACTCGACGGCGAAGATCTCACTGCCCTGCCGTACGCCACCCGGCGCGACCGCCTCGCCCAGCTCGACCTGACGAGCGAGCACGTCCGGGTGCCCGTCCGATTCCTCGAGGTCGACGGCCGTACGGTGCTGCAAGCCGCCGAACTTGCCGGCATGGAAGGCGTGGTCGCCAAGCGCCTGGCCGCCCCGTACCGCCCCGGCAAACGCTCGGCCGACTGGACCAAGGTGCCGCTCGTCAAGACGCAGGAGGTGCTGGTCATCGGCTGGAAGCCCGGTGCCGGCCGACGCTCCGGCACGATCGGCTCCCTGCTGCTAGCCGTCCACGACGACCATGACCGCCTGGTGTTCGCCGGCCACGTCGGCACCGGCTTCACCGACGCTGCCCTGACCCACTTGCAGAAGGAACTGGCCCCCCTGACTCGCACCACCGCACCGGTCGGCGACGTTCCCCGTGAACACGCCCGCCACGCCCACTGGGTCGAGCCCTGCCTGATCGGCGAGGTGGCGTTCCGCAACTGGACCCCCGACGGCCGCCTGCGCCACCCGTCATGGCGTGGTCTGCGCACCGACCGGGCCGCCTCCTCGATCCGCCGTGCCGCCGAACCGATCCCACCCCCTTCCCAGGGCACGGTGATCGGCGCCATGCAGACCCCCGACGGCCGCTGGCGAGTGGAAGCAGTACGCCGGAACCGCCAGGACTTCTACCGCCTGATCCACGGCGACAACATCGTCGACGGACTGTCCATCGCCACCGTCCAGCGTCTGCTGGACGAGGCGGGCGTCCACCTGGGCGACCTGATCGACGCCCGCCAGCCCTCGGCCTCGGGCGCCGCTTGAGGAGGGCCTACCGCTGATGTGGCAAGCCGCGGTCGCCGGCCGTGTCGATCTGGGCGCCGGTAGCCTGCACGGCCAGCATCAGACAGGAGCGGATCGCGTCGCCGTCCACCACCACGGCGCAGACGTCGCAGGTGCCGTCCGGGCAGGCGACGCGGCAGCCGGAGACGCCGCATTCCGTTCCGAGCACGTCGGCGAGCCTGCGGCCGGTTTCGACGTCGAGGTCATGACGCGTTCCGTCCACGGTCAGCGTCACCCGCATCGGCGGGCTCCCTCACGAGCGTGGCGAAGCGCTCGGCTGACCAGAATTCGAAAGGCTCGGCGTTGTTCCGGCGATCGGGCATCGTCGTCGAGGCGGCGAGTGTCCCGCTCCGCCGCGATTTCCGCGCCGGTGGCGATGGCGGTGTCCGAGAACGTGGTCCCGGCCAGCGCATCCTCGGCTGCGCTGGCCCGTGCCGGGTGGGGCCCGGAGTTCACCAGGCAGATCGCCGCCGAGCTGACCACACCGTCGGTCACCGTGACCGCCGTGATCGCCGCCGCGTGCGGAAAGATTGAATTGCGGCGGTTCTCGGCATAGCCGATGCCGGTGCCGTCGGGCAGCACGGGCAGCTGCGCCTCGATCAGCAGTTCCTCGGGTCGGCGGGTGGTGACGAACGGCGCGGTGAAAAAGCTGTCCGCCGTCACCGTCCGGCGCCCGTCCGGCCCGTCCAGCACAAGCCGCGCCCCGAGGGTGACCGCCACGGCCGGCCACTCGGCCGCCGGGTGCGCGTAGGCGAGGCTGCCGAGCATCGTGCCCCGGGCCCGGATGGGCGGGTGTCCGATGTGACGCACCACGACCCGTAACAGGTCACCGAGCGGCCCGGTGACCGTGTCGGACTCGAACGCCCGGTGCCGGACCAGTGCTCCGACACGCAGGTACCCGTCCGTCTCGACCAGCGTGTCGAGGCCGTCGATCCGGTTGATGTCCACCAGCCGGCACGGTCGCGTGCCCGGGCGTGTCACCTCCGGCACCAGGCTCTGGCCGCCGGCCAGCACGGATGTCTCCCCATCGGCCAATGCGTCGATCACCTCACCGACGCTTCTCGCGACGACGTACTCCATACCTGCAGTCTTCATTGCACCGCTCCTCCACCACATCTGTGGTGCCGTATGGACAGGCGCACATGTCCTTAAACCTTGAAGCCGACCGTGCCCCCGAAAAGGTGATGCTGGGAAGCGAGGGTATCGTGCCAAAAATTCGGTTCGGGCTTATATAAGGTGGAGCTGATAACATGCCGTCATGGAGTACACCGTCTCGATGGAGATCGCCCTGCCGCGGGAGAGGGTCGCCCAGCTGCTCGCCGACCCTGCGCATCTGCCGAAGTGGCTCCGAGGACTGGTGCTGCACGAGCCGCTGAGCGGGGTGCACGGGCAGGCCGGCACCAAGTCGCGAGTGATCCTGCAGATGGGGCAGCAGAAGTTCGAGTGCACCGAGACCATCACGCGGCGGGAACCGGTGGACCTGAGCGAGATCCCGCGGGAGAGCGTCGTCCATTTCGAGCGCGAGATCGTCGGCCCGGGCATGTGGAGCGCCGCGCGCGAACGCCTCACTGAGACCGGCCCGGAGACGACGCTCTGGGTGAGCGAGAACGAGTACCGGTTCAGCGGCTTGCTGATGCGACTCGTGGGGCTCTTCATGCCCGGCACGTTCCGCAAGCAATCGCTGCAGCACATGCAGGACTTCAAGGCGTTCGCCGAGCACGGACAGGACGTTCGCGAAGCGAAGGGCTGAGAACCCTGGCCGCTACTTCCCGTACAGCTCGGCCATGGCGTGGAAGGCCCGCTTCGGTTCGAGACGGCCGTCGGGCATCACTTTGCACACCCCGAACCCGGCCATGTCGAGGTCCAGGTGCGGATCGGGGTGGTACGGGCTGTTGTAGCTGGCGAAGGTGAACCAGAACGCGGTGTCCACGCCCTCCTGATCGAACGCGCCGATCAGGCGGCGGAGGTATTGGGCCGGCTCGTCCTCGTCGCGGACGTGGTCGCCGGGAATGCGGGGCGGGTCGGTTTCGTGATCGACGATGTCCCAGCCCATGCCGCCTCGCGCAGCCGCGCCCCCGGTACGTGCAGCAGCCGAATTCCGTTACGGCCAGCGGTTTGCGGTGCCGGCGGAAGTGCTCCACAGCCGTTGCGAAGCCGGGGTCGTCGGGATCGACGTACGCGTCGACACCGACGATGTCGAAGGGCGTCCAATCGATGTCCTCCCACGTTCCGGAGGCGTAGGTGATCTTGCCGCGGAATCGAGGGCGTACGGTAGCCGCGGTTTCGGCCAGTAGCGTGTTCACGGCGGCGGAAGCGTCCGCGAGCCGGCCCACCGCCGCCGGGTCGCCGCCGGACAGGGACTTGATCCGGGCGAAGGTGTCGGCCCCGGGCAGGAAACCCGAGTTGAACAGGCTCAGTTCACACCCGGCGACGAAGACCGCGGCGCCGGCGGCCTCGGCCCGGTCGGCGCAGTCGGCGAAGTACGGCAGCAACTCCTGAGCGGTTCGCTCGCAGGGGAACGGGGAGAACCAGACCTCGAGCCCGGCGTCGGCGGCGTGCCCGGCCGCGACGGACAGCCGTTCGGGGTCCCCGCCGCTGACCCGGACGGCGTCGCAGTGCAGATCGTCGGCGATGATCCGCATCTCCCGCTGGACTGCGCCGGGGTCGAAGCCGGCCCGGGTGCTCCGCCCACCGGGGGCGAATCCGGTGTCGTAGGTGATGCCCTTGGCTCGCACGCATGCTCCTTCTCGGGTTGCTGAACAGGTAACCGAACGTTAGGCATGGTCCGAATGCCGAGCCACCCAGCCCGCGGCTGGATTCGGTGTCTTCGCTGTTCAAAGCGCTGATTGCGATTGCAATGACGGTGTCAGCGAAAGCACGCGCGTTGCACCGTACGACGGCCGGCGCCCACACTGGTGGCCCGCGGACCTCCAGGGGAGGGTGGACGGAATGCCCGGACGCAGGCTGACCAGCGCCGACCGGCAGCGGATCGCCGCCGGGCTGGCGCAGGGGCGCGATTTCGCCGAGATCGCCGGTGATCTCGGCCGCCCGACCTCCACGGTCAGCCGCGAGGTCGCTCGCAACGGCGGGCCGGGCCGCTACCGCGCGGAGCTGGCGCAGCTGGCCACTGTCCGCCGCGGCCGGCGCCGACCACAGGCGTCCGCATCGGAGGCCGGGCGCGTACCCGCCGGCCCCGACTCGGGAGCGCGGATCGCGTTGATCACCGATCTCACCGCGGCCCTGATCGACACCGGCATGCCCCGCACCGCGGCCGGAGTGTTGGCCTGTCTGTTCACCGCGGAGAACGGCAGCGCCACCACCGCCGAGCTGACGGGGCACCTCCGGGTCAGCCCGGCGACGATCTCGCTCGCGGTCGGGCTGCTGGAACAGCACGGGCTGATACGCCGCAGCCGTGACGGCGGGAGCCGGCGCCACCGGTACTTCCTCGACGAGGACGCGGGTGTCCGATCCGCTGTCGTCAACGTCCGCGCCAACCAGCGGCTGGCCGCGACCGTGCTGCGCGGCGCCGACATCCTGGGGAGCGGCACCGCTGCCGGGGCCCGGCTGGCCATGGCCGGCCGGTTCCTCGAACAGCTGGGCGACACCATCATCCGGTTCGCGGAACAGCACCGTTCGTCCGCGAGCGGTGATTGAGGGCGTCAAGTGGAAGCGGCGGCCCAGGTGTGCCCGTCACCGTAGCTTTCGGAAGAACGTGCGAACGTCGTCGACCAGCAGCCCGGGTGCTTCCAGGGCGAGGAAGTGCCCGCCCTTGCCGAGTTCGGTCCAGTGCACGATGTGGTGGTCACGCTCGGCCCACGGCCGGATCGCGAGGTCCTGACCGGACACGAGGACGCCCGTGGGCACGGTCCCGCGTCCGCCGCCGCCGCTCGGTGCGCCCGCCGAGAACTCCTCGTAGTAGATCTGGGCGGCGGAGACGGCGGTGCCGGTCAGCCAGTAGATCGACACGTCGGTGAGGATGCGGTCGCGGTCGATGCTGTCCTCCGGCAGGCCCTCCTCCGGATCGGTGTGCTCCTTGAACTTCTCCACGATCCAGGCGAGCTGCCCGACCGGGGAGTCGGTCAGGCCGTACCCGACGGTCTGCGGGCGTTTGCTGTTGCAGCGCAGGTAGCCGTCGTTGGAGTCCTGCATGCGCTGCCAGCGCTGCTGGTCGACCTCGCTGAGGCCGTCCATCTCGCCGTCGGCGCCGACGGGGATGGTGACCATCGCGGTGAGGTGGACGCCGATGACCCGCTCCGGGTCCTGCTCGCCCAGTTTGGGGCCGATCCACGCGCCCCAGTCGTAGCCATGGACGCCGTACCGGTCGTATCCGAGCCGGGCCATCAGAGCCACCAGGATCCCGGCCACCCGGGCCGGGTTCATCCCCGGCCCGGCCAGTGGGGTGGAGAACCCGAATCCCGGCAACGACGGGATCACCAGATGAAAGGCGTCGGCGGGGTCACCGCCGTGGCTACGGGGATCGGTCAGGGGCCCGATGACGTCGAGGAAGTCCACCACCCCACCGGGCCAGCCGTGCAACAGGACCAGCGGCGTGGCCTCCGGCTCGGGCGAGGGCACGTGCAGGAAGTGCACGCTCTGCCCGTCGATGGTGGTCAGGCCCTGCGGGTACTCGTTGATGGCCGCCTCCTGAGCCCGCCAGTCGTAGCCGGTGCGCCAGTAGTCAGCGACCTCCCGCAGGTACCCGACGGGAACTCCGCGGCTCCAGCCGACCCCGGGCAGCTCGTCCGGCCACCGGGTGTTGGCCAGACGGGCCTTCAGGTCGTCGAGCTGCGATTGCGGAATGTCGATACGGAACGAGCGGACGCCCGATTGGCTGTTCGTCATGCGAGCGACGCTAAAGCCCCTTCAGGCCACTTCCTGTCCTGATGCCGAAGCTCCGGCAGCGCAAGAACCGTCAACCGGTGGCGTCACTTGATTGGTAGCGTCCGTTCGTGTCGTCGCCCACCCGCGAGCTGCTTCAACTCCTCGCCGTCGTCAACTCCCGGCTGAGTGAGGACGTCTCGCTGTCCGCCCTGGCCCGGTGGGCCAACCGATCGCGTTTCGATCTGCACCGCCGGTTCCGGCGGCTGACGGGCCAGACGCCGAAGGCCTACACGACGCGGGTACGGCTGGCCCGGGCCGCGGGCGAGCTGGTGACCGGCGACCGCCGGGTGTCGGTGATCGCGCTCGACCACGGCTTCGGCAGTCATGAGGTCTTCACCCGGACGTTCACCCGCCACCTCGGCCGCAGTCCGCAGAGCTACCGCGCCCGCGGGCGACCGTTCCCGGCCGGCACATCGCCGCCGTACACGCCTCGACGGTGACGTCGGCGGCACCCTGCATCAGCCTCTATCGCATCAGCATCACCGAGAGGAAAACCGCTGTGCCCCTGGACATCTCCGTTCGTGACCAGCCCACCGTCCATGCCCTCGTGATTCGCCGCAGGGTCACGCGCGACGAGATCGCGACCGCGCTCGCCGAGTGCCTGCCGGCGGTGTTCGACTACGCCCAGCGGCAAGGGCTGGCGATCGCCGGGCCGCCGTTCGCCCGTTACCCGGAGGTGGGGAAGGGGTCGCTCGTCATCGAGAGCGGCATAACCGTTGCCGAGCCACCGCCGTCGGCGGTTCTCGCGGACGGGATCGAGGCGATCGTCATCCCCGCCGGTCGCGCGGTGGTCACCATCCATCGTGGACCGTACGACAGCCTGCCCGAGTCCTACCAGCAGATCGAGAAGTGGATGCGCGACCAGGGGCTGTCCGCGGCCGGAGCGCCCCGGGAGACGTACCTGACCGATCCGGGGGACCACCCGGACCCGGCGACGTGGGAGACCGAGATCGTCCAGCCTGTGTGAGGTGTGGGGTGTCGCCGGCCGGCGCGGTGCCGGCCGGCGACATCGAGATGGTCAGGGATTGACCCGGTCGAGGCTCCTGGGGTCGTTGGGCGCCTGGTGCTGGGCGTACAGACCGCTTCGGGCCACCCGTCGCCACGGGCGTGCGTAGTTCTCGGCGCTCAGGTCGAGCTCCGTCGTGGCGATGGCGGGCACGGGTTCCGGTGGGCAGCGGGTGAGCCAGTCGCCGTGGGGAGCGACGACGCCGGACGGGGCGTTCGGGGCGTCCTGAGCCGTGCCGGCGTAGCTGACCCAGTAGCTGTTGGCCGCGGCCAGCGCCTGCGCCTGCAGGGCGAACGGGCCGTTGTTGGCGGGCGTCCCCGGGCCATGGGTCGAGAACAGGACGCAGTCGACGTCGAGGCGCTCGTACTCCAGGAAAATCTCGGGGAAGGCCGCCTCCATGCCGAGCGAACAGCCGAAACGTACGCCGTCGACGGTGAACGTGACCGGCGCCGAGCCGGGGGTGTACAGGTGGCTGACCTTGGTGTTGGACAGCATTCGCTCGTCGTACCGGGTGGCGATCGTGCCGCTGTCCGAGATGACGTACAGGCTGAGGTGCGGGCGGCGGGGCGCGGTCAGCCGGTGGACCGAGCCCAGGACGGTCCACAGCCGCAGTTCGCCGGCGAGCTCGGTGATCGCCCGGAGCTCGTCGGCCAGGGTTGCCCAGTCGGTCCGGCTCCAGTCGGCCGCGCCGATGTTCTGCGGACCGGTTGCTGACATGACCCTCTTGTCGGGACAGGTCAGCGCGCCCTCGGGCAGGTGCAGCAGCCGGGCCCCGGCTGCGTGGGCCTCGCGCATGAGGCGACGGATCTGCTCGCCGCTGTCGCGCAGCGCCGCCGTGTCACCGGGGTCGGGCGCGACGGTCAGTTGAGCGACGGACAGTCGCAGGGCAGTGTTCTTCGGCATCGATTCTCCTGGCGGAGTCGCGCGGAAGTGCCGCAACGCAGCGGTGTAGGACTCGCCGGTCTTGGCGGCGCGGGCACGCACCCGGCGCTTGAAGTTCCTGTTGGCTGTCATCGGCCCTCCGCAGTCCCGTGCGTCGATCCCCCGCGCGACCAAGACGTCCGAGACAACGAACGAGGACAGCGACCCGAGATGAGAATCCCTTTGCCTCTGACAAGGACCGCGCGTCGGGGACGGTCACCGGAGGTTGGGCGTGGGCCACGCCACCGACGACGTTAGCAGCAGCACCCCGCCGCCGTCACCGCGAAGCGGGCGGCAATCATGGGGCCGCTGACACTCTTCGCCTGACGTCGCGCAACCTAAGGTTGCGTCAGTCGGGACTGCGCGCTAATGTCTGGTGCAACCAAAGGTTGCTATTGGAGGAGCGGCATGGAGATCGGATCCATCGAGCGCGAGATCTACATCGAGGCCTCGCCCACCGTGGTGTTCGAGGTCGTCAGCGACCCCCGGCACGTCAGCCGGTGGTGGCCCGACGAGGCCCGCTACGAGCCCGTGCCCGGGTCCACCGGCGAGCTCGGCTTCGGCGGTGACAAGGTCGAGGCGTTCACCGTCCTCGAGGTGCAGCCGCCACGCACCTTCACGTTCCGCTGGACGCAGCCGCCCGGCGAGCCCGCGACGGCCGAGAACTCGCTGCTCGTCACGTTCGAGCTGGTCCCCTCGGGCGACGGCACCCTGCTCAAGCTGACCGAGACCGGGTACCGCGACGAGGAAGCGCGTAGGGACCACGTGAACGGCTGGGACTACTTCCTGCCGCGGATCGCCCCGTACGTCGCCACCCTGACGGTCCGCCCGTGACGACCGCGGTCGACGACGAGCTCTGGTCGGCGATCGGCGACCCCACCCGCCGCCGCCTGCTCGACCTGCTGCTGGCCGGCGGCCCCGGCACCGCCACCACCCTCAGCCACCATCTGCCGGTCACCCGGCAGGCAGTCGCCAAGCACCTCGGCGTCCTCGACCGGGTCGGCCTCGTCCGCGCGGCCCCGACCGGCCGCGAGAAGCGCTACCAGGTCGACGACACCCAGCTCGAACGCGCGGTGACCCAGCTGGCCGCGGTCGGCGCCGAATGGGACGCCCGCCTGCGCCGCATCAAGCGGATCGCCGAGACCATCCAGACCGAAAGGAACAACAATGCCTGACATCCTGCACCGCATCGGCGTCAAGGACGCGACCCCGAACCAGGTCTACGAGGCCTTGACCACAGTGGACGGCCTGGCCGCGTGGTGGACCGCCGACACCAAGGAGGCCGGCGGCGTACTCCAGTTCCGCTTTCCCCCGGTCGGCGGCTTCGACATGGAGGTCCTCGAAACCCGTCCCGCCGAACACGTCCGCTGGCGCGTGGCCGACGGCCCCGAGGAATGGATCGGCACCACCGTCGACTTCAAGCTGCGCCAGGACGGCGACTACACGATCGTCCTGTTCGAACACCAGGGCTGGCGCGAGCCGGTCGAATTCATGAATCACTGCAGTACGAAGTGGGCGTCCTACCTGCTGAGCCTGAAGTCCCTGGTCGAGACCGGCCGCGGCGCCCCGGCGCCCGACGACGTGCAGATCAGCGACTGGCACTGAGTCGGCCGTGTCCCTGGATGTCGTGTCGCCCACCCGCAACCCACCCGGCGCGAAATCTCCCTCATCGCGGGTCGGATAGTCTTCGATCACCCCGGCCACGACGAGCTCATCGCAGCGCCGCTGCGAGGTCGGCGGCGATCTCGAAGGTCGGTGCCGCCCTCGCGGTCTCGTCCGCGTTCAGCGTGATGTGCTCGACGCGGGCCAGCATCTCCGTTGCGGTTTCCCGGTCGTTCAGCGCCATCGCCAGTTCCGCGCGGTACACCAGGATCTCCAGATGTGTGACAGGGTCATCGTCGGCCTGCGGGCGAGCCAACGCGCTGTCGAGAATGCGGACGGCCTGACGGGCGTCACCCTTGGAGTCGGCGAGCACGACGGCGTTCGCCAGCGCTTTGGCGAGTCGTCCGGCGGGCGAGAGCGCCGGCGTGGCCGTCGTGGCGGGCTTCTGGAAGACGCGGATCCAGTTGCCGCCCGGGTCGATGACGCTGAACCCGCCCAGCCCGTCGGCGTTCTTTCGAGCCCTGGGCCGGGTCATCCGCGGCACTCCCGACACCAGGATTTTCCCGTACGCGGCCCGCATGCCGGCCGCGAAAGCCCGGTGCAGTTCCGTGATGTCCGGAGTGATCACGAGACAGGAGCCGTAGGACTGCTCCGGATCGAACCCGGCGATCTCGAAGAACTGCAGGTGCAGGCCTTCCCGTTGCAGTCCTGCGCAGGGATAGGGTTTGCGCTGCTTGTACGTGGTGCTGAAGCCGAGAACCTGGTAGAAGGCGATGACGTCGTCGATCGACGGGCAGGGCAGCAGGGGAACGGCAACCTCGTTGGTCATGGCTCCTTCCTAGGGGTTGCGGACGGTCCGTCGCCCATGGAAATAGCCGATCATCGCCTCGTCCCCTCCGATCGGCCGATGTGACTGGCCCTGACGTCGGGCAGGTCGGCGGCCACGGTCCCCAGCAGGGCCAGGGCCTGGGCCGAGGCGCTGCCGGGCTCGGCCTGGTAGACGATGAGTTGCTGGCCGCCCGCGCCGTCGACGGTGAGCGAGTCGTACGCGAGGGTCAGCTCGCCAACCTCGTGATGGCGCAGCCGCTTCGCCTCGTGAGACTTTCCCCGTACGTCGTGCCGTGCCCACAGACGGCGGAACTCGCGACTTCTCGCGGAGAACTCGTCGACCAGTCCGGCTTCGTCGAGCCCGCCGGACGCGGCGCGCAACGCGCCCAGACTCGACTGCGCGATCTGCTCCCAGTCGGGATAGAAGGAACGGGCATGCGGGCTGAGGAAGACGAACCGTACGAGGTTGGGCTCGTCCTGCTCGAAGACCCGGGCGAACAGGGCGCGCCCGAGCGGGTTGGCCCCCAGCACGTCCATCCTGCGGTTGACGATCAGAGCGGGCGTGTGCAGCCAGCCCTGCATCAGGCGCAGCAGGCTGGGCCGGACGGTCTCGCGTACGGTCCGGTCGACGCGACCGCGATCGATGCGGGCCAGCCGGTGCAGGTGCGCCGTCTCCTCGGGATCGAGCCGCAGGGTGCGGGCCAGCGCGTCCAGCACCTGGCCCGAGGGGTGCTGCTCGCGGCCCTGCTCCAGCCGGGTGTAGTAGTCGGTGCTGACGCCGGACAACTGGGCCACCTCTTCGCGGCGCAGGCCGGGGGTGCGGCGCCGGCCCGACGAGGTCACCCCGGCCTGTTCCGGGCTGGTCAGCTCGCGCCGGGCCCGCAGGAAAGCGCCGAGCGGAGAGATGCCGTCCATGATTCCAACCTAACCTGGGTGTGACTCACCCTGCCTGGCCGCGAACGGAACGCGGAGGGTGGGTCTCATGGAATCCACTCCCAAGGTTGTTCTGGTCACGGGTGCGAGCAGCGGCATCGGCGAGGCCGTCGCGCTGCGCCTGGCCGGCGAGGGGCATCACGTGGTCGCGGGCGCCCGCCGCCAGGACCGCCTCGCCGCGCTGGCCGGTCAGAACAACAACATTCGCGTACGACCTCTCGACGTGACCGATCGGGCCGATGTCACGGCATTCGTCGCCGGTGCGGTGACCGAGTTCGGCCGGGCCGACGTGCTGATCAACAACGCGGGCCTCATGCCCTTGTCGAGGCTCGACGCGCTGCTGGTCGACGAATGGGACCGCATGCTGGACGTCAACGTGCGCGGCCTGCTGCACGGCGTCGCGGCCGCGCTGCCGGTCTTCCAGCGTCAGGGCAGCGGCCACCTGATCACCGTCGCCTCGGTCGGCGCGCACGAGGTCGTGCCGACCTCCGCGGTGTACTCGGCGACGAAGTTCGCGGCCTGGGCGATCACCGAGGGCCTGCGCCTCGAGTCCGACCCCAGCCTGCGGGTCACCACGATCACGCCCGGCGTCGTCGAGTCGGAACTGGCCGAGACGATCAGCGACCCGATAGCCCGCGACGCGATGAAGGAGTACCGCCGCAACTCGATCCCCCCGGACGCCATCGCCCGCGCGATCTCCTTCGCCGTCAACCAGCCGCCGGACGTCGACGTCAACGAGATCATCGTCCGCCCGACCCGCCAGCGAGGCTGAGATGCCCGACAACCCGTACGTCGGCATGTGGGTGACCGCCGACAACCACATCCGCCAGGAACTACTGCCCAGCGGCCGCTACGACGAGGCCCGCGGCCGCCGGTCCAGCGCCTACACCGGCCGCTACGAGGTGACCGGCGCCGACATCTATTACTGGGACGACACCGGCTTCACCGCCGACGGCCACTTCGAAGGCGACATCCTGCACCACGGCGGCTACGTCTTCTACCGCGAAGGCAGCCCGGCTCACCGACTCTCAGGACTGCAGCGCTGACTCGATGCCGTCGGTCATCCGGGAGAACTCGTCCGCCAGGTCGACACCGTAACGGTCGGCGAGCACGAGGACCGACCACAGGCAGTCCGCGAGCTCATGGCCGAGACGAGCGCGGGCGTCGGGAATCTCCCGGCGCCCGTCGACCGCCATGACGAGTTTGGCCAGATCGCCGAGTTGCTCACGGGCGTGGCCGGGCGACAGGGCGGACTGTGGCATGCCGGTTGCCTTGCCGGAATCATCTTAGTCATTAAGATAACCGCATGGGCATATCGACCGACTTCTCGGTGGCAATCTCCGGCGCCGGCCTCTCCGGCCTTTGCCTCGCCCAGTACCTGATGCGCGCCGGCATCGACGTGCACGTCTACGAGCGGGATCCGGGGCCCTTCGTCCGGCAGCAGGGCTATCGGATCATTCTCGACCGGTACGGGCTGGAGGCGCTGCGCGAGAGCCTGCCCCGCCCGCTGTACCGCCTGGCGCTGGCCACCGGCGACGAGCCCGGCGGGCACCTGCGCTTCACCGACAGCCGGCTGCGGAACGCCTTCACCATCAATTTCAAGATCGAGCCGAACGCGACCCGCCAGGTCGACCGGCTGACCCTGCGGTCGATCCTGATGTCCGGGTTGGACGGGCGCATCCACTACGGCAAGGCCGCCGTCGCGGTGGACAACGGCGGCCCGGCCGGGCTGCGGCTGCGGTTCGCCGATGGCGGGGCCGTCGCGGCGACCGTCGTCGTGGGCGCGGACGGCGTCGGCTCGGACCTGCGCGCTCAGCTCATGCCGGACGCGGGCCCGGCGAACACTCCGATGGCGGGCGTCTACGGCCGGACGCCCCTGCGGCAGAACGGCGAGAGCATCATCCCGGACGCGTTGCGTACCAGCGGGGTTCTGGCCATCGCCGACAGTCCGGGGCGCGCCTTCTTCTTCACCTCCATGCGGTTCGGCGAGAGCCCGCGGGAGGCGTTCGCACGCATGGCCCCGGGCAGCTACGCGCCCACCGGCAACGACTACGTCATGTGGGGGCTGTTGTTGCGGCGGGAGGAGGTGCCCGCCGGCGTCCGCGGGAACCTGCTGGCGCTGCGGGAGCTGGCCGCCCGGATGAGCACGGACTTCCACCCGCTCATCCGGCGGCTGGTCGAGACGGCCGAGCTGGACGCCACGGTACTCAACCACTTCGTCACCGGCCGGCGCCCGCAGCGGTGGGCGGTGCCCCGGGCGACGATGATGGGCGACGCCGTACACGCCATGCCGCCGTTCGGCGCTCACGGCGGCAACACCGCGCTTCGCGACGCCGCCCTGCTCGGCGAGAGGCTTGTCGAAGCCCGGGCGGGCGGCATGTCCGTGGAGGAGGCCATCGCCGGCTACCAGGACGAGATGGTGCCCTACGCTTTCCGCGCCGTCGACACCGCCGCTGGGCTGATGCGCCGCCTCACCGGGGGCGCGGCGGCACCGCACTGGGTGCTGACGCGCGTGTTACCTCGGCTACACCGGGTCACCGTACCGGAGGCATGATTGCGGCATGTCCCACGAGCCGGCCCGTACGCCCGCGATCGCCGACCTCATGCGTGCCGGGCGGGAGACCTCGCGGCTGGCCATGGTGTTCCGGTACGCCATCGCGGACCGCCTCGGCCTCACCGTGAGCGACCTGGAGTGCCTGGACTTCCTGGCGGACGCCGGATCCGCCACCGCGGGTCAGGTCGCCGAGCGGACCAACCTCACCACCGGCGCCGTGACCAGCATGCTCCGCCGGCTCCAGCAGGCCGGCTACGTCACGGCCGAACGCGACCCGGCTGACCGGCGCCGGGTGATCGTCACCCTGCGGCCGGAACGGATCGCCGAGCTGGAACGACCGTACGAGCGGTTCGCCGAGCGGGCGGGCCGGCTCATCGAGGGCTACAGCGCCGAGGAAGTCGGGCTGCTGGTCAGGCACTACGACCGCATGCAGGCGATGTACCTCGCCGAACTGGACCGCCTCCGCAGCGGCGACGCCGCGCAGCGCTCCGCCTGAAAGGCTGCCGCGGCCAGAAATTACGCACTCCTTACGACCGGCTGCGCTGTTCAACCAGCCTCGCGGCAGTGCCCGTACCGGATGACGCAATGCACTGTTCGTTCGTCGAAGGTAGGGCAGACATGCGTAGGAGAACTGGCATCGCCGTGGCCGTGGGCCTGTTGCTGACGGCCGGTGGGGTTTCCACGGGAATCGCCTCGGCGCATGAGAACCCGGCCGGCAAGCACTCCAGGAGCGGCGCGGCGGTCAAACGCGGCGGGATGGTCTTCGTCCAGTCGAACGACCCGCACCGCAACTCGATCCTGGCCTTCCGGCGTGCGGCGGACGGCAAGCTGACGGCGGCCGGGGAGTACCCCACCGGGGGTCGCGGCGGCGCCCAGAAGGACAACCCGTTCGACCCGCTTGCGTCGCAGGAGTCCCTGGTGTTCGACCGCCGGAGCAACCTGCTGATCGCGGTGAACGCCGGCAGCAACTCGGTCACCACCTTCCGCGTACGAGACGGCAAGCTCACCCACCCGCGCACGGTCAGCTCCGGCGGCGATTTCCCGGTCAGCATCGCCGTGTCCGGCCGGACCGTGTACGTCCTCAACGCCGGCGGTGCCACGAAGGTGACCGGCTTCCGGCTGAGCCATGACGGGCTGCGCCCGCTTGCCCGCTCGGCCCGGAAACTGGGCATCACCAACGCTGCCGTGCCGCTGTTCACCGACTCCCCGCCGCAGGTCGGTTTCAGCCCCGACGGCCGGCACCTGCTGGTCACCACGAAGAGCAAGAACACGATCGAGGTCTTCGCGGTGGCCCCCGACGGCAGGCTCTCCGCCAAGCCGGTGACGACCAGGTCGACCGGGGACGTGCCGTTCTCGTTCGTCTTCGACCGGGCCGGCAATCTGCTGGTCACCGAGGCCGCCAAGTCCGGGGTCACCTCGTACGAGCTGCGCCGGAACGGAACCCTCGACGTCATCACGCCGTCGGTGGAGTCGGGCCAGCAGGTGCTGTGCTGGATCGCCCGCGCCGGAAAGTTCTTCTACGGCACCAATCCCGGCAGCTCGACCATCAGCCTCTACACCGTCGACGGCCGGGGGAAGGTCACCCTCGGCGGCAAGGACGGTGTGATCGCCGTCGCCGGTGGACCGAAGGCAGCCGCGGAGGTAGCCGCCGCGGCGGCGGCCGCTGCGGACGATCCGGACGCCGAACCGGCCCGGGCGCCGGGGGCAGGACCGATCGACCTGGCCGCCACAGCTGACGGCGCGTTGCTGTACGTGCAGAACACCCTCGCGGGCACCATCGAGGGGTTCCGGGTCGGCCCGAACGGCGAGCTCACTCTCGTGGAGACCGAGAACGAAGGCCTCCCCGTCTTCGCCGACGGATCCGGCATGGAGGGCCTGGTCGTCTGGTAGGCCCTGGGTCTGTTTCGTAGCTGGGGCGGGGCTACGGCGAGGCCCCAGCTACGAAACAGACCCGAAGAGCAGGCGAGGTACGCGCGCGGGCTTCATCCCCCCGCATGTCCGCCGCGTGCCTCGCCGTGTCTCCCTGAGGTGGCCGCGGGAGTTCTTACCAACCGCTTACCCCAGCACCTCGAACCCGTCTGCCACGTCGCGCCACCCGTACCTGCGAGTGGCGAGGCTCCACCGGAGCCACCCCCGCACCGACGAGCCACAAGGAGTACAGCGTGCGAACCACACCACGCCGACGAGGGCGAATGCACACACCCACCGCACGAATCGCCATGGCCGTGGCGGTCGTCGCCGCATCCGGGGCCTTGACGGCCACCTTTGTCTCCAGCGGCGGTAAGGGCGCCGCTGACGCGGCCACCGAACTGAACCAGTTCGTCGCCATCCAGAACGTCCAGCCCAACGTGCGGAACCCCGCGCCGGGCGCGCAGGCGTCGAAGGGGTCCTTCACCGTCGACTGCGGCACCAACGGCAACGGCAAGTTCAGCCCCGACAACCCCGTCGCGCAGCCCGGCATCAAGAACGGCGCCGAGCACCTGCACGACTTCATCGGCAACCTGGCCATCACCACGAACTCGTCCAACGCCGACCTGGACGCCTCCGGCACCACGTGCCGCAACGGCGACAAGTCCTCGTACTTCTGGCCGGTCGTCCGCATCGACAAGACCGTCCGGTCCGGGGCCGAAGCCCAGCGCGCCCTCGCCGCGACAACCCCGAGGGTGACGTGTCCCAGCGTGCGCGACCGGCTGCCTGCCGTACCGGCGGCTGCGAAGCGCGCCGTCGACAGCCGGCTGGCCGCCCTCGACCGTGGGTACGCCGCGGCCAACGAGCGGATGGCAGCGGGCAAGGGTCGCATCGATGCCCGCCTCAACTCGGCTGTCCTGGCCGAGCTGCGGCAGCAGCGCGCCGAGCTGATCAAGGGCATCAGCGACAGCATCGCCACTGCCGGCGGCGGACGCACCTCCGGCATGGTCTCGCTCGTGGAGTGCGACACCAACTACGAAGGCATGCATGCCGGGATGCGGCACACTGCCGCCGACCTGCGGGCCGGCTTGGCCGCCTCCGCACAGATCCAGTGCCCGACCGTACGCGACAAGCTGCCCGGCGTTCCGGCCCGAGCCGTCGACGAGGTCAACCGCAACCTCGCCGAGCTCGACCGGCAACTGTCCGAGGCCAACGAGCGCCTGGTCACCACCCGCGGACAGGGCGGCAAGAACTTCGTCGACAACGCCATCCTCGGTCCGCTGAAGGCCAAGCGAACGGCCGTCCTCGACCGCATCGGCATCGCCATCTCCCGCGGCGCCGCCCGCCCGCAGGGACTCGAGGCGCTGGCCGGCTGCACGGTGACCGGCCAACCCTCGACCGGCCAACCCTCGACCGGTCAGGGCGGCCAGGACGGCGGAGCGGCCACCCCCAGCGCTCCGGCCGCGCTGCCCGACCCGCAGGGCCCGAACCTCGAGCTCCCGAACAACACCGGCGGCATCGTCCGGCCCGCAGCAGTGCTGATCGAGTACCGCGGCAACGCCACCAGCAAGGTCGTACCCATGCCGAAGTTCCTGCGGGCGCTCACCGGTGACGCCAAGCCGACCAGCCGCGGCCCGGCCAACGCCCGCGCCACCTGGACCTGCTCCGGCTTCACCGATCGGCTCGCCGACAAGTACCCGATCTGCCCGGCCGGCAGTCAGGTCCAGCGCGTGCAGGACTTCCCGGGCTGCTGGGACGGCAAGAACATCGACAGCACCAACCATCGCGACCACCTGGCCTTCGCCGACGCGGCGACCGGCGCCTGCAAGCAGGGCTTCGTGGCCATCCCGCAGTTGCGCATCACCATCTCGTACGACATTCCCCGCGACGTGCAGACCAAGGGCCAGTTCGCGCTGGATTCCTTCCCGGAGGAGGACCACAACCCGTTCTCCGACCACAACGACTTCATCAACGTCAACTCCGACCGCAGCATGCAGAAGATCGCCACCTGCATCAACAAGGGCAAGACCTGCAGCTGACCGGAACCGCGTCCGCCGCGCCGCCGATCAGCGGCGCGGCGCGACCGGTGCGGACAGGCCACCGCCGAACAGGCGCTGGTCCACCTCGTTGAGTGACAGCTTCAGGGCGCCGAGGCGCGGACCCCGGCCCGCGCCAGGCCCTGTCCAATAAGGAGTGTTCGCTGCGCGCCGAAAGCGTTCAGGAGCCTCAGATTCCTCTGGAGTAACAGGCGCGTTCGACGCCAATCTTAGGACCGATGCCTTCAACATGCTACTAATCTTCCGGTCCGCCATCGAGGTTCGCGTTTCCACCCTTTCCGTGCATGCCGCTGTTATACGTTCCGAAGGGCCTCAGGAGGACCGTCCGGGGCGCGACAGACGGAGAGCAGATCATGGTGGTCGATGTTGCCGCGGCGTCACCGGCCCGAGGCCCGCTGGCCCAGCTGAGGAACCTTCGGGTGGCCGGCAAGTTGGTCTTCAGTTTCGCGATCGTGTGCGCGCTGGCTGTTGTCATCGGTGTCATCGGTGTCCTGCAGGTGCAGGCGGCCAACGACCGGATGAAGGACATGTACGCCGCCAACCTGAAGGCCGTCGGGTACATCGGTGCGACCGGTACCGCAGTCGTTCAGATCCGGTTCCAGCTGGTCAATCTGCTGATCATCGCCGACCGGGCCGGCATGGATGCGACCCAGGACAAGATGCGGGCTCTGGACAGTCAGGTCGACACGAATTTCGCCGACTACAAGTCGACCGGTGTGGAAGGCCGCGAGACTCAGGTCGCGGCGCTCGAGCAAGGTCTGGCCGGCTACCGGAAGGTACGCGACGAGAAGCTCATCCCCCTCGCGCTCGCGAATAACGTGGCCCGGTTCGTCGCGGTGCGCGGCTCGGAAGCGCAACCCTTCCTCGACGCCACAGACAAGGCACTGGCGGAGCTGATCCAGTTGGAGGAAGCCTCCGCGGTCCAGACGCAACGCGAGTCCGATACCGCAGCCGCCCGGGCCACCACGATCGTCATCGTCATCGTCGTGGCCGCGGTCATCCTGTCGGCGATCATCGTGGTCGTCATCAGTCGGGCGGTGGCCCGGCCACTCGGCCGTGCGGTGGCGGTCCTGGAGCGGGTCGCCGAGGGTGAACTCGTCGGCCGGCTACCGGTGGACACCACCGACGAAGTCGGGCGGATGGGCGGAGCGCTGAACACAGCGCTGGACCGCATCAGCGGCGCGATGCGGGATATCGGCGGCAACGTGGACACGCTCGCCTCGTCGTCCGAAGAACTCGCAGCTGTTGCGGCGCTGGTCAACGAGTCCGCCGACCGGTCGTCCGCGCAGGCCCACTCGGCGTCCTCGGCAACGGAACAGATCAGCGTGAACATCAGCACGATCGCGGCCGGGTCGGACGAGATCGGAGCGTCCATCAGTGAGATCGCCCGGTCGACCACCAGCGCGGCCGGCGTTGCCGCGGGAGCGGTGACGGCTTCGGCGAGGGCCGGCGAGATCCTCAACAAGCTGGGCGCGTCGTCCAACGAGATCGGCGAGGTGGTCAAGCTGATCACCTCGATCGCGGAACAGACGAACCTGCTGGCCCTCAACGCCACCATCGAAGCGGCCCGGGCCGGTGAGCTCGGCAAGGGCTTTGCCGTCGTCGCCGGTGAGGTCAAGGAGCTGGCGCAGCAGACCGCCCGCGCCACCGAGGACATCTCCACCCGTGTCGCGGCGATCCAGGACGACTCCGAGGCGGCGGTCGTGGCCATCGAGGACATCAGCCAGATCATCGAACAGATCAACGTGACCCAGTCGTCCATCGCCGCCGCCGTCGAGGAACAGACGGCGACCACCAGCGAGATGAGCCGCAACGTCAACGAGGTCGCGACCGGCGCGTCCCAGATCAGCGAAAGCATCGCCGCGGTCGCTGCCGCCGCATCGGAAACCACCAACGCGGCCGCCAACACCGCACAAACCTCGGACGACCTCGCCCGCGTCGCGAGCGCGCTGCAGGGCAGCCTGTCCCGCTTCACGTACTGACACCCTGCGCCCGAACCTCTTCGATTCCTCCGCCAGCCTCGCAATACGACCGAAATGTAAAGCCGGACGCGCGTTGCGTAGCGCGGAACCGGGGGAGGGACGGGCGGCTCCCTCAGGTTGCAGGGCGGTTGTCCGATCGGAGGGGTATGCCGGACCAGATCTATCTACTGGGCAATCTGGTGATCATGGCCGCCTATGCGGCAATCACGGTGGCGATCGTGGTACCGGTCGCCCGGGCCGGACAACTGCGCAGCAACAGGCTCGCCACCGCCACCGCGTTGATCTTCTTCAGTTGCGCGGTCGGCCACGGTCTGCACGCGGTCATGGCCTACCGGACAGTCATGCAGGTTCCGGCCGCTCACCTGACACACACGGACGGCACCGGATGGCCATGGTCCTCGGCGCTGTGGGACCTCTTCACCGCCGCCGTGGGCGTCTATTACTGGACGCTGCGCCGGGGATACGGCGTCCTGCTCGGCAAGGGCGCCATCTACGTCGACCCGTGGGGCCAGCGGCGGCTGGACGAAGCCGACGCTCGGGAACGCGCCGCCCGCGACGCCGCTGAGGCTCATCGCGCCACCCTGGCGACCGTGGTCGAACATACCGACGACGCGGTCGTGGGCGTCACTCCGGAAGGAATCATCACGGCGTGGAACGGTGGCGCGGAACGCCTGTTCGGGTACAAGGCCGACGAGGTTCTCGGCCGGCTCGCGACCATGTTGGCCGACGAGGCGGGATCCGGTGAGCAGCAGGACGTGCTCGCCCGGGTCAGGCGAGGTGAGCGTGGCATCGCGTACGAGACGCGGCGGCTGCGCAAGGACGGGACACTGGTCGACGTCGCGCTGAGCATCACGCCGATCAAGGATCAGGCCGGCGCCGTCATCGGGGCCTCGGCCGTCGCCCGTGACGTCACCGCGGCGAAGGAGGCCACCGAACGCCGGCGCGCCATCGAGGAACGTAGCAATCAGGCACAGCGCATGGAGAGTCTCGGCAAGCTGGCCGGCGGCGTCGCCCATGACTTCAACAACATCCTGGCGATCATCGCCAACTACACCGAGTTCGTGGCGGAGCAGACCACTGACCGGCCGGACGTTCAGGCCGACCTGACTCAGGTACGTACGGCGGTGGAGCGGGCCACCAACCTGACCCGGCAGCTGCTGACCTTCACGCGCGCGGAGGCCATCCAGCCTCAGGACGTGGACCTCAACGCAGCGGTGACCGAAGTTCAGAACATGTTGGAGCGAACCATCGGCAAGCACATCGACCTGATCGCTGTGCCCTCACCGGAGCCGGTGACCGTGCGCGCCGATCCCGGCCAACTCCAGCAGGTGCTGTTGAACCTGGCAGTCAACGCCCGCGACGCGATGCCCGAGGGCGGCACGCTGGTGCTGGAGGCCAACTGCGCCACCCTGGACGGCGACGAAGTCGACATGCAACCACCCTTGCCCGCCGGCACCTACGCCCGCCTGCTGGTCAGCGACACCGGCGAGGGGATGTCGCCGGAAACCGCGGCGCGGATGTTCGAACCGTTCTACACCACCAAGCCCCAGGGCCAAGGCACCGGACTGGGCCTTGCCACCGTCTACGGCATCGTGACCGAAGCCGGAGGCAGCGTCAACGTGTACTCGGAGCCGGGCATCGGCACCACCTTCCGGATCTACCTTCCACTGGTGACCACAGCGGCCGACACGACCGCATCCTCGCCCGTGCCGGCTACGCCGCCGCCGCGAGGAGACGGCAGCACGGTGCTCGTCGTCGAGGACGAACCAGCTCTCGCCCGTGTGACCACCCGCATCCTCACCGGCGCCGGATACCACGTGCTCACCGCCGCCGATGCCACGGAAGCGTTTGCCTTGTACGAAGAACACGGCTGCGACGCCCTGCTCACCGACGTGATCCTTCCCGGGATCTCCGGACGACGCCTGGCCGAACTGCTGCACGAACGCCAGCCCGGCCTTCCCGTGCTCTACATGTCCGGCTACAGCAACGGCCTGCTCGGCACGACCCGCATCCTCGACGAGGACATCGCCTTCCTCGAGAAGCCCTTCACCGCCGCCGACCTGCTCCACAAGCTCGCAGCGACGCGCGAAAGAAGCCGGTCCCACGTTCGGCTATGACCGCGCCTGCTCACACGAGCACGGAGATGGGTTCGGACAACCCGACCCCGCCGGCGAAGTGACGGAGCCGGATCGCCATCGACTCGCTGAGCACTTCGCCCCGGCGGAGAAGGACGAGCCCGTTGGCGGTCAGCACGTCCTGATCGACGACCATGCCCACCATGAGTTCGGCGCCCGTCACTCGTCGGGGTTTGCGGACCTGCGCGGTGGCGAAGACCTGCACGACACGGTCGACCAGAGCCTTCGGGTACGCGGTCAGGCTGCCCGCGACCTGACCCGCCGACCGGCCGCCTTCCACGCCGGCCAGGAACGCGACAGCCGTGGCGTAGGGTGCCTGGTCGTAGTCCATGTCCGCGGGCGGTTTCTCGCCGAAGACGACGGGCTGCGCGGCTACCCAATCGGCAACACGCTCCAACCGGGGAATGCGCCGGATCAGGTCGTACGCCAGCCGCGGGTGACTGCGGAACAGCTCCTCGTTCTCGGCGTCCAGCGGCTCACCGCTTCGCACCTGAGCCAGAACCGGCTCGGGGATGGCCATCAGGCCGACCTGCCCGAGCATCGCGGCGATGCGAGGCTCCCACGCGTCGGCGGGGGCAACCGCGTCGACGAGCATGCGCAGTCGCTCGGTGCGCATCGCGGCGTACGGGTTGGTCGCTCTCATCAAGTCGGTGAGCAGCTCGACCGCGCCGTCGAGAGTCCGTTGCAGCAACTCGCGCTCGGCCATCACCAGGCGGTGCTGCTCCAGCGCCGCGTCCAGCGCCCGGGTGAGGTCGGTGGGCTCGCACGGTTTGGTGAGGAACCGGAAAAGGTTGCCCTCGTTGACCGCGGCGATGGTCGAGGTCAGTTCCGCCTGGCCGCTGAGGATGATCTGCACCGAGTCGGGGCTGGCCGCCCTGGCCCGGGCGAGGAATTCGGCCCCGTCCATGCCGGGCATCTTCATGTCCGAGACAATCACGGAGTACGGCTCCGCGGCGTCGGCGATGCGGGTCAGCCCCTCGGCTCCGGATGTGGCCGGGTCGATCCCGTAGCGGCCGTGGAGGGTTCGCCGCAATCCGTCGAGGATCCTCGGCTCGTCGTCGACCATCAAGATGCGCTCGGCCACGGGGAGAAGCATATGTCCGTCCGGTCCAGCCATGTTCCGAAATGTCCTCAACCTCGCGTGGCTACGGCCGAAGGGAACTGCGGGGACCACGGCGAAACCCGGAGGTACACATGTCGACGCTGACAGCATCCCGCACCGGTCATCACACGATCGTGGCATCCGCTGACTCGCACCAGCCCGACCCGGCCGCCGCCGTCGCGGAGATCGCCGCCGCCCTCGGCACCCGGGCCGACCTGTACGCGGTCTTCGTCGCACCGGGCTACGACCTGGACCCCGTGGCACGCGCGCTGAAGCACCACTTCGACGACCGCGTCATCGGCTGCACCAGCTCGGGAAACATCGGACCGACAGGATACGACCGTACCGGCATCTGCGCCGTTGCCCTGACCGGTGGCCTGCGAGTCCGCACCGTCACCCTCGGCCCCCTGGACGACGCGCCCGGCGCTGTCGAGCGGGCGGCGGCAGACCTGGCAGAAGCGCGTTCCGAGGTCGGCGACAGCGAGAGCTTCGCGATCCTGCTCACCGACGGGCTCACCCGCAACGAGGACCTCCTCGCCGCGAATCTGATGGCCGCTCTGGGCGACGTGCCGATCATCGGCGGCTCGGCCGGCGACGACCTGAGCTTCCGGCACACGGCCGTCTACCACGACGGCACGTTCACGGCGAACCTCGCGTCGGTCGCCATTGTCTGCACCGATGCGCCGTTCCGGCTGATCCGCCTCCAGCATCATGAGGCGACCGACACCATCCTGATCGCGACCGACGTCGATCCCGACCGGCGCATCATCCGAGCCTTCAACGGGCGACCAGCCGCACCGGCGTACGCGGAAGCGGTCGGCCTGCCGGTCGCCGGACTGAACCCCACCATCTACGGCAAGCACCCTTTGCTGCTGAACGCGGCGGGATCCGCTTGGGTCCGCAGCATCGCCGCTACGAACTCCGACGGCACGCTGAGCATGTTCGCCCGGGTCGACGTGGGCGACGTCCTGCGAGTAGGGCGCCCGATGGGCATGATCGAGAAGCTCGAGCATCAATTCGCCGCGGTCGAGGCCGACCTCGGCCGGATCGGCGGGATGCTCGCGTTCGACTGCATTCTGCGGCGGCTGGAGTTCGAGGAGCACGAGCTCGCCGACCGGGTCGGTGGCTTCCTCGCCGAGCACAACGTGGTGGGCTTCAGCACCTACGGCGAGCAGTTCAACGGCATGCACATGAACCAGACCCTGGTCGCGGTGGCGTTCAGCTGAGGAGCCGACACAGTGGATACCGGCATGGCGCTCGCCGCGCAGTCGACAGACGAGCTGCGGCGGACCGTCGAGGAACAGCGACGCACCATCGAGGCGCTCGTCACGGCTGCCGAGCGACGCACGGCGGGTGAGCCGGACAGCGCCGCGTTGGCGACCTGGCAACGGAATGCGATGCTGCAGCGGCGGCTCGCCGAGCGCACCGAGCGCATCCAGGCGACCGAGCAGCTTCTGCGCGCGGTCACCGACTCGATCGACGCCGGGCTGTGCATCCTCGATGACGACGGCCGGATCATCGACACCAACCAGGCGTGGAGCGCGATGCTCGCCCGGCTGTCCCACGGCTTTCCGGACGAGATCGGCTTCTTCGCCGTCGCCGCCGGTAGCACCGACGGGGCGGGCGAGCTCATGCGCGAAGCCGCCGCCGACGCCAGGCGCGTGCTGGCCGGACAGCCCAGCCGTTCCGCGTCCTGCCGTGAGATCGAGACCCGGCACGGGCCACGCTGGTGGCGGATGCAAGTCGCTCGCGTACTGGGTCATGGCGCCGCCCGCGCCGTCCTGACACTCACCGACGAGACCGCGGCGGTGCGGACACAGGAAGAGCTGCGCCGGGCCACCCGGGACGCGACTCGGCTGGCCCAGGTCGCCCGGCACATGGAGGACGCCGTCGTCATCTCCGACGCCGAAGGCCGCATCGAGTGGGTCAACGACGCGTTCACCGAGCTGAGCGGCTACACCCTCGCCGAGTGCGAGGGCCGCGAGCGAGTGCACATGCTCGGCGCCGACGACGTGCCGGACGTGGACGCCGAGGCCCTGATCGGGCTGGGGTCACAGGTGCTCCCCGAGTTCGAGACCCGCACCAAGGACGGCCGGCGCCGCTGGCTGCGCGTCGCGCTCTACCGCGTCGTCGACGACGACGACATCGTCCGCTGGGTCACCATCGAACGCGACGTCACCACCCGTCGCAACGCCGAACAGGCCAGCCTCGCCGCCAAGGAACAGGCCGAGGCGCTGGCGCACGAGCTGTCGGTGGAGAAGGCCGTTCTGACCGGTGTGATCTCCTCGATCCCGCATCTGATCTTCTGGAAAGATGCCCGCGGGTTCTATCAGGGACACAATGCCGCGTTCCTGGCCATGCGCGGGCTCGCCGCGGGCACCGACCTCACCGGCAAGCTGGAGAGCGACATCAGCGCCGGCGATGACCTCGGGTCCATCCTCACCGAACTCGAAGCCCAGGTGCTGGCCAGCAACAACCCCGTAGTCGACCACCATGTCACGGTGACCGGGCCGGACGGCCCGCCCCGCACCATCCTGATGAGTGTGCTGCCGCAACCCGAGGCGGGCGGGGTGATCGGCATCGGCGCCGACGTCACGCGGATCGGCGACCTCGAGCGCCACCTCAATCAGGCCAATCGGCTGGAGGCCATCGGTCAGCTCGCCGCCGGCATCGCCCACGAGATCAATACGCCGATCCAGTTCGTCTCGGACAACACCCGCTTCATCGAGCAGACGTTCGGCCAGATCGTGGAGCTGGTGCAGGACGCGCAAACCCGCTTCGCCGCGATCGACGAGGATTTCGCCCAGCGGCTGCGCGACGTCGATCTCGAGTTCCTGCTCGCCGAGGTCCCGACCGCGATCACCGAGTCGCTCGAAGGGCTCAGCCGGGTGGCGCAGATCGTGCGCGCCATGAAGGATTTCTCCCACCCCGGGCACGGACGCGGCGACGTCGACATCAACCGTGCGGTGGAGAGCACCGCCCAGGTCGCCCGCAACGAGTGGAAGTACCACGCGGAACTCACGCTCGACCTGGGCGACGACGTGGGCCTGGTGTCCTGCTACGAGGGTGAGTTCAAGCAGGTCATCCTCAACCTGATCGTCAACGCCGCACACGCCATCGAGGCGGCCTCGGCCCGGCGCGAGGGCGGCCTGGGACACATCACGATCCGCACCACACGCACGCCGTCCACGGTCGAGATCGCGGTCAGCGACGACGGCACCGGCATGGACGAGGCAACCCGGCTGCGCATCTTCGACCCCTTCTTCACCACGAAGGAGGTCGGCAAGGGCACCGGCCAGGGACTGAGCATGGCGTACGCCAGCATCGTGCAGAAACACGGCGGCACGATCCAGGTGGATTCCAGCCCCGGCGCCGGCACGACCTTCACCGTCACGATTCCCCTGCAGCCACAAGGCCCGGACGCCGACGCCTGACGTTCACCCCGCCACCAGGGCGGCGCCACCGGTCATCGCGGGGACGTCGCCCGCCAGCGTTCGACGACCTGCTGTTCTGCGGCGCCGATGTCCTGTCCGGCAAGAGTGTCCTGGTGACCGGGAGCTTCGCACATGGCACCGAAGTCAGCCTCCACGATCCGGTGGGCCAGTGCGACCGCGGAGCCCGGGTCGTCCACCTTCCGGCACACGTCGGCGCGTGCGTGTTCCGCCACCGCGGACACGACCGAGACCGGCAGGCCCCACAGATGAAGCAGGTTGGCGCCGGCCTCGCTGTGGCAGGTGCCGAACGCGGCCAGTTCGGCGACGTCCAGGGTGGTCGGTGACGCGTCCGCGTCTGCCCACACCCGGAGGACCGCGGGGTAGCCATCACCCCGCGATGACGCCAGCACCAGTTGCCCCACCTCGTGCAGCAGCCCGGCCGTGAACGCCTCGTGCTCCCACGGCGCGCCGTCGGCCAGTAGCCGCGCCAGACGCGAGGTCCGTACGGAATGTTCGGTGAGCTCTTGGATCCAGCGGGCGGGGAGCAGCCCTGCGGGGTCGAGACTACGCACCACGTCGTGCATCAGCACCAGGCCTCGTACGGTCGGCGGGCCGAGCAGCGCCACCGCCTGGGCCACGTCGCTGATCTGCTGACCCACCATGCTCGCGGAGGAGTTCGCCAACTGGAGCACCTTCGCCGTAGCGGCCGGGTCGTGCTCGATGACGGCGGCGATCGAGCCCGCCGATGAATCCTCCGCGTCCAGCACGGTGATCAGTTCGGGCAGGATGCTGGGCGCGCTCGGAAGCGACTGCACCATGGCAGCGTCACGGCGTGCCGAATCGTCACCGGAGGCCGCCTGGGCCGCGAGGAGCCGGTCCAGGGTCTGCACCAACTGCTCCCGGCTGGTGGGTTTGCTGAGGAACTGGTGCGACAGCGCGATGACGCGGAGCACGTTGTCCTCGCCGGTCTGCCCGGAGAGGATGACCCGGGCGGTGCCGGGATAGAGCGCACGGACGCGGCTGAGCAGGTCGCCGCCGTCCATGCCCGGCATTCGGAAATCGCTCACCACCACGTCGCACGGACGGTCCTGCATGGCCGCCAAAGCCTCCGCGCCGCCGGGCGCGAACGACATGTCCCATCGGTTTCGCTCGGTACGCAGCATGCGTCGCAGGCCGTCGAGGATGCGTGGCTCGTCGTCGACGAACATCACGTGGGGCTTGCCGGTCATACGGGAACCTCCGCCTGTGCCGCCGTGGACTCGGGTGTGTGACGCGAATCGATCGGCAACCGGACGGTGAAGACCGTGCCGGCTCCGTGCTCGCTGGTGAAGCTGATGGATCCGTGGTGCCGGTCAGCGATGAGGCGCCTGATCAGGGGCAGGCCCTGTCCCGTTCCCTGGCCGACCGGCTTGGTGGTGAAGAACGGGTCGAAGAGCTTGTCCGCGATCTCCGGGGGCACACCGGTGCCGGTGTCAGCCACGTCGATGACCGCCTCGTGACCGTCGAGCCGGGTGCTCACCCGAATCTCACCTCGGCCTCTGCCCGCCGCGCCGATGGCTTGCGCCGCGTTGACCACAAGATTGAGCACCGCCTGATTGATGTCCCCGATGTGGCACAGCACCGGGGGCAGCTTCGCCAGGTCGGTCTTGACGTCTGCCACGGTCCGGATCTCGTTGGCCGCGACCGTCAGCGCGTTCCTGATCGCCTCATTGAGGTCGGCGGGGCTCATGGTGTCGTTGCCGGAGTGCCCGAATGCCTTCATCGCCCGCACGATCGTGGCGACCCGGTCGACGCCCTCCAGGGTCTGACGGATCGCCGTCGGCGCCTCCTCCACGAGGAAGTCGACATCGAGCTCGATCATTCGTCGGGCGAGGTCCGCGTCGGCGTCCAGGCGTTCCCGGACCTCGGCCACCAGCGCCAGCAGGCCGGTCAGGGACTCGTCGAGAAATCTGATGTTGTCGCCGATGAACTGCATGGGCGTGTTGATCTCATGGGCGATGCCGGCGGCCAGGCGGCCGACGGACTCCAGTTTCTGGGCGTGCCGCAACTCCAGCTCGAGGCGCTGTCGCTCCGAGATGTCGCGGGCATTGAAGATCAGGCTGCGCGACCCGTCGTGTTCGGTCACGTAGGCCACGAACACTTCGAACTCGGTCCACGAGCCAGGATCGGGACCGCGCACCCGGCGGATCTGTGCGCCCCTCTGTTGCGGCGCCAACGCCGCGGCGAGATCGTCAGGATGGATGAGAGAGTGCAGCTCCCTGCCGGTCAGAGCCTCCCGCGGGATGCCGAGCAACCGGGCAGCGGCCGGGTTGGCGAATCGGATCGTCCCCTGCTCGCCGCACAGCAGAAGGGCATCGTGCGAGTGTTCCACCACGATGTTGAGCCGCGATCGCGTCAGGAGCCGGTCGAGGGTCAGCGCCGCCTCGTCAGCCAACGTGGAAAGGGAAGCGGAGAGGTCATCCTGCGGGCACCAGTCATACGTGACGACCAGCAGACCGAACACTTTGCCGCCGACGGCGAGCGGCGCCAGGTCCACGCGATCGGTCGCCGGGAGCCCCAGCTGGTCGGCGAACAGGGTCGCGTCAGCTCCGACGATCTGTGCATAGCCGCTCGGGCGCAGCGCTGCCTGGTGCGCCGGCCCGCTCGTGGCAAGGTTCACCGTGCGGTCGACCGCGTCCCGGCCCGCCACGCCGGCGTACCCGATCGGCCGCAATTCTCCCGCTGCGATCGTGCCCAGGACAGTTGCGCTGATGCTCCGATCCAAAGCGGCCACCGCTTCGGCCGCGGCCCGCGCGGCGTTCCCGCGGTCGCTGACTGCCGCGAACCTCGCGCCCGCAGCGGCGACGACCCGTTCGCGGAGCGCAGCCCTGTCTCGAGCCCCGATTCCCCGGGCCAGGGTGTGATTGATGATGAGGCCGACCAGAGCCGTCACCGTCAGCGGCACGGCGTCGGACAGGCTGAGGCTGTCGAAACCCACCCCGAGCCCCATGATGGCGACCACGCAGGTCGCCCCGAGCAATTGGTCGAGGCGACCGCCGTACAGCGCACGAAAATTGATCCACACGTAGAGCAGACCGATGGTGACGCCGAAGTTCGAAGCCGCAGCGACCAGGTACACACATGGAGCCTCGACAAGCCACAACGCCCGGGGAAACGTGCCACGCCGGTAGCCCCAGCACAGGCAGAGCTCAACCAAGACGATGGCGGCGACCGTCACGACGCGGGTTTCCCTGCCGGCGCCCTGTTCCACGCCGAAGACACCGACCAAGGACCAGAGCAGGCAGAACACCAGGAACAGGGAACGCACCTGTCCCAGCATCGAGGCGCCGTCGGCACCCGGGCGCAGCCACCGGCCTAGGTTGATCAAGAGGCTTCTCCCTGGCGATCCAATCCTCCAGATTCCCTATCGGCAGGGCCGGTCCGACGTGAAGGCGCTTCGCCGCGACATGGCCCCGGAGCTCCTGACCGTCATCTCAGCGCTCGAGCACTGGACGACGTACCTGGAGACGGGCCGGCGCGGTGAGCTCTACGCCGGTCGTACGGCCATGATGCAGGTGTCGTCCTCGGCGTTGGCCCGGCGGAACCGGCCGACGAGGTCGGTCAACGATGGGTCTTCGCCGGCATCGCGCAACGTCTGGATGGCCGCCGCGAATCCGTCGGCGAGGGGTTGTTCCCGGTGTTCGACCAGCCCGTCGGTGTAGAGCAGGAGCACGTCGGATTGGTTCAGGCGTACTGTCGCGGTGTCGTAGACGGGCTCGGGCAGGGCGCCGAGCAACGGGCCGCGGGGCCGGTTCAGCGCGGTGATGCTGCCTTCGTGGCTCAGCAGCGGTGGCGGGTGACCCGCTTGCGCCCAGACGAGTGTGCGATCGATCGGGTGGTAGCGGGCGATCACGGCCGTGGCGGTGGCGATGTTGTGGTCGCCGGCGCGCAGGAGCCTGTTCAGAAAGGACAGTAACTTCGCTGGGTCGGTTGTGGTCGTGATGCTCAGAGCCGCGAGGGCGTGACGCAGGCGTGCCATGGTGGTGGCAGCCTGGATGCCGTGCCCGGCTGCGTCACCGATGGCGATCAGGACGTGCCCGTCGCCCAGAGCGGCGGCGTGATACCAGTCCCCGCCCACCCGGCTGGCTTGCTCCGCGGGCAGGTACCGGACTGCGGCGTGCAGCCCGGGTAACTCGATGATTCCGTCTGGGATCGGCAGGATGATGTGTTGCAACTGGGCGGCGAGCTCGTCGCGGGCCCGCAGGCTCAGCCGGTGCTCGTGCAGCTGCAGCTCGATCCTGGCCAGGTCGGCTCGGTTGATCTCCTGAGCGGTCACGTCCTGGATGACGCCGAACACCTTGATCGGACGGCCGGTGGTGTCGCGTACCGCGTCGACGACGCACCGCAGGTGCTTGGTTCTGCCGCCGATGCGGGCGCGGTAGGTCATGTCCACGGTGTCACCGCGGCCGAAGGCGATGGCTCCTTGCTGATGGATCGGTTCGTCCTCGGCAAGCCACAGCGCCCGTGACTGCTGTCCGCTCAGCGGGCCGTCGGCGGGTTCTCGCTCGTAGATCCGATACATCTCGTCGGACCAGACGACCTCGCCGGAGAGCAGATCCCATTCACCCCAGCCGAGACGGCTGAGCCGTTCGGTCTGGGCGATCCGATCGCTGAGCCGGCTCTGGTCGTCCGGTCGTGTCCAGGTGTTGACCAGCCCGGGACCGACGGGGTGGATCTGCACAACCACCGGGACCGCGATCGTGGCCTCGCCGAAGGTGCGCTCGTAGGGCAGCGGTCCGACACGGCGTGGCGTCCGGTCGGCGAGGGTCTCCTGCCAGGCCAGCCAGATCGGCCCGCCGACGAGGCCGGGGTCCGCCTCGCTGACCAGACAGCCGATGAGTTCGTCGCCGCGGCGACCGGACGGGTCGACCACAGACTGGCTGACGGCCACGATGCCGAAATCGCGGATCCGCCCGTCCGGGTCACAGACCGGCGTCACCGCAGTGTGATTACCACCGACGGCCGCCAGCACCTGTTGGGTCGTACGGACCCAGCCGTTGTCGGCGGACATCTCGACTTCGGCCCGGCCCGGCTCGGCGGGCTGCTGCTGCACAAGTGGCCGGTCAGGCAGCACTTCCTCGATCGCGGCCCGGACCACGCGGGCGTCCAGCGGCAGCCCCGACTCCAAGGTGCTCAACACGTCGCCGGCGATCTCCTGCGCCGAGCATCCCTGCGCCTGGGCGATCCGCGAGATCTGTGTGTGGGCCTCGCTGACGCGGCAACCGACGCGACCGGCGATGAGGCCGGCCGCACGTTCCAGGAGCGCGTCCGCAGGAAGCTGGGCGCCGGCGATGGACGCGTCAAGCTCGGCCAGACGTCGCAGATAGTCGTGCGGCGAGTTCGCCATCTCAACCGCGATCCGGCCGCGATCGCCTCGGTGCCCCGATGCCTGACGAATCCATGAACTCCACCCCGACGAGGTCGCTTCGGACGTCCGGTGTATCGCGTGCCGATCAGCCAACTGGATCGCCGCTTGGTCGGTGTCGCCGGCAGCGGCCGCTTCGACAACCGTCGTCGAGTGGTGAAGGTCGTTCGACTCCGTCTGGTTGACTCAACGGTTGTCCCATCGCGTGATGGCGTGGTGTCGCACACCGAGTCCGATTGCGGCCCGACGGTGCGCCTGGATCCCCACTGCCGTCCACATGCGTTTCGGCACCCGGTAGGGGCTTTCCGAGCCTCGGTGCCCACCTCATCCAGCGGCTCGCAGAACGAGTGTCGGCGCGGCGACACCACGCGCACAGGCAATCGTGCGTACGGAGGGCCGTGGTTGAACCTTCAGCTGGAATCGCCGCTACGTCAGTGCAGATGCACGTGCAGAAGCTCGCGCCGCTGCGCGCGCACGGGGATGCTTGATGCATCCGGGGCCTTACTTGTGGGCTCCCGGCGACGACGGGGCGCGGCATGGAGCGAGAGAGCGGGTCCGGCGCACAGGTGTGGATCCTCGCGGAGACGGACTACCGGTTCGGCGCTGGTGAGCTGCGGATAGTCGTCAGCAGCGTCGACTGGTCACAGCCCCACGTACTCGACGGTGAGAGCTGGTACGACGTTCGCGGCACCGAGGTCACTGCGGATGGCCGTGTCATCGGTCCGCGGCAAACCATGGTGAAGGCCAGCCGGCTGAACGGCGCCCGAAAACGTCCGGATTAGTGGTCGATTCACGGACGGCGGCAGCTTGGTTTGCGACCATCATCCCAAGGTGCTGCGCCTCGAACAGCCGGACCGGCGCCACTGTGTGGTGACTCTGCGCCGAGGAGCAACGATGAAGAAAGCCAGAAGCACCTTCAGCACCAGGCTGGTCGGCGGTTTCGCGTTGGTGGTGGGCTTGGCTGTGCTGATGGGTACGGTGGGCGTCATCGCGTTGGCGGCCGTGACGAACAGCAAGGACGACGTGATCGCGTCCGCCACCCTCCGCCTGTCATACAGCGAGCAGCTCAGCACCCTGACCGACCAACGGATCGCCGACCACCGCGCCTATCTGTTGACCGGAAGCCCCGAGGACCTGACGGCCATCGCTCGGGACCGCGACCAAATGCTGGAAAAGGTCGCTCGGTTACGGGAGTTGCTCACCGATCCGGTCGAGTTGGAGCTTTCGGCGAAGGTGTCCCAGGCCGAGCAGGTGTACACGGCAGCGCTGGACCCCACGGTGGAGCAGCGCAAATCGCTCACCAGCCTGCGGAATCTCTCGCAGCTCAACGCCGGCGCGGTGGGGCCGGCACGAGAAGCCCTGCAGAAGGCCATCGCTGACCTCCTCGCTCGCACCCAGGCCGACGTGGAACAGAGCCGTGCGGCGTCGTCGCGGACCGCCGTCAACGCCATCGTGGTGGTCTGCGTCCTTGGCGGCATTTCCATCGCCTCGGCCGTGGTGATCTCGGCGCGGCTCCGGCGCGGGCTGCGCCGGGAGATCGGCGCCGCCGTCGCGCACATCCAGAGTTCGTCGGCCCAGCTCGAGGCGGCCGCGACCCAGCAGGCTTCGGGCGGCCGGGACCAGGCCGGAGCCATGAACGACATCACGGCAACGATCAGCGAGTTGCTCATCACCTCGAGGCGGATCGCGGACAACGCCCAGCGGGTTTCGGAGATCGCCGGCGAAACGGCGGAGGCCGCCCGCAACGGTGATGCCACCATCGAGCAGACCCGGGCATCGATCTACGCGATCCGCACCCAGGTCGACCAGATCGTGGGGCACATGCTGGCGCTGGGCGAGAAGTCCCAGCAGATCGGTGCCGTTGTAGACCTGGTGGCGGAGTTGGCCGAGCAGACCAACATCCTCGCCATCAACGCGACCATCGAGGCCAGCGACGCGGGGGAGTGGGGACGCCGGTTCACCGTGGTGGCCGAGGACATCCGCAAGCTCGCCGACCGCACCGCCGGGTCCGCCAAACAGATCCGCACGCTCATCGAGGACGTACGCGGCGCCGTGACCACGACCGTGACGACCACGGAGGCCGGCGCCAATGCGGTCGACTCCGGCGTACGGAAGTTCGGCGACGCCACTTCTTCCTTCCGCCGCATCGCCGGCCTCGTCACGACGGCCGGCGATGCCAGCCGCGAGATCGAACTGTCCACCAAGCAGCAGACCTCCGCGGTCGAGCAGGTCAACGTGGCCGCGTCGGACACGGCCCGGGTCAGCCATGAGACTGAGGTCAGCGCCCTGCAGACCAAGCAGACCGCGGCTCACCTCTCCTTGCTCTCAAGCGACCTGCAGAAGCTGATCGGCGCCGACCATTGAGGCGAACGGCACCGTCGCCGGCTGCTGCCGGAGGGCGCCGGCACTGACATGCAGCACGACATGCGCCGGCCGGGGCCCGCAGGCCCCGGCCGTCACGAACTGCTGCTCAGTGCCAGGCGTTGTCGAACGCGTCGAGCAGGACGGCGCACGGGCTCGGGTAGTCGCCGCGGCTGTTGACCAGCAGCGACGCGTCGACCTGGATGTGGAACGACATGGCGCAGCTGCGCATCCCCCGGTTGCCGGACTGCGTCCACGAGCCGTTGTGGCCGTGGTAGGTGCCGTAGGCGCCGTCGTAGGAGTACATGCCGACGTTGTCGTCGACCATCAGCTTGCGCGCGTCCGCCGAGATCACCTTCTCGGTGTAGCGGATGTGCGACAGGAACGAGGTGATCCCGTTGGCGGACATGTTGTAGCCGTAGCCGCCGCAGCCGGTGGTGTAGTCCTGCGGGCCCCAGCCGGCTTGGCCGCCGGTCGGATACGCGTACAGCTTGGTCGGGTTGGCGTCGGAGTTGGCGCAGCCCACTGGGGCCTTGGCCAGCGCCAGGACCGGCTTGAGGTGACCGAGGAACACGATCCCGGTCAGGTAGTCGATCTGCGCCTTGGTGATGTTGGCCGGCGGCGCGTCGTACAGCGGGCTCAGGTCCACCCCGTACGCGATCTTCGGCACCATGATGCGGAAGATGCTGAAGTTCATGTTCGCGTACTTGAAGCCCTTGGACCCCAGGTCCTGGCCGATCGCGATGCGGATGTTGTCCCACGCGCCGGTCGACTTGCCGCCGGTGGTGCCGGTGGCGGTCTGGTAGTTCTGCAGCAGGCCGCTGGTGTGGGTCATCAGCTGCCTGAACGTGATCTTGTCGACGTCGGCGCCGCGCTTCCAGGCCGACGGCAGCCACGGCCCGATTCCGCTGTCGACCGAGATGTTCTTCTGCTCCAGCAGGCGCAGCACGGCCGCCGCGGTGACCGGCTTGCTGACGCTGGCGATGGTCATCGCCTTGGTGGCCGACTGGGCGGTGACCGGGTTGTCCGGCGCCACCCGCGCGGAGCCGACTCCGGCCTGCCGGTCCAGCTGGCCGGCCTTGCCGATCGAGTACGCGTATCCGACGGTCTTGCCGGTCAGCGCGGCCCGCAGGTTGCGCTCGAACCAGGCCATGTCGAACGTCGTGCCCGGCGTTGCGACCTTGCCGGACCGCGGCCGGTCGGCCTCCTCGGCGGTGAGGTCGAGGCTGCTCGGATCGGCTGCTGGGGTGGCGCGCTGCAGCCCCGCCAGGGTGCCGTCGGCTTCCAGCTCGCGCAGGGAGATGTGCCGTCCGACCTGATCGAGCAGGCGTTGCAGCTCCGGCGACAGGCCGGTGGTGAAGGGGGGCACGGCCGGCCGGGCATGGGCGGGGGCACTCACCGCGGCGATGCCGCCGGCGCCGAGCAGCAAGGCGGTGACGGCGGCTTTCACCCGGACCGACCTGCGGGGATGGCTGGTGCGCATGTGACTCTCTTCCTCAACGGTTGCCGCGACGGTGCGGCTGGAAAGAATCAATCACGCAAGAGACCTGGTGGTGCCGCCTTTTCCGCGAATCAACCCAGCAGCCGAGGTGGACCGCCAGCGGCCGGTCGTTGCCGAACGGTGGATGCGGAATGCATGCCCGATTCCGACCAACGCGGCGCCTGGTGTGCGGTGGCCTGGGAGACTGGGCGAGGCTGACCGGAGCTCACCGGCGCCAGCGCAGGGGGCCGGGGTGGATGGTCCACCACAGGCGGCGCCACCGGGAGCGGCGGGCTCGTAGTTCGGTGGCGTACGCGACGGCTTGGTCGCCGGCCTTCGCGGCCTGGATGTCGTCGGCTGAGCCGGGTGCGAAGCCGACCGTGTTGATGCCGGCGACCAGCTCGTCCAGGGGCGGCATTTCGCCTGCGGCGGGCTCCGGCACGGCCTTTCGCAGGCGCTTGCGGGGTGGTTCCGGTTTCCCCGCGTACGCCGCCGCCTCCGTGGCCGCCAGATGCGGGGGCACCGGCTGACCGGCCAGTCGCAGCGCGTCCCGGAATTCGGCCCACGCTCCCGTGATCCGGTCGTCCGGGCTGCCCGCGAACAGCCGGCGCCGGCGCAGCGAGCGCCGCAGAAGCACGATGGCCCCGGCCGCCGCGACCAGCGCCAGCAACACCGACCCGGACGCGCCGCCCGCCACCAGCGCCGCGGACGGTCCTTCGCCCGGCTTGGCCGCGAGCGCCGCGGGCGGCCCCGACGAGGGAGTCTCCGAGGGCGGCGGCTCCGACGGCGGGGTCGGTGGCTTGGTCGGCTTCGGGGTGAAGTCCTCCTCGACCGGGCGCGGGTTCTTGTCCTTCGGCATCGGGTCGAACGCCACCCAGCCCAGCCCGTCGAACAGCACCTCGGGCCAGGCGAGCGCGCTGCCCGCGGTGACTATTCCGCCCGCGGCGGGCGCGTCGAAGCCCACCACGACCCGGCTGGGCAGCCCGGTGAGCCGGGCGAGCAGCGCGAACGACGCCGCGAACTGCTCGGACGTGCCGACCTGCCCACCCTGTTGCCGCGGCCCGAACAGGAAGAAGTTCAGATTGGGGAACGCGTGCCCGCTGGGGGCGTCGGCGACCTTGCGGTAGTGCTCGGCCAGGAACTCCTCGATGGTGATGGCCCGGTCGAACGCGGCCCCGTTGTCCTCGGCGAGCTGGTCGGCCAGGCGCTGGATCTGCGGCGGGATCTCCGAGGCGCCCAGGGCCAGGTAGCGGGCCACCGCGTCCCCGGACGGCACGTCGGCGGTCGGCAGCAGGTTGAGGTCCGGTGTCTGCAGTTCGGACGTGACCGCGTACCGCAGACCTGGTGTCAGCCCCTCGGGCCGGATCATCGTGCCGGTCGACGCGTCGAACGCCACCCGCGCCCCGTCCACCCCGGTCGGCGTGGGCACGACCGGCAGCAGCCGCCCGGTCAGCCCGTCCACGATGACGGTCTGCCGCACCTCGGTGATCTGAGCGTCCGGCATCCTCGGCTGAGCCGGCAGAATGCGCCCCGCGTTGCGATAGGTGGCGCCGACCCGCCAGGTCACTCCGTCGTAGTCCGGCAGCACCGCGAGCCGCAGCCGCAGCCGTTTGCCGGGTGCGGCCGACGCCTTCGAGACCTTCAGCAGCGGCTCCTTGGGCGTGAGCGCCCATCCCGAGATCCGGTTGAGCGGGCTCTCGTCCAGGCTGTCCACTTGAGGCGGCTCGACGTACTGCCGGGGGTCCACCGGCGTGGACCCGACCCGCCCGCCGATCCACGGCCCCACGGCCACGATGAGCACCAGCACGGCCGCCAGCCCCGCCCCGGCACTGACCAACGCCCGTCCCCGAGCCTTGTTACCCACCGTCCCGCCCGTCGGTGTGGCGTCCCGGGCGCTGGCGGCCAGCGCGACCACTGCGAGCACCGCGAAGACAACGGTGGTGGTCCCCGCCGAATCGGCATTGGGCCCCACCACATAGAGCGAACCACCGTAAAGCCCGGCCACCGGTACGAGCCCCAGCAGCACCCGGCCGGCCCGGACCGCGATCTCGGCGCCCGCCAACCCCGCCAGCCAGGCCGCGACGACCGGCACGACAACGGTGTCCGGCGTCGGCTCCACCGGAATCAAGGCCGTGAGCAGCCGCGGAATCCCGTTCTCCAGGCTCTCCCGGACGATCCGCATCGGCGGTCCGGTCAGCTCGGCCTGATTGGCCGCGATCAGCAGGGCCAAGACGGTGTAGCCGCCCAGCAGCACGGCCGAGAGCGGCGCCACCACCCAGTTGGGCAGCCGCCGACAGGCGAGACTCAGCCCGACCGATCCGATTGCCGCCCCCGCCACCAGTTCCAGCAGCAGAGCCCCGGCGAAGATCCGTCCCAGCACGACCCCCGACAGCGAGATCATCCCCGCCAGGGCCGCCGTCACAACGGCAGCGCGAATCCACCTCACCATCCGCGGACCCCGTCCCAGGCGGCGGCGAACTCGTTGCCGTCGGCGGCCTCGATGACGATCAGGCCGTCGCCCGCCGAGACCGGGGCGCCGTCGCGGTCGCCGAACAGGCCGGCCATCACCACGGGGTAGGGGCCGCGCAGTGCGCTCACCGCGCCCAGGTCCTCGCGACCGCCGGGCCCGGTGAGGAACACCAGTGTGTCGCCGAGCCGCTGAGCCCGTACGCGTCGCAAGGTCGCCGCCAGATCGCCCGGCCGCAGCGTCGCCCGGGTGAGCACGTCGAGGTAGGGCCCGCTCGCGACGTCGGTGACCAGGTGCAGGCTGACCGGGATGTCCTCGCGCACGGCCGCGGCCACGATGGACGCCGCAGCCTCGCAGGCCGCCTCGAACGACTCGGCCGTCCCGTCCCGCAGCTCCGGATGCGCGGAAGCCCGGTCGTCGAGCAGCACGACGATCGTCGGCTCGGACGTGTCGAGCTGCTCGCGCACCATCAGCTCGCCCACCTTGGCGCTGGACCGCCAGTGCACCCGGCGCAGCTCGTCCCCGATCACGTACTCGCGCAGCGTGTCGAACGTGATCGTCCCGTGCGGCACCTTGTCGATGCGCCCGTCGAGGCTGCGGGCCATCCCGGCCGGTACCGCCCGCAGCAGATGAATCCGCGGGTGCACCCACACTTCAGCGAGCCCGCCGTACGTACGGGCCAGCGTCACCAGCCCGAGCGGATCCCCCCGGGTGACCCGCAACGGCCCGATCGGCACGATGCCCCGCCGGCTGGTCGGCACCGGATACCCGACGGTCGTGTCCCGCCCCGGCCGCAACCGCAGCAGCGGCACCGGAACCGCCCGGCTCCCGCACCGATCCGAGGCCACCAGGTTGGCGGCCCGCAGCCGGCTCGTGTTCCGCACGGTGAGCGTCATCCGAGCCGCCTCACCCCGGGCGACCCGGTCCGGCTCAGCTACCCGCTCCACTCCGAGCCGGGGCCGCCACGAAGCGAACCCCACCGCACACACGAGAGCGACGCCCGCCGCGGCCCCCAACATCGCCAGATCCGGGTACCCGTAACGGAATCCCGCCACCAACAGCCCCGCTGCGGCCGCCGCGATCCCGTACCCGCGGGCTGTGATCCCGGTCAGGTCACGCCACTGCCGAAGACCGCCGACTGCCCGCCCGGCCGCGCCCTGCTGCCGGGGTCGCGTCGCACCCAAACCGGGCGTGTCTGCGGGCCCCGCGTCGGCAGATCCGGTGGGGGAGAAGCCGCCGCCGGTCGGCGGAGCGCTGCCGACCGGCAGCGGCGGCTCTCCCGGGGGCGTGGGCGTGCTCACGCCCCGGCCGTGACGCGGGTCGTGTCGGGCAGCGGCACAGGTACCGACCGCACCGCGTCCTGCAGCACCTCGCTCGCCGTCACCCCGCGCAGCTGGGCGTCGGCCGAGAGCAGCACGCGGTGCGCGAACACCGGCTCGATCAGCGTCTTGAAGTCCTCGGGCAGCACGTACCCGCGGGCGTTGATCAGCGCGTACGCGCAGGCGGCCCGGGTCAGCGCGATCACTCCACGCGGGCTGACCCCGACCCGCACCTGCGGGTGGTTGCGGGTGGCGGCGGCCAGCCGCACCGCGTACGTGTAGAGCGGGTCGGCGATGTGCACCCGGGTCGCCATGCGGACCATCTCGCCGACCACCGCCGTGTCGGTGATCGGCTCCAGCGCGTCGGGGGAGCGCAGCGCCGCCCCGCGCAACACCTCGACCTCGACGTCTTCGCTCGGGTAGCCGACCGACAGCTTCACCAAGAACCGGTCGAGCTGCGCCTCGGGCAGCCGGTAGGTGCCGTCCATCTCGACCGGGTTCTGCGTGGCCACCACCAGGAAGGGCTGCGGCACCGGGTGCGGCACGCCGTCGACGGTGACGCGGCGCTCCTCCATCACCTCGAGCAGGGCCGATTGCGTCTTGGGCGACGCCCGGTTGATCTCGTCGGCGATGACGATGTTCGCGAACACCGGCCCCGGGTGGAACTCGAACCCGCGCGAGGCCTGGTTGAAGATCGTCACGCCGGACACGTCGGAGGGCAGCAGGTCGGGCGTGAACTGGATGCGCCGCCACTGCCCCTGAATCGACGCCGCCAGGGCGCGGGCCAGCGTCGTCTTGCCCACGCCGGGCACGTCCTCGAGCAGCACGTGTCCCTGCGCGAACATCGCGGTGAGCGCGAGCCGCACCACCTCCGGCTTGCCGAGCACGACCGCGCCGATCCTCTCGGCGAGCGCGGCCGCCACCTCGGCGAAGCCGTTGATGTGCTGCGGCGGCAGTGGTTCCGTCACTTGTGTTCCCCAGTAGCTCAGCTCAGCAGGTCGGCAGGTTGTTCAGGTTGTCCCCGCCTTCGAGGTTCAGCCACGCCCACGGGATGTAGTTCTTGCCGCTGTAGTTGACCTGAACCCACCAGGTGCTGCGCTTCTCGTTGTTGTAGATGTAGGCGTACACCGATTCGCCGGACTTCTTGCAGTACGCCTGCAGCCGCGTTCCCGGCTTGGCCCAGCCGACCTGCCGGTCGTCGTCCTGCTTGGTGACGCTGAAGATCTCGTTGCCGTTGCGGCCGTCGCGATCCTTGTCGCAGTACGTCGCGGTCTCGCCCTCCTGGCCGTTCTTGCAGGTGGCGACGCCGAAGAGCGCATCGGTGGTGGCCGTCGAGGTCTCCTTGACCGTGCCGGCCGCGTTCTTGGCGGTCACCGTGAACGTGTACCGCGTGCTCGGCTTGAGCCCGTTGACCTTGATGCCGGTGCACGCGCCGGACACCGCGGCGACACCGTTGGCCGCGGCCGTGCAACTGGCCGTGCCGCCGCCCGCGTCCACGCTGAACCGCACCGTCGCCGTGTTGAACGTCGGGTCCACCCCGGTGATCGTGATCCGCGGCAGCGCGACCGTCTTGGCGGTGGCCGTGCCCGGCTCGCTCTCGCCGGCCTCGTTGACCGCGCGCACCTCGACCGCGACCGTGGCGCCGGACTCGAACCCGGTCAGCGTGGCCGCCGTGCCGCCGGTGACATCCAGGCTCTTGTCGCCCGCGCTGACCACGTACTTGGTGATCGGGCGCCCGTTGTCCGCCGAGGGCTGCCACGCCACCGAGATGGAGCCGGCCTGGTCGCCGGCAGTCGCCGCGTCGGTGCCCTCGGGCGTGCCCGGCTTGGTGAACGGCACGACGCTGCCGCTGACCGGCGACGCCTTCGATCCGGCCCCGCGCTCGTTGACCGACACGACCGTGAAGGCGTACTGCTTGCCGTACTCGAGCTCGCCGTCCTTGATGGTCAGCGAGGCCTCGGTGGCCTCGCCGATCGGAGCGCTGCCGCCCTCGCTGATCGCGGTCACCGTGTAGCGGCGGATGTCGAGTCCCTGCCCGTTGGCCGGCGGCCAGGTCACCACGACGGATCCGTCCGGCTTGGCCTCGGCGGTCACCGCGGTCGGCGCGTCGGGCACCTCGGAGGTGGGCCGCACGGAGTTGCTCGTCCGCGCCGGGCCCTCGCCCTTCTTGTTCACCGCGCGCACCGAGAACTCGTACGTCTGCCCGTTGACCAGCCCCGTCACGGTGAGCGCGCGCTGGTCGGCGCCGACCTGGAAGCTGCGGCCCGCACCGGTCACGACGTAGCGGGTGATCGCGGCGCCGTTGTCGCGCGCGGCCTGCCAGGTCACCCGGGCTTCGGCGTTGCCGGCGGCGGCCCGCACGTTGCGCGGGGCGCTCGGCTTGGTGACGACCGGCTTCTTGGGCTTGGGCGGCGGGGGAGGAGCCTCCGGCGGCGCGGGCGGTGCGTCGCCCCCGAGCACGTCGTCGGCGTACTTGTCGACGGTCCGCACCCCGTGCGAGCTGTCCACGACCCGCGCGGTCGACGAACTCGGCGCGTTGATGAACAGGTAGCCCTCGCGCACCTCGAGCTCGAGCGGCCCGCCCGGGTTGCGGAAGCCGATGTCCTTCTGCCGTTTGCCCGCCGAGTCGAACACGCGGACCGCGCCGGTCGCGTCGGCCACGTAGAAGTAGCCCTTCCAGGCCACCGCCGGTTGCAGGTTCTCGCCGTCGCCCGGAACCGCGAAGTCGCTGCGGAACCCGTTGTCACCGGCCACATAGACGTGTCGCGCGTCGGGCACGGTCACCGGCACGCGTTCGCCGTCGGTGTGCGGGGCGAGCGTGCCCGGCCCCGGCAGCGGCAGCGTGACGCTGGCGAAGGACGGCTGGTTGCCCAGCACGGTGTGCAGCTTGTTGTTGGTGCGGTCGAGCACGGCCACGCCGTCCTCGAGGGTCGAGAGCGTGAGGTCGTGTGCCGGGTCGGCCACGGTCTCCGTACGTACGCGCTGGGGTTCGTTCTTGACCGGCGCGGAGGGGGAGGTGGCCGCCGGTGTGATCGCCGTGACCGTGCCCTCGCTGGGCGCCGCGACCCACAGCCGGCCCTTGCCGTCGAAGACCCCGCCCGCGACACCCGGCGGGAACCGCAGCGGATTGCCCACCTTGCCGAGCGTGCGCGGGTCGAGCTGCTGCACCTGCCCCTGCACGGTGTCGATCACGAACACCGAGTCTTCATGCAGCGCGACCCGCACCCCGATGCCCGAGGTGGAGGAGGCGCTCCAGAACTCCTGCAGCGTGGTCAGGTCCATCGACCCGATCGCGCCGGTGTTCACGTCCCGCAGGATCACGAAGCGGTCGTTCTGCACGATCTGCACCTGGTGGCCGCGGGCCTTGGGCACGTCGACCCGCGTGTCGACCTTGGCGGTCACCCCGTTGATCCGCGCGACCTCGCCCTTGGTCTTGCTCCAGACCCACGACGCGGAGTCGAAACTGGCGACGGCCTGGTCGGCCGAACCCAGCCCCAGCACGGTGAGCGCGAGGCCACCAGCCAGACTCAGGACGGTGCCCACAGTGACCAGATAGCCGCGGCGCCTGCGGCGCTTCGGTTGGTCGACGGTCACCTCGTCTGCGCTGGTCACTGCCACTTCCTCCCCGTTGGAACCCGGAACGCAGGCCATCATAGGGGAGTGCGGCAGGCGTCGATACCCGCTGTGGATAAGGACGGTAGCGCAGAGTGATCATCTCTTCCGGAGAGTCACCAGCATCTATCGTGGAGTAGCCGAAGCCCGGCTGGTGCACGCCTGCGGCGACGTGGCGAACTGATTCCCGCTGTAGACGGCGACAACCGCGAAGCAGTAGTTGACGGTGGCATTGAGCCCAGTCATCTCGAACGATGTCTGCCCAGGTCCGACCGTCCCGACCGGCTTCAATTCCTGCGCCGGCCGCCCCATGATGACCATGAAGGACACGGTGGCCCGGGTCGGATCCGTCCAGGTGACGCCGACCGTGGCCCCGGTGTCCCGCAGCCGCACATCGGTGGGCGCCGGCCCCGCCAGAGTTGGCACATTGTCATTGTCAGACGAGTCACTCGTCCGGCTGGCCAGCACGAAGACCAGCGCCGCAACAGCAATGACGGCCGCCAGCACCGCCGCCACAGCGGCGAAAACCCCGAGCCCCTTACGCCCGGCGGGGCTGTCGCTTGCTTGCACGTACGGGCCAGAGCCGCCGGACGGGTACGCAGGCGCGAACACTTGGCCCGCACCCGGCGCCTCGGGGTAACCCGACCCGTGCGGATACGGCTCACCCGGCATGGTCGCGTAGGGGCCACCGCTGCCCGGCGCGCCCGGGTAGGCCGGCTCCCCGCGCAGCGTCCCCGGATAGGGGCCTCCGCTCGACGGCACGCCCGGATGGGCGGGATCGCCGTACGGCGGCCCCGCATAGCCGCCATCGTCAGGGTAGAAGGGGCCGACGGGTGGCGCGCTGTGGAAGGCTCCTCCGCTGGCGGGCGCGTTCGGGTGGGGCGGGGCGGCTTCATTACCGGACGCGCCCGGGCGGAGTCGGTTGCTTTCGCTGGCGGGCGTGGCCACGCCTGTGACCGGTGCGCCGGGGTAAGCGGGAGTGCCGGGCGCCGTGCTCGGGTCGGGTCGCGTACTCGGGTGGGCGGTTGCGCTGAACGGCGTGCCCTGGGTGGCCGGCGTAGTTGGCTGGATCGCCTCGGACCGCTGGGCCGGTATCTGACGGTTGTGCGGGTAAGGCGCGGACGACCCGGATCGCGGGTCGATGGCCGGCTGCGCGATCGTCGGCTGCTCGACCGGCGCCCGCCGGGGCCCGCTGACCATCTCGGGCGCGGTCCAGACCTGCTGGTTGGCGTCCGACGGCGGCAGCACCTCACCGCGCCGAGGCTCCGGAGGCACGGCCTCAAACACGGTGGTCGGCGCATCACCCACAGGCGCAGCGCTTTTCCCCCGTACGTCTAATTGGTCCGGCCCCAGATAGGCCCGAGCCCGGGCAACCGCCCAGTGCCCGGCCCCCAACGCGCCCGGCCCCAACTCAGCTACCCGGGAGAAGGCCTTACGAGCCTCGTGCCGATTTCCCAGCTCCTCGGCCACCACCCCGATGTCGTGCGAAATCTGCAACATGAGCGGATCCGAGTCCCCCAGCCGCCACTGCCCAGCCGCGTAAGCCTCCTCCAGCACCCGCCGGGCCGCCATCGGATCATCGCTCTGCTGAAGCACCCGCCCCAGCTCGAAGCCGGTGAGAAGAACGTCCGGATCATCCTCGGAAAGATTGATCTTCCCCAGCTCCACCGCCTGCTCGAGCATGGCCCGGGCCCCCGCCAGATCCCCCGACGAGGCAAGTGCAAGAGCCCGCTGCCGAGCGGGAGCAAGAGGCGATGGCTGCGACACGCAGGCCATGCTGCCCGCAACAGAACGCCCAGGCCACCCCACCCCACTCAACCCGGGCGTATGCCCCCTTTTGTCCCCACCCCCACCCTCCCTGCAACCCCCGCCCGAGGCCGTGTAAAGTTCTTTCCTGTGCGGCCCGCTGGGACGCCGACCTAAGTCGGCCCTCAATAGGCAGCAATGCAGGTCCGGGTGGCGGAATGGCAGACGCGCTAGCTTGAGGTGCTAGTGCCCTTTATCGGGCGTGGGGGTTCAAGTCCCCCTCCGGACACAACCTTGTCGCATCCGTGCGTTATTCAACGTACTGGTGGTCAGGCATGCCTGACCACGCAAATCGCCCATCTTGGGTACGGTCAAGATCGGTCACCTCGCTTGGGCGGGGGATGCCGTGAGCGATCAATCTCGATCCGCGGTCATCCCGCCGGTCATCCCTGCCCGCTCCGCCGAGGTGCCGGCCTGGAACCAGCGTGGTGCACTGGCCGCCCGGCCGCCTCTGCCGTTGCTCAAGCTCGAACGGAAGCGGGTCGGCACTGCCGTTTACGGGCTGAGCACGCTGGACACCGGCGGGCGCATCTCGGACAAGGCGATCATGACGGCGCTGGGCTGGAAGCCGAACGAACGCCTCGATATCCGAGTCAGCCAAGGATTGATCGCGATTTTCGCTGATAGCCGGGGCATCTTCCGTGTGAAGGCTCGCGGCTTTGTGAATCTGCCGATTGCGGCTCGCCGGTGGTGCGAGCTGGGGGTGGGAAGCCGGGTGCTGTTGGCTGCTTACCCCGAGGGTGGTCTGCTGGTGGTGCACCCGCCGGTCGTTCTGGACGAGGTTGTCGCCCAGGTCTTCAACGAGGCGTGGGGAGCTGGCGCCTGATGGAGGAGCCGAGGCTCGATCAGTCGACTGTTGACGCGGCCCGGATGCTGCTGGAGCGGATGGGAATCTCGCCGAACGATCTTGTGGCCGGCGCGCCGGTGCGGCCTACAGCGCCGACATTTGCTGAGTATGTGCCGGTGGTGTCGGCGTCGGTGTCGGCGGGGCTACGGAAGGCATACGGCACGTATTGGGCCCGGGCGGTCGAACGCTGGGGCGATCGGCGTATAGATCAAGTAAATCCGTCGGAGATCCGCACGTTGATCGCCGACGTCAAGGCCAAACGGGTGCAGCGGCGTAACGGCCGGGGCGGGCGCAGCGCGGAGGAACACGTCATCTCCGCGTTGCGGTGCCTGTACCGGCGGGCCACCGCTGATGGGTTCATGACCGAGGCGGAGAACCCGGCGCTGAAGGTCGCGAAACCGAAGCGGCTGGCGTCGACGCGTCGGGCGTTGCCGGACAGCCGGTTGTCGGAGCTGTACGAGGTGGCGGTGAGCAGTGGCGACGATCCCGAGCTCGACGGGCTGCTGATCCGGTTGCATGTGGAGACCGCGTGCCGGCGTGGTGGTGCGCTGGGTTTGCGGCCGGTGGATCTCGATGCGGAGCAGTGCCTGATCCTGCTGCGGGAGAAGGGCGGGACGTTTCGGTGGCAGCCGGTGTCACCGACGTTGATGCATCATCTGCAGGCGCATGCCGTACAGCGGAAGGCTCCGCCAACCGGGCAGCTGCTGCGGTATCGCAACCGTCAGGAGATCACGTACCGGCGCTACGACCACCTGTGGGTGCGGATCGGGGCGCGGCTGCCGTGGGTGGCGGCGCAACAGATTAGTGCGCATTGGTTGCGGCACACGACGATCACCTGGGTGGAACGCAACTTCGGGTACGCGGTGGCGCGCGCGTATGCGGGCCATGCCGAGACGACCGGTAGTGATATTGGCGCCACTGCTGGATATGTGAAGGCGAGCATGCATGAGCTGGCGGACGCGTTGTCAGCGCTGACGGGAGAGCAGCATCCGCTCGGCTCTGCTCCGCGGTAGGTCGATGGCTGGCCCTAACCTGATTTGGCTGGGGTCAGCCGTCCTGTTTTCTGAGCCCGGCTCGGCGTCGGCCAGGGGGTGGGGTTCGCCGGTGAGGGCGGCGAGGGCTTGGGCGACTTCGTGGATGTCGGCGCGGACGTAGGTGGCGGTGACGCCGATGTCGCGGCCGGTGTTGTGGCCGGCATAGGCGCGGGCGACCGCATACCCGAAATTGCGCTCGACCCACGTCAAGGTGGTGTGCCGTAGCCAGTGATGCTGACCTGCTGGGTGGCTACCCAGGGCAGGTGATTGCCGAGGCGTTGCCACAGGTAGTCGTATCGGCGGCGGGTGATCGGCTGGCCGTTGCAGTGAGCTGATCTCAGCAAGATCCGGTTAGGTATTTGTATTCGAAATGGGTGAGGTGCAGCGCGGCGGTGACGATGTCGCCGATCCGGCGTGGGCTGATCGTGGTGCGGCGCAGGGCTTTCCAGCGGCCGATGAGGATCGCGAAGCCGCGTTCGCCTTGCCAGCGCAGGCCGCGCAGGAGCCGGTTGTAGGTGCGGTTGTCGAC